>JBBIRT010000234.1:0-2054 GCA_037441725.1 Deltaproteobacteria bacterium | reverse complement strand
TAATAGAATGGAATTTTACCCATAAAATCTGTTAAGATTTTTTTTACGTAATATAAGTGATGACTTACCAACCATTCAAGTAGAGCTGGAGAGGCAGAAATTTTTTCTCTGAAAATTAAGAGTTCATGATAAGGAAAACCAATCTATAGAAAGGAGATCGGTATGAATTCACAAAAGGGGATCGAAGGAAAAAAGTCACTTCTCTTTTTTGCAGGATTGATCGTGGCTGCTCTCTTGGTCACAGGGTGGTGGAGTCTAGCGTCGGCACAAGCCCAGGTAAAAAAAGAGGTACCCGTCAAAGGAGGCAATATTAGAATTATGACTTCTGTTATTTCACCGAAAAACATTGGGTATATCCCCGAATGGGCCCCGGCGGATTTCATTGCAGCCTTACCGTGGGCGGAGAGACTGGTCCATTGGGATGAAAAGGGAGGATTTGTTCCTAATTTGCTTGAATCTTGGAAGATTGATGCCAAGGCCAAGACCCTCACGTTCCACATTCAAAAGGGAGTCACGTTCAGTGATGGATCACCTTTTGATGCCGAGAGTTTGAAAGCGAATTTGGAGTTAAACTTGAAGACAGGTAGGATATTGGATGGTGATCTGATCAATTCGATTGAGATTGTTGACAAATATACCGTGCGACTCAGTGCCACTGATTTGACGAGTGCTGCAATGCTAAACTATGCCTTCAACATACAGATCGTCTCGGTCCCTGCCATTGAGAAGAATGGCAAAGATTGGGCCAGGGCGAATGGGATTGGCACAGGACCATTCAAGTTGGTTGATTTCAAGCGTGAAAACTATTTGAAATATGTGAAAAACGACAACTACTGGCGCAAAGGGTACCCCCTCTTAGACTCCATAACATACTATTACATCCCTGACCCTGTAACTGCCTCCATGAAAATGGAGAATAAGGAAGCTGATATTTGGGCGGACATACCGAATGTCAAAATGGCTTTAGATCTACAACAGAAAGGATTTAAGATCAATTGGGGGCCTGGTATGATGAATGTTCTCTTGCCCAATACCAACAAACCCAGAAGACCAGACTCACCTCTCCTCAAGAAAAAGGTATTGGAGGCCATTGAATATGCCCTCGATCGGCCAGCGATAGCAAAGGCGATCGGATTTGGTCAGTTTGAACCTCTAACTCAGATTGTCCCATCCTTTTCGCCTGCCTATAACCCTGAGCTTAACCTTAGACCTTATAATCCTGAAAAGGCCAAACAATTACTCACAGAAGCAGGCTACCCGAATGGATTCGATGTAAAGCTGATGACGATGGCAGGGTTAAAAGACGGAGCCACAGCCATTCAATCATATCTCGGTGAAGTGGGGATCAGGGTTACGATTGATATTGCTGATGCTGGGCGTTACGCTGCTCAGCTTTTCGGCCCCGGGGGATGGGATGAACTTGCTTTTGGAGCATCAGGAATCCATCCTTCTGGTACAGATCTTTATCAGCATTGGGGACCGAGACCCGCTACCTATCGTTATGATTTTATCAAAAAGACCCCCGAGTACCTTGCGGCATGCGAAAAAGCTCTCCATACGTATGAAGAAAAGGCGATGAAGAAGGCGATGCAGGATGCCGTAAGGAAGGCTTCCGAAGATGCGATGGTCATCCCCGTTTATCGAAGCGCTCAACCGTATGTGATGCAGCCTTACGTTCATACTGAATGGCCCAAGATACATCAAATCCAATGGAAAACATGGGAAGACTGGATGGAAAAACATTAGGTGAATGCTAATAATAGTTGATTTTAGGGGTCTTTTTAATGATAAAAAGACCCCTTGTGAGAACTTGGGTGATTGAAATCTTTGGTGCCGGAGGTCGGAGTCGAACCGACACGGTCGAATCGACCGCGGGATTTTGAGTCCCGTGCGTCTACCAGTTTCACCACTCCGGCTCGAAAAACAATATAAATAAATTTCTTTCTTATGTCAAATCCAACTTATCGGAATTCTTAATGCTCCACTTATTCGGGGAATGAGGCAGGGATGTCGGAGAAAATTTTATAGTGGAAACATCAGCTTGTCCCATCACT
>JBBIRT010000233.1:0-2075 GCA_037441725.1 Deltaproteobacteria bacterium | reverse complement strand
GACAATCTCTGCCAATAATGATCCTGCGATTGGGAACATCATTGCTGAGGCGATGAATAAGGTGGGCAAGGAAGGTGTCATTACCGTAGAGGAAGCTAAATCGATGGAGACCACTCTCGAGATCGTTGAGGGAATGCAGTTCGACCGGGGGTATATCTCCCCTTATTTTGTGACAGACCCTGAAAAGATGGAGGCCGTTCTTGAGGACCCATATATTCTTATTTATGAGAAGAAGATCTCTAACATGAAGGATTTTCTCCCCATCTTAGAGTCAGTGGCAAAGACGGCCAAACCCCTTTTGGTGATCGCAGAGGATGTTGAGGGAGAAGCCCTGGCTACCTTGGTGGTTAATAAACTTCGGGGTACACTGAAGTGTGCCGCGGTCAAGGCACCTGGTTTTGGAGACAGAAGAAAGGCGATGTTGGAAGACATTGCTATCCTAACCGACGGCAGGGCCATCTCAGAGGATGTTGGAATTAAGCTTGAGAGTTTAAAGTTGGATGATCTGGGAAGGGCTAAAAAAGTGGTGATTGATAAAGATAATACTACCATTGTGGAGGGGGCAGGAAAACCTTCAGCGATCGAAGGCAGGATTAAACAGATCCGTGTTCAGATCGAGGAGACCACCTCTGACTATGACAAAGAGAAATTGCAAGAACGTCTTGCTAAGATGGCAGGTGGGGTTGCTGTAATCAAGGTTGGAGCGGCAACCGAGACGGAGATGAAAGAGAAGAAAGCCAGGGTAGAGGATGCCCTTCATGCCACTCGAGCAGCAGTGGAAGAAGGAATCGTCCCTGGTGGAGGCGTGGCTTATTTAAGGTGCTTACCTGCCTTGAGCAAGTTGAAATTGGAAGGGGATCGAAAAACTGGATTGGAGATCGTACAGAGAGCCCTTGAAGAACCCATTCGTCAGATCGCCGAAAACGCTGGGAAGGAAGGATCTGTCATTGTAGAGAAGGTGAAACCTGAGAAGGGAGGGTATGGGTTTGATGCAGATAAAGAGGAGTATGTGGATATGATGGAGGCAGGGATCATCGATCCCACCAAGGTGGTACGCTTGGCTTTACAGAATGCGGCAAGTGTGGCCTCCTTACTGATTACCACAGAGGCCGTGGTAGCTGAAAAACCTAAAAAGGAAACACCTGCGCCTCCCATGCCCCCAGAATATTAACCTCTCACCTCCATCCCTCCCCAATTTGATGGGGAGGGATGGTGAGGTCTGAAAAAGTTTTCCAAAAGAATTTTTTAACTGGAGAGGTAGAGCTCTCGGATTAAGAATTTGACAACCCTCCTTTTTTTTCTTATATTTTTAAATAAATGAAAGGCTATTTCACTGGAGGGGAAATTAACTCATGAATCAATTTAAGACCTTTATTTTGATGTTGATCTTGACCATTCTCCTGGTTCTGGTTGGGAGTGCAATTGGAGGGAGAAGCGGTGCACTATATTTTTTCATCATTGCCGCATTCATGAATTTCATCACCTATTGGTTCAGTGATAAGATCGTCCTTCGCATGTATGGGGCAAAGGAGGTTTCTCAGGGAGAGGCTCCAGAGCTTTATCAGATCGTTGGAGAGTTGGTCAATAAGGCCAGCCTCCCTATGCCGAAGGTCTATATCATGGAGAATGACACCCCCAATGCCTTCGCCACGGGTCGAAATCCCGAACATGCGGCCGTTGCTGTGACTACCGGGATCTTGAGGATATTATCAAAAGAGGAATTGAAAGGGGTCATTGGGCACGAGCTTTCCCATATTCGACATCGAGACATCCTGATCAGCACCATTGCTGCAACGATTGCCGGGGCAATTACCATGCTCGCCCGAGTCGCCCAATGGGGAGCCATCTTTGGAGGGATGCGATCAAATGATGATGAAGGGGGAGGGGGAAATTTTCTATTCGTTCTCATTTTCTCTATCATTGCCTCCATTGCTGCCCTCCTTATCCAGATGGCCATTTCTCGCTCGAGGGAGTATCTGGCAGATGAAGGTGGAGCCCATCTGACCCATCCCCTCTCTTTAGCAAATGCCTTAAGAAAGCTTGAAATAGGAGCCAAGAGGATTCCCATGGAAGCC
>JBBIRT010000232.1:0-2177 GCA_037441725.1 Deltaproteobacteria bacterium | reverse complement strand
AAACAAGTACAGCCAGGTGATATCTTAGTTTGTCCTGGGACTAATCCGGCTTGGACACCGGTATTCGGGATAGTAAAAGCGGTGGTGACAGATCGAGGGGGAACGTTATCCCACGCCGCTATCATCGGTAGAGAATATGGAGTCCCCACAATTGTAAATACTTTTGAAGGGACCACGAAAATAAAGACTGGAATGAAGATAAGAGTGAATGCTACTGAAGGGGCAATCTATTTTCTTGATAAGTAAGAATTCCAATCTACCCTGTGGCCTCTAAGAGAGGGTAAAAGGGAAGTAGAGTTTTTTCAATGCATCGGGGATAACATCATCAGTGGCAACCAGAAGTTTTTGGCCTGTCAACTGAAAAGTATAAAATTTTCTCTTACATCCATGCTTAATCCCCCGAATGAGTGAGGGGTTGCTCCAAATTAAAAATTTTTCTTGACAATTCAAATATGATGTGTTTGTATGTCATTCAATTTGTAGTCCAAGTTATTAAACAAGAGAGGAGGTAGAAAATGAGGAAGGAGAAAGAAGGAAAGAGAAGGTTTTTATTAATTACAATGTTGATGGGATTAATAGGGGTCTTAATGTTTAATGGCAGCACTCAATGGGTAGGAACAGCATTGGCAAAAGAGGTTCCCAAGGAGATCCGGATAGGTGATGCTGTCTCCTATACAGGTATGTATGCAACCTTTGGGATCAATAAATTTGGAGTGGAGGCAGCCGTTGAGGATATTAACAAACAGGGCGGAATCTATGTGAAGGAGTATGGAAAAAAATTGCCTGTACGATGGATTACCCGCGATAGTGAGAGTGACGTATTAAAGATGGCTCCTCTTACCGAGGATCTGATCCTCAGAGAGAAGATTCACTTCATTGGATGTGGTCTGGAGGTGCCAACGATGCGTCAGGGGACAGCCGTGATGGCTGATCGATATAAGATCCCTGGCGTTTATGGAGTTGGTCCTTTTGAATCCTGGCAGGCGATGAAAGAATCCGCGAAGGCTACCTGGAAATACAGCTTTACAGTTGGCTTTGCCATTGCCACACCACCCGAGCCTAAGGATTGGCGATATGGTAAAGATGGATATTTGATGTGGCCAACCATGATGGGGGTACTGGATCAGTTTGGTAAGCAGACTAATAAAAAAGTGGCTTGTTTTGCCTTGGATGATGCTGACGGAAGGGCCTGGTATATGGCCTTTACTGAAGCAGCGACCAAAGCAGGATATGATTGCTACCGCGCAAAAGATCAATTTGGCATATTCCCTGTGGACACTACAGACTTTACACCTATCATCAAGGAATGGATGAAAGCAGGTTGTGAGATCATGTGGGGGAATTGCCCAGGGCCTCATTATGGTATTTTATGGAAACAAGCCCATGTGTTGGGTTTTAAACCCAAGATGGTTTGCGCAACCCGAGCTGGAGGTTATTATAATGATGTTCAGGCCTGGGGAGGAGATTTACCAAACGGCGTTGGGATGGAGGAGTTTTGGAACCCACAGGTAAAAGGAGTTGGAATTGGTGGTACAACTCCACAAATGCTCTTTGAGAGATTTCATAAAAAGACAGGTCAGCCATTGGCCCAAGGGATAGGATATGAGTACGCCACAGCACAAGTCCTGTTTAATGCCATTGAAAGAGCCGGAACACTTAATCCTGAGGCAGTTCTGAAAGCTTTAGCGACCACGGATATGATGACCATGAATGGCCGTGCCACCTTTGAAAAAGGGACACAGTTCTGGCGTTGGCCAGTGGCATGGGGGCAATGGCAAAAGACGAATAAACCATGGGTATGGGAAGCACCAACCTGCTTTTCCTACAACGACTTCTTAGTGCCTACGGCTAAATACATATTCCCAATGCCTTACTAAACCAGGCATTTAATCATTAAAAGAGATGGTTTAAAAAAGATAGGGTCTGGGTTGACCTAAACCTGGACCCTATCTGAGTGATTTAGGATCAGCATACCTTTCCTCCATAGCCATGATTAGAATGCATTATTAATAGAAAAGACATATAATGATATATTATTAAAGGGGTAAGAGAGGTAGCCATTTATGGTTGAGCCGATACTTTCTGTGGAGAGGGTGAGCATGAATTTTGGGGGTTTAGCGGCGATATGTGATTTGAGTTTTGAGGTGATGGAGGGGGAGGCATTTGGGGTGATGGGT
>JBBIRT010000231.1:0-2356 GCA_037441725.1 Deltaproteobacteria bacterium | reverse complement strand
ATAGGGAATACAATATTTGAAGTTTAGGATAAGAACCCTTCCTGCGGAGCAGGATTGGGTTCGGCGACCGAAAAATTATTTCATCGAAGGTAAAATCGTGGAGAGATGCCCGAGAGGCCGAAGGGGCTCGCCTGCTAAGCGAGTATCCCGCTAATAACGGGATCGAGGGTTCAAATCCCTCTCTCTCCGCCATAAAATTGCGCCCATAGCTCAGTTTGGATAGAGCGTCGGACTACGAATCCGCAGGTCGGGAGTTCGAGTCTCCCTGGGCGCGCCAATCTTATCGATGAGTTAGCCCTTCGGCTTCACTCCTTTCATCGACATAATAACTTTTCATACCCTGTTCTTACTCTTGAAGTGTAAGCCGTACATCTTTAAGTTCCAATGTATCTTCGTTTGAATATATTCCGTTTTCCTCATTCTTAAGATACGCGATACGCTGGTCTTAAGATATTTTATTCCTTACAATTCCCTATCCATTTACCTTTGAGTTTCTGGGTTAACTCCATATCCTCTTGTTTTACCTTTATGACTCCTTCAAAGGTGTTTCCTTTATAGACTGTCCTTCCTTGTCCAGTGGTGGTGCCTTCTCTGGTTTTACACTCTATCTCCCAGGTGAAGACATCCCCTTTGACCTCACTTTTTATAACTTTGCAGTCCTTATCATTTTCTTGGGGGATACAATTCTTTTTTGTCAGGCACTGAGTCCACGTCCGCGCAGGCATCTTCACGGACATTCCAGGAATCTCCATGGTCATCGTTATCTCCCAGAGCCCTTCCTTCATGTTTGGACCCTGAGCGAGGGCCATAGGTATCCAAATAAAGCAAGTTAATGCGACTATTAAAAGTGAAAGTTTCTTAAACATTTTCTATTCCCCCTTTCAATTTGGTTTGTTGAGCGATGAGAGATAATGAGGTTGTTGCTGGATCACCATTCAATTTGATTTATGGCCTATTCATAGAATTTATATTTGAAGCATCAAATTTTAACGCCTCATTATAAGAGTGTTGCAACCAATTCGTCAAGAATAATTCCCCTTAGAGAGTGCTTCCCTTTTTTATTTACTTATGGTAAAAAATGAGAAGTCCGTTTTCTCTTTTTTCTGGATTAGACCTGCGAGTTCATTGATTGAATCAATGAAACTTTTTAAATCTAAATGAGGAGGTACGGAGATGAGATCGAAATCTTTCTTTATTATTCTGGTAGTCATGATAGGCTTCACTTTTCTTGGATGTGCGGTAGGGGGGATTTTTCCGATTCCACTGAAATATCAACCCCAAAAGGAGTTCCCCTCACTCCAACAGAGATTGGGGAGTGTGGTGGGCATCGCTCCTACAAAAGATGAACGTTCTGAAACTCAATATATCGGCCATCACACCTCTTTTCGAGGAATTTCGAGCTATTTTAAAAGTGATCCCTTTCCATTAGAAAGAGTCATCGAAGAATCCATCCGTAATGTGGCCTCTTGCTATGGAATAAAAGTCATTCCTATTTTGAACTGGGATGGAAAACCTGGATCGTTAAAGAACATTGAGGCCGATTCCATCTTAATGATTGAAATCCAGAAATTCTGGATTGAAGGGAAAGCTTTAACTTTTCGAACTGAAGTAAAATCTTCAATTTATTTTAATGTTCATTTAGGTGTGAAAAAAGAAGGAAAGGTTTATAGCCGAAAGATATATATGGATAGGGAATTAAAGGTAGCAGGGCTTACCCCCGAGAAGGTGGAAAACATCATGAACCAAATTCTGAATGATATTTTTGACCATTACTTTTCCAATCCCTATGAAATGTCAACGAGTTGAGAGTCAAAAACCGTTTTGGTAGAATTCCCATCCTATCCGTGGACTCAAAAATGGGATCCACGGCATAAAAAAGATGAACCCCGAACGGCTTGGAGGATTGGCCAGCGAGGGTTTGACTAAAGAAGTTTTTGAATCGAATGTTGCTCGATTTGAAATAGATCTCTATATGACCACTTTGGCCATCGCTGAAGGTTATAAAAGGGCTCAATCCTACTTGGGGACTGAAATCAATGAACCCAGTGTCCACTATATTTATACCAATTCTCTATCAATTAAATTGGAGAAGATCCACTGATCTCAAAAAGAGTGGAAAGATCAACCTATTTGCTCCCCCTTGGATTTACTTTCCAAGACCTGAGGTTTTCCCTGCTTTCCCAGAATCTCAAGCTCCCTTCTCAAATTTTTCTCTCTAAACGAAGATCGAATCCCCCTGGGAATCCAGAGAAAGAGAATGATCAACATTCCTAAACCGATGGACATTAAGATTGTATAGATCAATGAGGTTTCAAAACTCCAGAAGAGAAATTTCATCACGATAGGGGGAGCGGTC
>JBBIRT010000230.1:377-2375 GCA_037441725.1 Deltaproteobacteria bacterium | reverse complement strand
GTTACTCATCTCCTCTATCTGTATCGTCATAGGGATGTGGATAGAAAGATTTACCATTATCATTCCCTCTCTCAGTGAGCCCCGTCTTTTTTATTCAAGAGGGACCTATATGCCAACATGGGTGGAGTGGTCGATGACTGCAGGCCTCTTTGCAGGATTTACCTTGGCCTTTGTCCTCTTTTCAAAATTCTTCCCTGTGATTTCCATCTGGGAAACTGAAAAGGAGGAGAGGGCAAAATTGATATAATGGATAAGGAGGAGAAGAACGATGGATAAAACATTCATCCAAATGATGGTGGGTACACTCTTTCTCTTTTTCATTCATTCAACATATGCAAAGGACTTGACTCCGCCTAAAAAAACGCCAGACCTAATTAATCAAGGGAAGAGACTTTATGAAACGAATTGTTCCCCCTGCCATGGCTCCAAGGGAGACGGAAAAGGACCAGCAGGGATTGCCCTTAAACCTCCACCCAGAACATTTAATTTACCCTTCAATCAATGGACCTATTCAAAAGGGGATCTGAAGAAGATCTTTGAGTTGATTTCCAAAGGGATTCCTAATACCGCAATGGTCAAGTGGGATCATCTCTCTGAACAGGAGCGTTGGGCATTGGTCTATTATGTGGTTGGTTTTGCTGTCCAAGAAAAACCATTAAAAAAGAGATGAACGGATGGAGAGGAAATGAAAGAATTCACTTCTGAAGAACTGTCATCCTTTAATGGAAAAGAAGGAAAACCTGTTTATATCGCCTTTGAAGGAAAGGTTTATGATGTTTCAAAAAGCCACTTCTGGTCTAAAGGGGTTCATATGGGTCGACATGTCTCGGGGAGGGATCTGAGCAGTGAAATTGCTGCAGCTCCTCATGGAACAGAAGTATTGACGCATTATCCCATTGTGGGAATCCTTCAGGAAGAGAAAGCCCGAGAATTAAGGCACCTTCCCCTCTCTCTTCAAAATCTTCTTCGTAAATTTCCAATGGTGAGACGCCACCCCCACCCCATGGTGGTTCACTTCCCAATTGCTCTTTTAATGGCATCGTCTTTCTTTTTGCTTCTCCATCTCCTTTTTAAAACCCATTCCTTCGAACTCACCAGTTCCTATTTATTGATTTTGGGGATCCTTTCCTCTCCCTTTGCAATAGGGACAGGGGTTTTTACTTGGTGGATCAATTATCGCCTCAAATTAACACATTTTATTAGAAGAAAGATCCAACTTTCCATCCTATTGCTAGTCCTTGAAATCATCCTGGTGATCTGGAGGGTTTCTGCCCCGGATATTAACCATCCTTTCTATTTTATGATGATCTTTCTTCTGGCTCCTGTCGTTGCCCTTTTAGGATACTATGGGGGGCAGATGACCTTCCCTATGGAAAGGTGAAAGAGGATCAAGTGATGGAAGAACTCATGATGACTAAAAATATTGGGCTGAGGGGGATTAAGGTTGCAGATACGAGAATCTCAGATGTGGATGGGAAAAGGGGAAATCTGATCTATCGAGGCTATAACCTCTGCGACCTCGTGAGCCATTCAACTTTTGAAGAGGTCTCTTATCTTCTTTTAAAGGATCGCCTTCCAACGGAGGAGGCACTGGAAAGATTTAATAGGGAACTGATTTCAGAGAGGGATATTCCCAAAACCATCTATGATTGGATGAAGAAGATGCCACCCTCTGCTTATCCCATGGATATCCTCCAGGCAGGTGTTTCTATTCTTGCAGGATATGATCCTGAACTCGGAGACGAAACCAAGGAAGGCAATTTTAAGAAGGCCATCAGGCTCATTTCAAAGATGCCCCATCTCCTCTGCTCCTGGGAACGTATTCGTAAAGGGATGGATCCTGTCCCTCCCTCATGGGACCTTAGCCATGCCGGGAATTTCTTATATATGTTAACCGGAATTCCTCCTACCCTCGAAACTGCGCGAGATTTCGATATCTGTCTCATCCTCCATGCAGAGCATTCTTTCAATGCCTCCACCTTTGCAGGGAGAGAGGTT
>JBBIRT010000230.1:0-366 GCA_037441725.1 Deltaproteobacteria bacterium | reverse complement strand
GCTCATATGTATGCCTCTGTTGGAGCTGCAATCGGTGCCCTTTCTGGAGAACTTCATGGGGGAGCTAATAGCCAGGTCATGAGAATGCTTATAGAGATTGAAGATGTCAGGCGTGTCCGATCTTGGGTTTCTGAAAGATTGCGAAAGGGAGAGAAAGTGATGGGGATGGGCCATGCAATCTATCGAACCGAGGATCCAAGAGCCACAATTCTTCGAGAGATTGCGAAAAATCTTGCAAATCGGATAGGAAATCACAAATGGTTTGAGCTCAGTCAGGCTGTTGAGGAGGCTACAAAGGAGGAGTTTAGGAGTTTAAAGGGGAAGGAAATTTATTGTAATGTTGATTTTTACAGTGCCTCGGTTTAA
>JBBIRT010000229.1:0-2429 GCA_037441725.1 Deltaproteobacteria bacterium | reverse complement strand
AATAATGACCGGGTACCCAATCTCATGGGCAATCTCCTTAGCCTTCTCAAACTCCCCCACACACTCATCTGTGCCTGGAACCACTGGAACCCCTGCTTTACTCATCTCCCGTCGGGCCATCACCTTATCTCCCATAAGTTCAAGAACCTGACTGGATGGCCCAATGAATTTAATCCCCTCCTCTTCACAGAGGCGAGCAAATTTTGGATTCTCTGCTAAGAAACCATAACCAGGATGAATGGCTTGCGCCTTGCAGTCCTTAGCTATTTCGATCAATTTTTGCATGTTGAGATAGCTTGCAGGAGCTGGCGGAGGACCAATACAATAAGCTTCATCCGCATACTTTGTGAATAAAGCCTCTTTATCTGCCTCAGAATAGACCGCCACTGAAGCAATACCCATCTCTCGGCAGGCCCGCATGACCCGAATGGCTATCTCACCACGATTGGCAATGAGGATCTTCTGGATCACTATTCCACCACCATAAGAACATCGTCAGGGTTAACCATCTCCCCTTCATGGACCCAAATCTCCTTAACCACTCCGCTACGAGGAGAATTGACTTGCCTCCTCATCTTCATGGCCTCAATCATCGCAATTCGCTCCCCCACATCCACATGAACCCCCACCTTTGCCTCAATGGAGAGGACCAACCCTGCCATTCCACAAAGCACAGCCCCTGAGGGTAATTCCTTTGATCTTTTAATGGTATCTGCCTTTTCACCCTGTTGGACCTCTTCTTTTTTCCCCGATCCATCCCATACAGGGGAGATCTTCACATTGAATACCTCCCCATCCACATCAACGGTAAATTCTGTCGGAAAGGAAATGGCTGAAGGATGGGATGGTTCTACTTTCATCGTGGGTAAAGAGACTCCTTCTTTTTTGGACTCCCTTGGCTTCATGGGCTTTCCTGGAATTAAAATCTTGATCAGAAGCTCATCATCTGAAAGATCAGGGCCAATCTCCTTTCGAATCTCCTCAATAGACTTCTCGTATCCTTCAGGTTTCCAATTGATAAATTGTTTGGCCCGAGGGGAATTCATCACTTTATCCAGAACATCAGGGTCCACAGGAATCACCGGTTCTCCATAATAGCCTAAGACATACTTGATGGTCTCATCTGTAATTTGCTTATATCGCTCTCCTGAAATCACATTCTCAACCGCCTGGGCTCCTACGATCTGGGAGTAGGGGGTGGCCATAACAGGATATCCAAATTCCTTACGGACAAGAACGATTTCTTCAAGAATTTCATTCAAACGATGATCCACCCCTATCTCTCGGAGCTGACGAGTCAAATTGGTCATCATGCCCCCTGGCACTTGATGCTCAAAATGGAAAAGATCATATTCGGAAGGCACTCCAATGGGGCGCCCCTCTTTCTCAGCAAGCTTGCGGAAATAGTCGGAAACCGCTGCCAGGGCATCTTCATCCAGATCTGAGGTATATCCCAAACGTCGGGCATTCCTCAAAACGGTTTCTATGGCTGGCAAGGAGGTCCCATTGGCAAGGGGCGAAACAGCTGTATGGAGTGTGGTCACACCAAATTGAATGGCCTCGAGGTAACAAAGAGGAGCCAATCCAGAATTGCAGTGAGAGTGAAACTCGAGGGGGAGTCCTTTGCAGTGCTTCTGAACTGTAGAGACCAATTTCCTTGTCTCTTCAGGAGTGATCACCCCGGAGGCATCCTCAATCATGATTCGATCGATGTAATCCTTTGCCTCCAATAACCGCTCCGTTTTCATCGCCCAATGCTCGTCTGTATGAACTGGACTCGAGGTATACATTAAAGCAGGCACAACCTCTGCACCTTCTGCCTTGGCAATCTTGGCAAAGTAAATGAATTTTTCCATCTCATACTGGTAATCACAGATCCAGAAACTTTTGATCCCGTTGGCTACCGATCGTTTAATCCAGAGCGTGATGATATCTCGGGGAGTGCTCAGATCAAAAGAGGAGAGACTCCCGATTTGGTAGGATCCTCGGAGAGGTGTCTTCTTAATCAGTTTTGATAAAATTCGAATTCTCTCCCAAGGATCTTCATTTAGATTTCGCACCTGTACAGTAAAGGCCTGACTCCCAACCGTAGCAATGGCCCGGTATCCAACCTTGTCCATCGTTTCTGCAATGGGGGTCATATGATCGGTCCTCATCGTATAACCCCATAGACTCTGTTGGGCATCTCTTAGGGTCTGATCTACAAATTCAATCTTATTCAACGGATGATCTTCCCTCCTTCATTCGAAAATCTACCTTTTATAGGAATAGATAATGGTTAAAATTTTTGCCTTCTTTCCACCCAAACTTTTACCACTATGGGGAATCCTTGAATCAAAATAGATGCTATCCCCTTTCTTCAGCACATAGGTTTTCCCGTCATATTTAAACTCATGAACCCCCTCCAACACATACATGAATTCTTCTCC
>JBBIRT010000228.1:0-2563 GCA_037441725.1 Deltaproteobacteria bacterium | reverse complement strand
CATCAAAGAATCTCTTCGGGAGGGTATCCTCTCTTGAGGTGATCCCTTCACGGAGATTGAATTTACGGGTCTCATTCTGGATGGTGGAGGAGATCTTTCGGAGTTGAGATTCACTTAGTTTGAGCCCTGTCGTCACTTCTACAATGGTTGAAAGTTTTTCCCAGTCCCAATAGATATCCCGATAGAAACGACACAAAATGAGTGAATCATGGAGGTTGAAGCGGTCTTCGAATTCGAGGAACTGTTTTGCCTTCCCTTCGATTTGATCGGGAGGAATCATCCCAGAGAGCTCTGCCTTATAAAAAGTGGTTCTCAGGTGGCAAGCTCCACGGTCTGAGGTTGCATAGGCCAATCCCATCCCTTTCAAAATTCTTGGATCATAGCCAGCAGGATCTAAGCCTTTTACATGAATGGCCACATCCTCCATTTCCCACACCTTGGCCGCATGGCGAATTCCCTCAGCCAGGATAGCCCCTACTCCCTTTTTATAGGTGATCTCCCATAAAAGTTCTGCAATTTTATCCACGTCGCCCCAGGTGATTCTATGTTGTATCCTTCCTTTTTCTGAAGCCTCCATTGCAAAGGCACAGAGGCTTCCAGCAGAGATGGTATCCAACCCAAGACGATCACATAAATCATTGAGATAGATGATTTCCTCAATGTCATGAACCATGCATAGACCTCCGAGGGCATAGATAGTCTCATACTCAGGACCTTCAATCCTCAGGCCTCGATGTCTCCCTTCTCTCACCTCACTGATATTCCCACAGGCCATAAAACAACGAAGGCAGGCCGAGGCCTTTACCTTACATCGGGAAAGAAGGGATTCAGCACTGATCCTTTCCCATCCATCAAATGTTCCAAGGTGCCAATATTTTGAAGGAAATCCTCCAATCGAATTGGTGATGGCTACCAGCATCGGTGTCCCCGATCGACGGTAGGCCTGGACCCCTGCAAGATCTTTACATCGTTCAAGGGTCTCTTTTGAGAATTGTTCCAAGCGGTCAGGAAAGGCCACTTCTCTCTTTTGGTTACCATAAAAAACAATCGCCTTGACCTTTTTTGAACCCATCACTGCTCCCACACCTGTTCTGCCAAGGGAGCGCCAGTAATCATTCTCAATCACGGCATACCGAACGAGATTCTCTCCTGCTGGACCAATCACAATGGCCTTGGCTCCTTTCTGGTTTGTTCTTCTTATCACTTCATCCTCTGTCGAATAGGTCTCCTTGCCCCAAAGATCCTGAGCATCATGGAAAACCACCTTCTGATCGGAGATCTCAATCCACACCGGATCATTGGATGCCCCTTCAAAAATAAAGGCATCATAGCCCGTTCGACTCATGGATTCAGCCACCTTTCCTCCTGAATAGGATTCAGAATAGATCCCTGTGAGAGGAGATTTGGTGAAGATCCCATGACGGCAGGAACCATAGATTGGTGTGTCAGTGACTGGGCCAATGCAGAGGATGAGTTTATTTTGAGGGGAGAGGGGATCTGTATAGGTAGAAATTTCTTGATTCAGAAGATAGGTTCCCAATCCCTTTCCTCCTAAATATTTTTCAAAAATCGAATCGGTAATATGCTCTTCTTTAAAGGTTTCCTCTTTCAGATTGATCCGAAGCAGTTTATTAAAGAATCCTTTCATAGGGACCTCCAGGATTAACCACCCATCGATTTTTCCTTGACAGAAATTAAATATTAATTTAGGATAAATATAAATTAAATTTAAATTTAAATCAATTATTAGAAGAAAAATGAAAGGGATCGGATTTAAAATTAGAGAATTGAGATTGCATCAGGGAAAGAAACTGAACGAACTCTCAAAGAAAGTAGGGGTGACCGCAAGTTTTCTTAGCCAGGTAGAGCGAGGGGTTGCCATTCCTTCAATCAGCTCATTAAAGAAGATTTCAAATGCCCTTGGCGTTTCAATTACATCGTTTTTCAATGATCAGACAGAAAAGAATGTGAATAATCACTATTCCCCTGTGGTTAAAAAAGAGGAGCGGAAGATCCTTCATCCTAGTCCAGGGGTGACCTATCATCTCCTTTCTAAGAATCTCCAGGGGAAGATTGAGTTCCTTTTAGCAATTTATGAGGTGGGAGCCAGTACAGGGCCAGAGCCTTACACTCATAAGGGTGAAGAATGTGCCCTTGTTTTAAAAGGAAAACTGGAGATCCAGATCGGTAGTTTTATCTATACGCTTAAAAAGGATGATAGTATTTCTTTTAGCTGTGAAATTCCCCACCGGGTCAGGAATGTAGGAAAGATCCCAGCTGTGAGCATCTGGTGTATCACCCCCCCCTCCTTCTAAAGAAAAGGAGATGGATCAAAAGGAGGATAGACATGCGATACGGTACGATGGGAGTTGATTTTGAGGAGAGAGTGAATTTTGAGCGGTTACGCAAGGAGAGGTTGCAAAAGGCGAGGGAGGCCTTAAGGGCCAGTCCTCTTGGATCTCTGGTTTGTTATGATTTTGATAATATTCGGTACATTACAGGGACCACGGTTGGAGAGTGGTGTCGCAATAAGATGAATCGTTATTGTATCTTACCAAGAGAT
>JBBIRT010000227.1:0-2641 GCA_037441725.1 Deltaproteobacteria bacterium | reverse complement strand
CATTATCCCCAATGTACCTATGCCCTCTGGGATAAACCCATTGCCGAGAAGTGTCCTCAATGTGATTTTCCCTTTCTTGTTGAGAAACAAGCGAAGGGAGGGGTTATTAAGCGGTGCCCTAAAAAAGGATGTGGATATCGAACTTCAGAATGATCAGATTCGGTATCTTCGCCTGCCCTCAATGATCTTTTTCAGGGTAAATCGATGCTGCATCCATTGGAAGGGAAAGTAGACAAACCGATTTATCAGGGTAGGGGGGTAATCCCAGTGGAATCGTTTCCACATAGATGGATAAGAATAGAATAATTTCCAGGCCCTTTTCCAGCCCTCTCGAAGATCTGCAGGGCTCATCTTCATCGGGAGAAAATAAGGGGAGAAGTCTTCTGGTTTTTCCAGAAGCCACCATTGATCCTGAATTAAGCGGCCTTCTTCTTTCATTCTCTTATATAACGTGGTTTCCGGGTAAGGGGTGAGGATCATGAAGAGGGCAGAAAAGAGTTTGGTCTGGATGGCAAAGGAAACGGTCTCTTCAAAGACGGAAGGATCATCTTCGTCAAATCCAAAAATAAAGGATCCACAGATGGCGATTCCATAGCGGTGGAGATCATGGATAATCTGGCGATACACAGAAGGATCGTTCTGGAATTTTTGAGACTGGGTCAAATTCTTTTTCGAGAGGGATTCGAAACCAATGAAGAGACTATTACATCCACTTTTAGCCAAACGTTGAATGTCCTCAATCTCTTTTAATCCTGATAGGGAGACTTGGCCAAACCATTTCTTTTTGAGAGGGGTCAGGGCTGTTAGTAATTCTCTCGAATAGGTTGGATTTCCAATGATGTTATCGTCGTTGAACATCATCCAATGGTGGGGAAGACTTCTCACCTCTTCAACGACATCCGAGATGGATCGAAATCGGTAGGTTTCTCCAAAGAATTTTCGAACGGTACAGAATTCGCAACGAAAGGGACAACCTCGGGTTACCTGAACCACATCAAGAGGAAGGTATCCTTTCTTTGGAAGGATCCCTCGACGAGGTTTTGGGATCTTTGATAGATCAGTATATCCTTCCTGGCGATAAAAGGGTTTGAGGTGATTGGCTCTAAGATCCTCGAGGAGGAGGGGCCATATCTCTTCAGCCTCTCCAATGACCACAGAATCTGCATGGTTCTTGGCTTCTTCAGGGAGAGCAGTAGGATGAATTCCTCCAAGAACGACAGGGATCCCTTTTTTTCGGTAGGCATCGGCAATCTGATAAGATCGAAAAGCTGTTTTGCTCGAAACGGTGATCCCAACCAAATCCACTTCTTTCAAACCCTTCTCCAAATCGATAGGGGTGAGGAGATCATCGGTCATAGAGATTTTTACGTCTGGAGGAGAAAGAGCAGCCAGGATCGGAAAAGCAAGGTTTGGAATTCGAGCATTTTCCTCCACCGCTGGAACAATGAATTCAACCCTCATATGGAACTATATTAACAGTCAATAAAAGAGATTGTCAAAGAGTTAAAAGCAGGATCGGTTTGTTTTGCAAATTTACTCGAGACCCAATAAAATAGAGAATGATGGAACCCATTGTGGTGATAGGGGCAGGATTGGCGGGATGTGAGGCGACCTGGCAAATTGCCAGAAGAGGAGGAAAGGTAATTCTCTACGAGATGAAGCCAAAGGTTTATTCTCCTGCCCACCATTCCCCTTACTTCGCAGAGCTGGTTTGCAGCAACTCTCTTAAATCAGAATCTATGGAGAATGCCTCTGGGATTTTAAAAGAAGAGATGAGAAGGTTGGATTCCCTGATCTTAAAAACTGCTCAGAGAGCAAGGATTCCTGCAGGGGATTGCTTGGCAGTGGATCGGGAGGTTTTTTCAAAAGAGGTGACCCAAATCCTCGAAGGAATGGATCAGGTAGAGGTGATTCGAAAAGAAGTTTCTCAAATTCCAATGGAGAGAATCACGATTATTGCCACAGGACCCCTTACTTCTTTTAGATTGACTCAGGAGATACAGAAGATCACGGGAAGGGATCACCTTTTTTTCTACGATGCCATTTCTCCCATCGTGACGGCTGAATCGATTGATCCTCAGAAGACCTTCAAATCCTCTCGCTATGGAAAGGGAGGAGAAGATTATATCAATTGTCCGATGAATGAAGAGGAGTATGACCAATTTGTGGATGCCTTGAATCAGGCAGATCGGGTACCTGTCCATCCATTTGAGAGGAGATATCTTTTTGAAGGATGTCTTCCTATTGAGGAGATGGCAGAGAGGGGGAGAGAGACCCTTGCCTATGGTCCGCTCAAACCTGTCGGGCTTGTGGATCCAAAGACTGGAAGACAGCCCTTTGCCGTGGTACAACTCCGGCAGGAAGACCAATTTAAAACCCTTTATAACTTGGTTGGTTTTCAGACCCGATTGAAATATGAAGACCAGAAAAAGGTCTTTCGCATGATCCCAGGTTTGGAGAATGCAGAATTTGTTCGACTGGGTTCGATCCATCGCAATACCTTTATTGATTCCCCCAGGCTATTGAACAAATTCCTTCAGCTAAAAAGCCATTTAAACCTTTTTTTTGCCGGCCAGATTACAGGAGTAGAGGGATATATGGAATCAACGGCGATGGGACTATTGGCGGGGATCAATGCCTT
>JBBIRT010000226.1:0-2847 GCA_037441725.1 Deltaproteobacteria bacterium | reverse complement strand
AAAATCTGCTTTCAATGATGATGTTGCTTGAGATCAAAGGAATTATTAAGCATTTTCAGGGTCTCTCTGTTCTAAATGACATTACCCTCCATTTGGAATCAGGAGAAATTGTAGGCCTGATCGGACCTAATGGTGCAGGAAAAACAACCCTTTTTAATGTGATCACAGGTATTTATACCCCAGATGCAGGTTTGATTCATTTCCAAGATAAAAACCTTGTGGGGTTGAAACCTCACCAGATCTGCAAAATTGGAATTGCTAGAACTTTTCAACTCGTAAGGATATTTCCAAGCATGACAGTATTGGATAATGCCTTAGTCGGAGCAATTTATGGGAAGGTAGGCGATAAAAAAAAGGCCATGGATGAGGCCATCGAGTGTCTGGACCTTCTCGGTCTCTTACAAAAAAAGGATATCGTAGCCAGTCATCTCACCTATTCCGATCGAAAATTGCTAGAGATTGTTAGAGCTTTGGGAGCTAATCCAAATTTAATTCTTTTAGATGAGCCCTTGGCAGGATTGAATCCATCAGAAACCAAAAAAATTGCTGACATTATCAAAGGGTTGAGAGAGAAAAGAAAAATGTCCATCTTCTGGATTGAACATAAGATGGATGCCATCCTGAACACTTGCGATCGGATTATCGTCCTCGATTACGGATTTAAAATTGCGGAGGGAACCCCACCAGAGATTCTAAACAATGAGAAAGTGATTGAAGCCTATCTCGGTGAATCAGATGCTTAGTGTTCATTCCATCAATGTTGCATATGGTGATGCGCAGGCTCTATGGGATGTTACTTTCCATGTGGGAGAAAATGAGATTTGTTCCATTATTGGAGCTAATGGAGCTGGGAAGACTACCACTTTAAGTACAATTTTAGGGATGATTCGTCCTCTTTCAGGGGAGATTCATTTCCTCGGATCTCGTATTGATGGGAAACACCCCCATACGATTGTTGACTTAGGTATCTCCCTCGTTCCAGAAGGGAGACGCTTATTCTCAAAGCTTACCGTATTGGAGAATCTTGAACTAGGTGCATTTACCAAAAAAGCTCGCCCTCAAATTGAGAAAACCTTGGCATGGGTAATGGAAATATTCCCCATCCTGAAGGAAAGAAAGAACCAATTGGCAGGATCTCTCAGTGGCGGGATGCAACAGATGCTGGCGATTGGAAGGGGGTTGATGGCAAAGCCCAAACTCCTGATGTTGGATGAACCCTCTCTTGGGTTAGCTCCTCTGGTGGTAAAAATGTTATTTGAGGTGATCCAGAAATTGAACGATCACCATGTTACCCTCTTGCTCGTTGAGCAGAATATTCATCAAGCCCTTAAAATCTCGCATCTTGCTTTTGTTATGAAGACAGGGAAAATCGTTTTGGCAGGAAAAGGAAGCGATCTCATGGTAGATAAAGAAATCAAAAAAGCCTATATGGGGATTTTGGAGTGACAGATAGATGACTGATATCCTATCGATTCATTCCTTAGCTCAAATATTAATCAATGGATTACTTTTCGGGACTATGTATGGGATTGCAGCCATTGGACTCAGTTTAATCTTCGGAACCATGCAGATTATCTTTATTGCTCAAGGATCTATCATTATCTTAGCCGCTTATATCAGTTTTTGGATATTCATCCTTTTTTTAATCGATCCCTTTATCTCTATCCTATTAATCGTCCCACTCTTTCTGCTCCTAGGAGGGGGACTCTATCAAATCCTTTTTAGGAAAGTGGCCTATGCAGGGAAAAACCCCTCTCTCCTAATCGCCTTCGGGTTCATGATTCTTTTAGAAAATTTAATCTCCCTTATATGGACCCCTAATACTCGGGCTATCAAAACAAGCTACACCGCCTATGGGATTGAGATCCTTGGACTCCAGATTTCATTTACGAGAATGATTGCTTTTATTCTTTCAATCTTGGCAACTATCTTCGTTACCCTTTTTTTAAAGAAGACACTGATGGGGAAGGCTGTGAGAGCAGCCTCCGAAGATTTAGGGGCGGCTGCAATGATTGGGATTGGAATTCATTGGGTCAATAGTATTTCCTTCAGTATTGGGATTGGTCTTGCTGGATTGGCAGGGGTCGCCACTGCTATAACCTTTCCATTTGATCCCCATTTTGGCTTCATCTTCAGTTTAAAGGCCTTAATCGCTGTGGCCTTTGGAGGAATCGGCAATGTCTGGGGTGCACTTATGGGTGGAATTCTTTTAGGTATTATAGAAAGCTTGGGATTCTATCTCCTGAGCGGAGTATGGGCAGATGGAATCTCTTATATTGTTTTCCTCTTAGTATTAATGCTCAGACCTGAAGGCCTTTTTTCAAGATTGAAGCGGGAAGCATGAAATTTAGAAAAATAATGATCTCAACCATATTGATCCTGATGTTTTTCACTGGTCTACCTTATATTGTCGATTCTGAAAGTTCCTATCTCATTTTTTTCTTATTTACCACTTTTATTTATATTACCATGGTCCAAGGGTGGAACCTAATCGGAGGATATGCAGGGCAGGTATCTTTAGGACAACATGCATTTTTTGGATTAGGGGCCTATATCACGGCAATTACTTGGGTAAGAGGAATCACCGGTTATTTCGACCCTCTTGCCATGGTTCTGAGTGGCCTGGGTGCTGCTATCCTTGCAATGGGTGTAGGTATCCCTCTCTTATCCAAACTCCGGGGAGATTATTTTGCTCTTGGAACACTGGGATTAGGAGAAATTCTCAGGGTGATGTTTACACAAGGTGGCACCCTCACGGGAGGCCCAGTAGGTCTTCTTCTTCCCTCAAGGGTCTATGAATCCATGAAACCCTATTATTTTATTAGTCTTGCGCTCGCTGTATTGGCT
>JBBIRT010000225.1:0-3062 GCA_037441725.1 Deltaproteobacteria bacterium | reverse complement strand
CTAAGACTCTTCAAAAGAACGATTTGAGCAACAGCCCGTTGAGACCTGACCCCTTAACCTATTCTTGGTGGCCACTCCTCAAGAGTTCGGTTGCTTTTTTATCAATTTCAAAGGTTTCAGGATCAATGACCACTCCATAATCTTCTCTGGCCCCTTCAATCGAAACATATCCGTTGATCACATCCCATCGTACATCTTCAATATCCCTTTCATAAGGATCTCCATATCCCCCTCCCCCTCCCGCAATAATCCCCACTCGGTCTCCCTCGGTTAAATGCAATCCAGAGGTTTTTAGGATTTCGAATTCACCTTTTTCCTTCGACTGAACCAAGGCATAGTTTCTGAGTCCTGGTTTTCCTCCATCAAAACCCCAATGAGGCGTGGTCCCCTTTTCTATAAAACAATAAAATGTTGCAGGGGCAAGAAGGCGAATCTGAAGCAATGAACCTAACCCTCCTCGGTGTTTCCCTGCTCCTCCGCTGTCTTGAATGAGCTCTACTTTTTCTACAAAGAGTGGGAATGTGGATTCTAAGATTTCACTCGGAACGTTCTGACTTGCCCCAGCAGCCTGAAACATGACATAACTGTCCCCATCTGAAAAAAAATCAGCCCCCTGCCCAATGATACTGGGAGTAATTGTCCCCCAGTAATTCCCAGTTATCGGATCTCTTCCAAAAAACCCGTGTCAAATGACATCCCCTCCAGAACAGGCAGGGATCCTTTCCGGAAGAACTTGATAGAGAGCCCGGTTGACCAGTTCCAGGATGGTCTGAGCTACGTTTCCACAGAGAAAAGAAGGAACTCCAGGATTGGCATTAAACACACAACCCTTGGGAGCAATCACCTGTACCGGTCGATTAAATCCTTCATTGGCCGGTAAGGTGGGATTAGTCAGGGATTTGACCGCTGATCTCGCTGCCGAAAGGGTCGTTACCCATAGTCCATTCATTGGTCCACGTTGTTCGGGATCGGACCCAGAAAGATCAATGATTATATCGCTCCCTTTGATTGTTACCGCAACCTGGATATGAATGGGCCGACCCAGATCGATCCCATTATCATCGATGTAATCCTCTGCGGTCCATGTCCCATCAGGAATTTTTTCAATAGCAAGTCGGGTGATCCGCTCACTGTAATGGTACATTTCCTGAATGACGGTCTCTATAGTTTCTATTCCATATTTCAATAAGAGATCCGCAACCTGTCTCTCTGCATACCGGCAGCCTGCGATTTGAGCTTGCAGGTCTCCCCATACCTGGTCTGGGGCACGAGAATTCCATTTGATGATCTCCCATATTTCTGGTTGAAGTTTCCCCCTTTTATATAATTTGAGAGGAGGGATTCGAAGACCTTCCTCAAAAATATTCATCGCATCAACAGGATAGGTGTTCTTAGCCCCAAGGTCGATCCAGTGTGCCTTGGTGGCGGCATAACCAAAGATCCGATCGTTAAAGAAAATCGGAGTAAAGAGGACAGCATCTGAAGTATGAGACCCTGTAATATCCGGGACGGTAGATACTATCACGTCTCCAGGTTCGATATTCTCCTTCCCAATCACTTCCAGACAATTTTTGACAGAAGGTCCTAAACTTCCTAAAAAGAGAAGGATCCCTTGAGGAGATTGGGCGATGACTCCTGCCTCTGCATCAAGAATGGCAAAGGAGCAATCCATGATTTCGTACATGAAGGTTGTGACTCCTGTCCGAAAACCTGTCTCCTGCATTCCTGTAGCGATGGAGATGAATCTATTCCGTACAACGGCAAAGGTGATTGGATCCACCCCTGGCATCTAATTCCCTCCTAATTCGATGATTAAATTTCCAAAATTGTCAACCCATAAGGTTTGGCCTGATAACACCACGGTGGTATGAAATGGCTCCTCAATAATCGCAGGCCCTATAATTCTATTTCCCCCGAGGAGCTTCTCTCGTTCATAGATCTGAACCTCTAAGAAATGACCCTCAAGATAAACTTTCCTCTCTTTCTTAAGAGCAATTTTCGGAATCTCTCTTCCCTGTTTAATCTCCAAAAGAGGAATTTCTTTTATCTTACCCGTTGCCTTTAACCTGGCATTGATCGTCCTCAGTGGAGCTTTCATCAGATGGCCATATCTGATTTCATAAAGACGCTCAAAAGACTCCTTGATGTCTGTCTTAATATTCTGATTTTTTCTTAACTCGCCCATTGGAACAGGGGTCTCAATATAATAACGCTGTCCCTCATAACAGATATCTAAAGAACGCTCAAGCTCCATGGCCTCTTGGCTTATCCCTTCGGTTTTAAGGAGCCTCTTGGCATGATGCTCCATCTCTTCATAAATTCCTTCAAGTTCTTGGATGTTCAATTCCTCCATGGCTCGAGCATAGGCATGGACAGAGGTATGCACAAGATTCATGGCCAAAATTCCTCGTGCTGAAAAAACTCCTGGTTCGGTTGGAATGATCACTCTCGAGAGGGACAGGTCCCTGGCTAAATTTGCGGCAAAGAGGCCCCCTGCTCCTCCATAGGAGATCAGAGTAAAGTCTCTTGGATCCAGACCCTGTCCCACAAGAATCTCTGTTGTGGCATTGGTCATATTATTTCTGGCAATGGTCAGGATTCCCTCCGCCGCCTCGTTGAGATTTAATCCTAACTTCTTAGCAATATCGGCAATCCCCTGTTGGGCTAACTCTAAATGAAGTTGAATTTGACCGCCAAGAAAATAATTGGGGTCAATTAAACCATTGACCAGAGCCGCATCCGTAACCGTTGGCTCTCTTCCACCCAGTCCATAAGCCATTGGGCCTGGATTTGCACCGGCAATCTCTGGTCCAACTGTAAGTAATCCAGCCTCATCGACCCGAGCAATACTCCCTCCTCCCGCTCCAATGGGACGAATATCCATCCCTGCCATCAACACAGGATAACCCATGACCTCAATCTGATGCTTCTCTACATTCATCCCATCCTTGATGATGGAAACATCAAAACTGGTCCCTCCCACATCCATCGTCACCACATCTCTGACTCCACAAATCCTCGCTAACTGAGCTGCTCCAGCAGCACCTCCTATTGGCCCTGAA
>JBBIRT010000224.1:0-3135 GCA_037441725.1 Deltaproteobacteria bacterium | reverse complement strand
TTTTGGAAAAAAGGTTGGATCAACTTCTCCTGAGAAAAATGCGAAGAAAGCAGAGCCTCCAATCTCTACTTGATCTTTAATGATTGAAATTGGATGATTAATGGCCAAGAGAAGAAGATGAGGGTGCTGGTTACAGATGGCCATTTTCGAAAGACTTTGGCTGTTGTTCGATCCCTCGGCCGTAAAGGGGTTCAGGTCACTGTAGGTGAGCGGACTTACCTCAATACCTCCTTCTTCTCTAAATATTGTACCCGACGTCTTGTCTATCCATCTCCTCGGAGATTCCCGAATCGATTTATTGAAACTGTTTTAGAGGAGTTAAAGAAAAATTCATATGATTGCCTCTTTCCAATGGAAGAGGAGACCCTCCTCTTACTGGCAAGATACCATCCTGAGATTTCCCGATTGACTTACCTCCTCATTCCTGATCTCAAGAAGATCGAGTTTGTTCGGGATAAAGGGAACCTGATCAAATTTGCAGAGGGAAATGGGATTCCGGTACCTAAAACCTATTATGATCTTTCCTCCTATCCCCTTCCATGGGAGGAAGAGCAGATTGGGGGATATGTGATTAAACCCAGAATCAGTTCGGGGTCCTTTGGAATCGTTTATGTGAAAAGGAAGGAGGATCTTCTCTCTTCTTATCAGGAAGTTCATCGTAGATACCCTTTCCCACTGATTCAAGAATGGATTCCAGATGGAGGAGGGACTTTTGGTCTATCGGCCCTCTTCGATGAATCTTCAAATGTTAAAGCGGCTTTTGTTCATAAGAAGTTGAGGATGTTTCCTATTCAAGGAGGCCCCAGCACCTTAAGGGAAGGGGTGGAACACCCTCAGATCATGGAATTGGGTCTATCCCTTCTCAAATTATTAAACTGGGTGGGTGTGGCCATGATGGAATTTAAGGTTGATCCGAGAGATGGCATTCCAAAATTGATGGAGTTGAATCCCCGTTTTTGGGGGTCCCTCCAATTAGCCATCGTTTCTGGAGTCGATTTTCCCTCTCTCATCTTAAAGATGGCAAAAAAAGAAAGATTTGATCCTGTGATCCATTATGAATTAGGGAAAAGATGTCGTTGGCTCCTTTTGGGAGATGTTCAACATTTTCTGGGTAATCCCCAACGATTTCGTCTTCATCCCTCATTCTTCCAATTCTTTGATCCAAACACCTCTGATGATATCATTTCAAAAGATGACCCACTTCCAATCTTAGGATCGGTGGCCACCCTCCTGACCTTTCTTTATGATCAGGAAATGAAGAGGTTTCTAAAAAGGAGATAGATTGGGTTTCCCTCCATAGCCTTTTCTACAAATTTGAAACCTGGAGGTTGGCCGAGGGGCCAACCTCCAGAGGAATTAATTCTCTCTACCTAAACTTATTGGATTATGATTAATCCCACTCACAAACCCAGCGACCTCGAATCTGTCTTTTGTGTAGCTTTTCTGCAACATCATTTATTTGCTCTAATTTGAATTTACCCGTAACCAACTTATCGAGTTTTAAATCATGGGTCATGGCCATGTGGACAAGTCTCGGGATATCAACATGGGTTGAAATCATCCCATAGATATTTCCAATAATAGATTTTTGGTCAAAAGGAAGAACCTGTAAAGGAAGGTTTGTCGTTTGATTTGCCGGAGTAATCCCTGGAATAATCAATTTTCCATTCTTCCCAATTGACCAGTAGGCCTGAATGATGGCACCTGGGTCCCCAATGGCCTCGAAGGCAAAGTCTGCACCTCCGGCCGTGATCTCCTGAATTTTTGGTACAGGATCCTCTTTCTGATTGCAGATAAAGTGGGTGGCACCGAATTCTCGGGCAAGATCCTCCTTACTCTCTTCGATATCTACGGCGATTACCGGATTGGCGTGACGTAGGACACATGCACGAAGGATATTGAGGCCCACGCCGCCAACTCCATAGATGACGACCCTATCACCAGGTTGAACCTTGGCACAATTGGTAACAGTCCCCCAACCCGTTGGGATACAACAACCCATTAGACAGGCGTATTCCAATGGAAACTCCTTAGGGATGGGAATCAAACCATTCTCAGGGGTCACTGTATAATTTGAAAATCCAGATACAAAATTCCCGTGACGTACCATCTTTCCATTTCTATCTCTGATTCGAGATGTTCCGTCCAGTAACATCCCCTCGACAAAGTATTTGAAAGTACCTGTACAGATGTTCCCCATCCCCCTTCGGCACTGTGGACACTCTCCACAGGGAACCATCCATGTGGCCACTACATGGTCCCCCTTTTTTACCTTAGTGCAACCCGGACCTACTTCCTCAACAATCCCAGCTCCTTCATGCCCTGCTACAAGGGGAAGCATCATCGAGATGTTTCCTAAGAGGTTGCTCAGGTCGGAGTGGCAATAGCCAGTATAAGCATATTTAATGAGAACTTCTTTTTCCTTCGGGGGATCCAATTCCAACTCTTCAATGCTATAGGGTTTGTTTTTCTCTCTAAGAACAGCTGCCTTAATCTTCATGTCATTATCCCTCCTTTCTAAGGTTATTAAGATAAAGGATTATCGTTTATCCCAAGGGGGTGATAATTTGACTTTCCAGGTGGTTCGATCAAATGGGTAGACTAACATTTGTTTCCCATCCCACCATTGATGAGCTGTGCTTAAAAAGACGGCTACTCCATCTTGATTATATTTCACTTTCCCCATCACTGTCTCAAATTCGTTTGCAAGGACTGCCTCTCGAACCTTTGCAGAATCTAAGGTTCCTGCCTTTTCTATTGAAGTCCATAGGATCTGGCAGAGGCCATAAAGGGCACCAATGCTGACAGAATATTTATTAAATTTCTTTACATATCTTTCTCCCAGTTCTTTAGCTCCAGGATAAGGGAAATCCATAGACCAGAACCCATCACAGAGGATATACTGGGCATCCTTTCCGAGGGCGTTCCAAAACTCACCTGCCCAAGTTCCCTTCCATCCGTGCATATATTTTACGCTAAATTTATTTTCTTTCATCTGCCGGACAAAAGTAATGCAATCTGCATCAGCTCCAAAGATTAAGATGGCATCAATCCCGAGAGACTTTGCCTTAACAATGAGAGCAGAATAATCTTTTTGAGCAATTGCCAAAGGATCATCTAAAGCAAAGGTATAAC
>JBBIRT010000223.1:0-3147 GCA_037441725.1 Deltaproteobacteria bacterium | reverse complement strand
AATGATTTGTTGGAGGATATAACTTTTACCAAGCTATTTTTGAAGTGCTCCGCTTAATAAAATTTTTGGAGATATTCCTGCCTGATTCTAATAGGGTTCCCCACTTCAGGGATGCATGGCATAAAAGTAAAAGAGATTTCGTTAAACGATCATGGATGAATTTTCATCGGATGTTGTTCTGACTTTTCATGATGGGACGCTTCCAGGCCTTTTTTAAAAAAATTTCAAAAACTTTCATAGAACTCCCTATTTTTGATATAGATAACTCTTTTCCACTCCCTCTTTTTAGGCTGAAAAAGGTTTTCTGATCAAAAATCATCCGAACCAACCCATCCCATGAAATCTTCTTCCCCGGTCCCTCTTTCTTCAATCTTAAGAATAACTCCTCCCACGTGATCCCCTCATCCAGTTCTTTCTCATCCATCTTCTTTTTGATGAAGTTGATGAGCCGAGCAAATCTGAGAAGGGTCACCAAATCGATTCGATCAAATTCTTCTGTCTCAATAGGAAAAGCACTTGAACGCCATTGACTGGGATGAGGGGGAAGAATCTCCCTCTCTTTACACTCTTTAAAAAGCAGGGTTTGAGGCACGGGGTAATAAAGACTTGGTCCGATAAGAACCTTCTTTCCCATCAGATAGATTAAAGTATCAACCATCTCTTCGATCGTTTGACCGGGCATTCCCAGGATAGCATAAGCAATTACATTCAGGTTAATCCTTTCTGCCTCTTTCAGAATTTCATTGAAATCCTTTTGGGCTCCGGGTCTTCCCACCCTTTCTTTGATTGAGGAATCGCTGCTGACATAGGAAAGGTTGATGGTTTTAAACCCGGCCCTCTTCATCAATTTTAAAAGCTCCTCATCCAAAGAAACAAAAGAAACACCATTCATGGCAGAAAGTTCAATCTTTTCCTCTCCCAAATTCTCAATCATAAGATTCATCATTCTTTTTGCACGATGTGGATCAAAGGTAAAATTGTCATCCTCAATATCAAAAATCTGGATGCCATATTGCACTTGGCATACCATGATCTCTTCAATGACGGCCTCTGGGGTGCGAGTCCTAAAGGATTCGCCCATAATGCGATGGGTTGAACAGTAGCCACATCGATGGGGACATCCCCTGCTGGTGAGGATCATGGTCATGCGTCTTTTTTTCATCTGGTATCGATCAAGATCGAGAAGTGATCGTTCAGGATAGGGGAGAGAATCCAATTCCTGAATAAAGTTTTGAAGGGGATTAATTTTAATCTCTCCATTCTTCCGATAACCAATTCCGTCCATCCTCTCGAGGTCTTTCAATTTACCCCTCTCCATCTGTTCCAAAAGAAGGGGGAAACGAATCTCTCCTTCCCCTAAAATGATATAATCAATCAAAGGGCTCCTTAACACATTCTCAGTGTCACAACTCACGTGTGACCCTCCCATCACAACGATCTTCCTAAAATCCCATTCTTTTATGATCTTGGCAATCTGGAGCGCCTCTCCATGATAGGGTGTAAAGTTAGAAGAAATTCCGAAGATATCGGCCTTAGACCCTTTAATTCTTTCTTTAATCTCCCCCCACTCCATTCCAAAATGGTAATAACCTGAGTAGAGTTTAAATGGGCTTTGGTCATGGGAGGGATAGAGATCTCGAAGGTAAGAAAGTTCAGGGGGAATGGGAATCGATCTCTTCTTCAGGGTTTGACAGTCAAGAATCTCCACTTCGTATCCATAAGATTTGAGGGAGGCTGCAATATAGGCCAACCCAATCGGTTGGGTCCGAATGGAAGTTTGATAAAAATCTCGAACAGGCGGCTGAATCAGAAGAATCTTCATTGAGGGATGACATTCAAAGAGAAATTTTTATTCCCAAAAATGTTCTAATCATTTTATAATAATTTTATAGAGTTTTGATCCGATGTACAAGGGATAAATGGATGAATCCTTTTTGGAATAAGAAGACTTTTTTCTTTACAATCAACCATTCAGAGGGAATTCCAGGATAAATGGAGCTGGGGGATTCCCTCTGTCCTGTTAGGGTTTCCATGCAGAAATCAGATTATCGTTTATCTCTTGAGAATTTTGACACCCTTCGTTCTTATTGGCTCGAGTCTGATTCTCCTTCGATGTGGGATTGTCTTTTCACCCTGCCACCCTGGCTTGAAGCATGGTGGTGCGAATTCGGATCTGAGGGAGAGCTTTATTTAAGATCGGTCAGGCAAGGAGAGACCCTCCTCGGGATTGCCCCCCTTCTTTTAAAAGAGACAGAAGCCTCTTTTATCGGAAGCCCTGATGTTTGTGACTATATGGATTTCATCGTCCTCCAAGGAAGGGAAAATGATTTTTTTAATATTCTGCTTGATGATTTGAGAGAAAAGGGGATCCGTTGCCTTAAACTGAACCCCCTGAGGCCAACCTCAAAGGTACTGACCCATCTTATTGGCCTCTCACAAAAGAGGGGTTATCAGGTTTCTTGTGAAATAGAAGATGTATCATTGGAAATGGCCTTACCTTCTACCTGGGAAGAATATTTAGGAATACTGACTCAGAAGCAGCGTCATGAAGTCAGGCGTAAATTTAGAAGATTGGGGGAAGCAGGGGAGGTCACCTACCGGATTATAGAGGAAAGCCACTGTCTCTTAGAAGCAATGGCCCTCTTTTTAAAACTTTTTCGTGAAAGCAGGAGTGATAAAGCAAAATTTATGAATGACCAGAGGGAATCTTTTTTTAACTCACTGGCAAGGAAGATGGCACGAGATCGGCTTCTAAAGATGGGGATTCTGGACCTCAATGGACGATCTGTAGCTATGGTGATGTACTTCGATCATCATCATAAAATTTATCTTTATAATAATGGGTATCTTCCACAATACCACTCCTTGAGCGTAGGGTTCATTTCTAAGGTCATGTGCATTAAGGACAGTATCGAAAAAAAAAGAGAAAGATTTGATTTCTTAAAGGGAGCTGAAACCTATAAGCATCGGTTGGGAGGAAAAGAAGTTCCTCTCTCTTGTTGTCAGATCATTTTTAATTGAAGAAACCCATCCCTGGGAAATCGAAAAGGAGGTTGATCGTTGAAGATAGCTATGCTGAGTGTCCACAGTTGTCCTCTCGGGAAGTTGGGAGAAAAAGATACAGGAGGCATGAGTGTTTATATCCGA
>JBBIRT010000222.1:0-3168 GCA_037441725.1 Deltaproteobacteria bacterium | reverse complement strand
TCCCTTTACCGGCTTAAATTGATAGCTCACGATCTCATTTCCCTGAGCATCCTCCCTAACCTTTTCGATGACCAACTCAAGCTCCATTCCAATTTTTAAGGCCCTCTCATCAGGTTCAACTCCTGTGATGAGGGACCAGATCCTTGGACCCTCTTCAAGCTGAACATAGGCCTGGATCGAGGGGGCCTTAAATCCTGGAAGTGCTGCATTCACAATACTGAAGGTATCTAACTTCCCCCTGCCTTTCAGATGCACTTCCGTCATGGTGTCCTTCTTTGAACATCGAGGACAGACCTGTTTTTTGGGGAAGGTCACATTGCCACAAATCTTGCACTTAGAACCAATAAGGTAAGGCTTTTCCTCATCTGAAAGAGGTTGGTAAAAAAGCCCCTCTTCAATTGGGATCTTTCGCTTGGTCAAGGGTAATTTTTCTCTACTATCCATCGGTGACTCACCTCATCAATTTGGGTAAAAAGAGGGCGATTTGTGGGAAGGCAATGAGCAAAGCCATCATCACCGCCACAGCAACCACAAAAGGTAAAACTCCTTTAAATATCCTTTGGATCGGTATATCTGGAGCAATTCCTTTGACAACAAACATGGTCATTCCCACAGGTGGACTGATCATTCCCATCTCAACCACCAGCACTACGGCAACTCCAAACCATATTGGATCAAAACCCAACCTTGTCACCACGGGGAAGAAGATGGGGAGAGTGAGTAGAATCATGGCAAGCTCGTCGAGAAAGGTTCCAAGAACGATATACATGACAAGAATGATTATCATAATCATCACAGGAGGGAGAGTAAAACCACTCACCCAATCAGCCAGCTCCATGGGGATTGTCGTCACAGCTAAGAAGGTATTAAAAACCAATGCACCCATTACGATAATAAATATCATGCCCGTATTTCGCATGGTATCAATCACAGCATCCTTGAATCCCTGCCAACTCAATCTTCTTCTAATCAGGGATAATATCACTGCTCCAAAGGCGCCGATGGCTCCTGCCTCAGTGGGAGTAAACCAACCCATGATGAGTCCCCCTAAGACCAATAAACATAGGGCTAATACCTCAGCCCCCCCTCCAAGGGCTTTTACTTTTTCTGTGAAGGTGGTGCTTTGACCTGGGGGTGCTATGGTCGGGTTTAATCGTACCCAAATATATACTTCAACAATAAAGAGCAAAGTCAAAAGGATACCTGGAATAATGCCCGCTACAAAGAGTTTCCCAATCGATTGTTCTGTCATGATGCCATAAATAATAAAAATTCCACTGGGAGGGATGAGGATTCCTAAAGTCCCACCTGCAGCTACAGAACCAGCAGCCAGGGCATTGTCGTATTTATATCCTTTCATTTCAGGGAGAGCGATCAAACCGATGGTCAGAGCACAAGCAATGCTGGAGGAACTCACAGCAGCAAAAACACCACAAGCAAAAATGGTGGCGATAGCCAATCCTCCAGGGAGTCGTCCAAGGATCGCATTGGCCAGACGAAAGAGGTTTCCACCAAATCCAGCATTTAGGATGATCGTGCCCATAAATAAAAATAAGGGCAATACACAATAATCGTAGTTTGAAATTAGTCCATAGGGGACGCTGGCAAGAACATGTAAGGCCCCGCTTAGCTTGACGAGGGAGACAAACCCGATAGATCCAATCAAAAGCATAGCAAAACCGATAGGCATCCCAACAAACATCAGGGTAAGGAGAATAAAAATCCCGATCATGCCTGTCGTGACAGGACTCATTTCCTTGCCGCCTTTCTTATGGCTTTAAACCAATGCAGCAACAGAAACAGCCAAAGGAGGGTGATGCCAATGGTCCAGGTAAATTTGAATGGCGAAGTAATCATCCCTGTGGTTAAGGTGATTTCATGGGTGATAACCGAATTGAGGGTATCTTTGAAAATCGCCCAAAGCATAAAGGCAACCGACAAAATACTCAAGAAGAGAGTAAAAGAATCAATCATTGCCCGAAGGCGAGGTCTGAATCGGGTAGCCAAAACATCAACCGTCACATGGCGTTGTTCCCGTTCGGTAAAACCGATGGCAGCTGCAACCACAAAAACCCCGGCTAATCCAGCAATCTCAACTGCTCCAAAGATAGGGGTCTTAAAAAATGCCCTTCCGAGGCAGTTGCCAACCACAATCAACATCATGATCATCAATGCAATGACCCCAATGCCAAGGAATACTTTAAGGATTCCGTTAGTGAGCTTGGTGTAAACGCCCATATCTCAATGCCTCCATCGGCTTTTTCAAGTCACGAAGATAAACTTTAATCAAAATCTGAAAAAAGCATTGAATTAAATTCGTGTCCCAGATTTCAAAATGATTATCGGGTATAGTGCTCAACCTGCTCTCTTATAAACTTAACGATCTCAGTCCCAGGATATCCCTTTGTATCGAGATCAGCACCTACTTTTTCACGATGACGTTCAAGAACTGCATTCAGCTTGGCACGTTCATCCTGAGAAAGCGAAATAAGTTCGATCCCCTCTGCTTGGCAATACTTCTTAGCATTTTCATATCCGGCAGACCAGTATCTGATCATGTCCTCCTTCCCCCATTCGCAACTTCTCTCAATCACTCTCTGTAAATCAGCGGGGAGACTATGAAAAGAGTCCTTATTCATGAATAATCCAACAGGGGTCGGTACACCTAAACTCTGAAGGATCACATATTTTATCTTTCCGCCCAGTTTATTATCAGGAACGAACTCAAAGACCGAAGTGGCTCCATCAATGGTCCCCTTTTCAATGCCGATCATGAAATCAGATGTGGACATATAGACCGGAGTCCCTCCAAGATCTTTGATCAAGTCACCTAACTCCCTCGAGGGCACCCTGATTTGTAGACCCTTGATATCCTCAAGATGGCGAAGGGTTTTACGGGCCATTAAATATTGAGGCATACTGGCTGATAGGTAAAGAATCTTAACCTCCTTCCACTCCTCGGCCATCTGTTTAGGAAACTTCTTCCAAAGGTCATCGTAAACTCTTGTGGCTGTCACTGTATCAGGAGCTCCCATAAGGAATGGAAAGGTTACCCCTATTCCATAGCCTTCTGGTTTATATCGAAAAGCAAATCCAAGATCAGCAACCCCTTTGGCGACCCCTGAATATATCTCCGGAGGAGGAATCAAGGTGCTGACAGGAAAAATT
>JBBIRT010000221.1:0-3201 GCA_037441725.1 Deltaproteobacteria bacterium | reverse complement strand
CCATGAAATGGCCCGATTGGGATTGGGACGGACCTTTCAATTAATCAATTTATTTAAAGGGATGACGGTGATTGAGAATGTGATGGTGGGGAGCCATCTAAAAGGGAAATCAGGAATTTTTATGGGAGGAGTTCACCTCGGCCGACCTCGTCTGGAAGAATCCATCATAAGAGATGCAGCCATGAGGAGTATTGCATTTTTAGGTTTAGCAGATAAGGCCTATGAGGTGGTGGAGAACCTATCTTTTGGAGAGCAAAAATTGGTCGAATTAGCCCGGGCAATGGCCATGGAACCTAAGCTCCTTCTTCTGGACGAGCCTGCAGCAGGATTAAATACGGCTGAGACCGAGAAGTTGTTAAATATATTGCGTCGCATCAGGGAGCAGGGAACCACTATCATCCTTGTAGAGCATAACATGCCCTTGGTGATGAATCTTTCGGATCGAGTGTTTGTTTTAGATTTCGGTCGAGGAATTGCCTTTGGAACACCTGAGGAAGTCTCTCAAAATCAAGAGGTCATCCGTGCTTATTTGGGGCAGGAGGTAGAGATTGCTTAAGGTCCATCAATTAACGGCAGGCTATGGTAGCCTCATTGTATTAAGGGAGATTTCTTTTTCCATGGAAAGAGGAGAAACCCTCGCCGTGATTGGATCCAATGGAGCAGGGAAGAGTACACTTTTATGGGCCCTTTCAGGAATGATTCCCTTGAAATCAGGTCAAGTATGGTTTGGAGAACAGGAGATTACAGGTTGGGATTGCACACGAATTGTGAACCTGGGAATCGGGCATATCCTTCAGGGAATGCATGTGTTTAGTTCTTTAACCGTTGAGGACAATTTAATTTTGGGAGCTTATGGTCAAAGGTTGGACCTTCAAACCCTGAAAAACAGAAACCTTCAGATCGTTTATAAATATTTTCCGGTTTTAGAGAGGAAACGAAGCCAACGAGCAGGTTCTCTCAGTGGCGGAGAAAAACAGATGTTGGCCATTGGTCGAACATTAATGTGCGAACTGAAACTGTTACTTCTGGATGAACCCTCTGCAGGTTTAGCACCCCTATTAGTGAAGAATCTATTTGAAATCCTGAAGAAATTACGGGAGGAATTTTCTTTGACCATTCTTTTAGTTGAGCAGAATGCAGAGGCGGCATTGAGATTTGCCAATAGAGGATTGGTTTTAGCTCAGGGCCAGATTATGCTTGATGGAGAAGCTCAGAACCTCATCAATAATGAAGAGGTTAAAGAGATCTATTTAGGGAAAGGGAGGAAAACTCTATAGGATAAGGAGGTGAGAGGAATCACGATTGAATCATTGGCCATCCATGATTCACTTTAAAAATCAGACGAGAAAGGGGGATCTATTCATGATTCGAAAGATAAGGTATTGGTTAAAGGGACTGGGGTTCATGGGTTTAGTTTTTTTATTCTTATTCATATCCAGTGAAAATCCTTCTCAAGCGGTAGAGCCCATTAGAATTGGAGCAGTATTTACACAAACAGGATGGGCAGGGTTTCTTGGTACTCCGCAAAAAGAGGCCGTCGAAGTGGAGGTGGATCGAATCAACCGTCAAGGTGGGGTATTGGGAAGGCCCATTGAGGTTTACTACGAAGATGATCAGAGCAACCCCACCACCTCTGTGATTGCAGCGACCAAACTGGTTCGAGACCTAAAGGTTTGTGCTGTGTTAGGAACCAGTTTCACCTCTGGAGCTACCTCCATGATCCCTATTGCAGAACGGGAGGGGGTTCCACTTTTACCTACCTGTCCAGCTACCGTGCCCTTCAGTAAGTGGGTTTTTTTTGTATTGATCGATGATACCCTTCATGGTCCTGGGATGCTTAAGTTTATGGCAGAGGATCTCAAGGCTAAAAAGATTGCTGTGCTTACGGCCCCTGAAGTTGGCTTTTTAGCAGGGATCAAAGCGATTGAAGATAACCTTGCCAAATATGGAGCTAAGATTATCATCAAAGAACAGTATGAGTTTACGGATACCAGTATGATTCCCCAATTGACAAAGATCAAAGCGGCTAAACCTGATGTGATTCTGAATTATTCGATTGGAACTTCAGCCTCCGTGGCGGCAAAAAATTATAAGCAATTGGGGATGAAGACACCTGTGGTCAATAGTTGGGGAGTAGCCAGTAAAGAACATGCCAAATTGGCTGGTGAGGTTGTCGCTGGAAAGTCTTGGATCGTTTTCGGCCTAAAGTGTTTATTTGCTGACAAACTTCCTCCTGATGATCCATATCGTAAGAACCTATATGAACCTCATAAGAAAGCGCTGATGGAAAAATTTGGCAAAGAATTTCAGACCTATGGGGCCAATTCTCATGATGCTTTCCATATTGTGGTAGAGGCCCTAAAACTTGCTGGAACAGATGATCGGGCGGCCTTAAGAGATGCTATAGAGAAGGTAAAGTACAAAGGCCTGGTAGGAGATTTTTCAGTGACCCCTACAAATCATTATGGAATGCCCGTGGAGGCAGTCATTCCTCAGGTGATTAAGAATGGAGAATATTATCCCTACTATCCAGAAAGGTTTGGAATGAAGTAAGCCAAGAAGTCATTCATGGGGAGAGTTTTTCTGCATTCCATTTTGGAATAGGTTAAAAAATTGGGCGTGCTAAACCGATTCAATATCTTTAGTACGCCCAAGGAATTAGAGAAAATTATGTATAAGGAGGTATTTTAATATGAGGCAACGATTTAACATTTTTATGAAAGGTTTGAGTTTGATTGTATTCACCCTTTTATTATTTTTATCTGTTCAAGGGGGTTCCCCAGGGGCCACGGAGCCTATTAAAATTGGAGTGGTATTGAGTATCACCGGGAGAGGAGGATTCTTAGGAACTCCAGAAAAGGAGGCGATTACGGTGGTTGTAGAAGGGGTCAATCGCCAGGGCGGGCTCTTTGGCAGACCCATCGAGCTTTTTTTTGAAGATGATCAGAGCAATCCCACCAACTCGGCAATTGCTGCTACCAAATTGATTCGTGATAAAAGAGTTTCCTGTCTAATTGGTTCAAGCCTTGTCGTTGGGACCATGGCCATCGTTCCCATCTGCGAGCAGGAAGAGGTTCCTCAGATTGCCCCTGCTCCCATTACTATTCCCCTAAAGAAGTGGATCTTCTGTGTTCCAGTGACGGACTATCGTCTCGGGCAGAGGATGCTTAACTTTGCCGTAGAGACCTTTGGGGCCAAGAA
>JBBIRT010000220.1:0-3298 GCA_037441725.1 Deltaproteobacteria bacterium | reverse complement strand
TTTTTCATCACACCTCTCCATTCTATATGGCTTAAGATACTTTTTCAGAGATCTCTTTGTGCGTTGTTTACACAGGTTAGAAGTCTATCTTTTTTTTAATCTTAACCATCCTCAGGCTGGGAAGCTCTGAGTGGAGTTTCTCACAAGGTGTGCCAAGCCGTACTGGGTTTATACCATCCACTGTCAGATTTTTTGAGGAGGCCACATTAGATGTAAAAGGCCCGAAAGTCTTTTGAATAATTCTATCCATCTCTCTTTCATCAGGTGTCTCTGAGGAACCTCCTTGAAAAATATTGACTTTTTTTAAAAAGCGAGTTAATTATAAATTTGATGGAAGCAATGAGAGAGCAGAATCTATTCTTTTATTTTTACTTTTTTAGCTTTAAGAATAAGTCTGCCCTCTTCTGCCAGTAGATTGGCATTTAACAAGAAGTCATGGGCAGACCTAAAGGGCTGCCCATGGTGGAGAAAAAAGGCCATGGGTCAAAATCCATGGCCTTTTTTATTTTAATTGAAAATGATAGCTAAACAGATTGATGAAATTAGTGAACGGATTGAAAGGGCCAAAATTGGAGTAAAGGATGCCCTATCTGTAATTGATTTGACCTTTGATGATCAAATCAAACGCTTAAAAGGGTCTTCTCCCTACGAGGCCTTCAGGGGACTGAACCAACTCATCGATAGGACTGCACACGGAGCCAAGATTGAGCGTTTTAAGCCAGAAGAAGGAGGGCCTCCCTTCCACACCTTTGAGATCCGTACAGAGGGGGGAGAGGTCATAGGTTTTCTCAATATGATTTATTTAAAGAGGCTCATCCCTTGCTATTATCTGGTTTATGTTGAGGTACTCCCTCCCTTTCGAGGATTGGGTCTGGGATACCGGATCCTGAAGACCTTTATGGAATTCTTAAATGAAAAAAAGGCGATGGGTCTATTGGATAATATCATCCCTCCAGAAGATCCCACCTATGAGACCTATACAAAACTCGGTTGGAGGGCCATTAAAGATATCCTTGGAAAGTCTTTCAAAGAAAGCTGGGGAAATTATATGGTCTTTGTCCCTGACTCGCTACAAATCGATAGCCTGCATAAGCAACTTACACGAATTCTTTATAACCTAAGAAAAAAGAGACCTGTTATTGATATGCATGCCAATGAGGACATGGTCAAAAGGACGATTGAAGAATTCCGTTCCCTCTATCAAACATTAAACCAACTTTTTGAAGAAGAGCTCTCATCAGGGATCTCCAATCCAATCATGCGTTTCATGTTTACACGCCTCATTACCAAATGGATTGGATTTCGTAGACAGATTACTTCTCTCATCGGTTACACAGGAGGGGAATCCCTTGAACAGGTCTCTTTTTCTGATCAGGTCAAGAGAATGCCTATCCAGTCCTATTCCCTATGGAGCCTTAACAGGGATCGGGTAAGGATCTGGGGAGATAAAAATATTTTACAGATCCTACCTAAGGGATTGATCGAAGAGCCTACCCTATTCATTGAGAGTCTTCCCATCTATCAAAGGCCATATCTCAAACCCTGGATGGAAAGAATGGAAGGCTTTTCTGGTCGCACCCTGAGGATCGCTGACCTCCTTGACCTCGGATTTGACCCAACCAGGTTAAGAGAATTCCGAATTGAAGGGATGGATTACGTCTTCGAAAGGGTCTCCCCTTATTTCTTTTCCTCTCTTTTCAAGAGGAGAAGACTTTTAAAAAAGGTTGAGAAAAGAATCTCTGAATTTCAGCCCCAGGGCTTACGGATTCAAATCAATCCAATCCTCCTGATCTTTCGGGATCGAGGAAACATCTATGTTCTTCGAAAGAAGGTCAATGGAATTCACTCCCAAGAAGCCTTAGATCAATTGAAGACTGCTTCTCATCTCAAGGAGATGAATCATTCCTTAGGGATCGATTCACTTATCCTCAAGGCCATTCATGATATACAGACCTGGTTGAGGTGTGATTTAGATCCCAGTCTTCATGAGCAAATTGGAGATCTTACCTATTTTATTCCCTGGGATATTGGAAAAAATTTCCCTCGAGTCTGTGTGGATATGTTGAGGCTCTCTTTAGAAACGATATGGATTGCTTAAATTTATTTTGGGAGGAGGAATGAAGATGAAGGATGGACCATTGCAAGGAGTGAGGGTGGTAGAAATCACTATGTTTCAACAGGGACCTGTAGCCGGGATGAGGTTAGGAGACCTCGGTGCTGATGTCATTAAGGTGGAGGCCAAGACTGGTGACCCTGGAAGGATGTTTATGAAAATCATAGGCGCCATGGCAGGATTAAAGGGTCGGAATTACTATTTTGAACATAATAATCGGAATAAAAGGAGTATTGTGATAGACCTGAAGAGTAAAAAGGGGATGGAAATTTTTCTGAAACTGATCGATTCCACAGATGTATTTCTAAATAATATGAGCATCGACGCACCCATCAAATTAGGGATCGGACCCCAGGATCTAATGGTGCGTAATCCTCGGTTGATCTATGCCCAGGCCTCGGGTTGGGGGAGAAAAGGACCAGATGCCAATGCCCTCTCTTTTGATTACACAGGGATTGCCCGCTCTGGACTGATGATGTCTTGTGGGGAAAGAGGAGCGCCTCCAACTCAGATTCTTCCGGGAATTGGTGATGAAATCGGTGGATTGATATGTGCATGGGGGATTACAGCGGCCCTTTACGCACGTGAGAAGACTGGCAAAGGTCAAGTGGTGGATACTTCATTAATGGGCAGTGTCATTGCTATGCTTGGATTTATCATGGCCGCTCCAGCTATCCTTGGACAAGAGTTTCCCAGGGAGGTCAGGGCGATGGCAGGAAATCCCCTCTATAATCACTATCGGTGCAAGGATGATAAATGGATTGTCATCGCCCACCTTGACCCAGACAGATATTGGCCAAAGATTTGTAAAGCCCTCGATATTGAGGAGTACCAAAATGATCCAAGGTTCAATAGCATTGAAGCCCGAGGGGAGAATGCCAAAGAATTGGTTGCCCTTTTAGATCAAAAGTTTGCCACTAAAACTCGAGAAGAATGGATTAAAATTCTTGAAGAAGAAGGATGTATTTTTACTCCAATTCAGACCCCTCTCGAAGTGACGAATGACCCCCAAGCCATTGCGAATAATTATTTTATTGATGTAGAACATCCTGCTTGGGGAAAGATTAAGATGACTGGTTTCCCTTGGGATTTCAGTGAGACACCGGCCTCCTGGCGACGTCCTGCTCCTGCCTTTGGCCAACATACCGAGGAGATCTTAATAGAACTTGGATATACCAAAGAAGA
>JBBIRT010000219.1:0-3308 GCA_037441725.1 Deltaproteobacteria bacterium | reverse complement strand
AGCATCGGCTTCCCAAGCCGAGGGTCGCGGGTTCGAACCCCGTTGCCCGCTCCAAGAGCTGTTAAATTTTTACTTGCTTTTTAGAAATTTCTCTTTATACTTATTCCTTAAATTACTTTATCGAGGAGGGACAAAAGCATGGCGGGGAGAAAACCACTTACAAAAGCTCAAATCATTTCACATTTTGCTAAGAAATTTGACCTTTCAAAAAAGACTGCTTCCTCGGTCATCGATGAGATGGCAGGGTTAGCCATTTCTGAAACCAAGAAGGCAGGTGCCTTCACCTTCCCTGGTATTGGAAAATTAGTGTTGGTCAAACGGAAAGCCCGCGTTGGAAGAAATCCGGCTACAGGGGAACCCATTAACATCCCAGCAAAGACTGTAGTCAAGATGCGGATTGCAAAGACTTGCAAAGACGCTATTGTACCGCCAAAAAAATAAACAAATTCCAATTTACATGAAACGCGATTGAGATTAAAGAGGTCTCCCAAGGAGGAAGGGATAAATTTGTCTTGAGTTTAACCCATCACTTTCTTAAGGGCTTTTATGAACCTCAAGTTGTCTTTCATCCTTCCAATGGTGACCCTTGCAAAGGTAGGATAGCCCCAAACCTTTCCAGGTCGAATGATGATTCCCTCTTTTAAAAGGGCTTTAAATATTTCATCGGAATCCCTCTTAAAATCGACAAAGACAAAATTGGCCTGGCTGGGAACATAGGAGAGGCCAAGCCGATTCAGCTCCTTGTAAAAGTACTGCCTTCCTTCGTGAACCAATCGAATTGTCTGGATTGCATGATCTTCATCCTTCAGGGCTGCCACTGCAGCTGCCTGGGCCAACCGGTGAACAGGGAAAGGATCCCTCACCTGATAAAGGCAATCAATCAGGTCTTCCCTCCCTAAGGCAAACCCGATTCTTAAACCAGCAAGTCCATACAGTTTAGAGAATGTCTGAAGTATGATAACCTGTCTTTTCTCTCTGATATAGATTAACCCCTTTGGGCAGTTCCCATCTTCAACGAAATCTCCATAGGCTTCATCCAATATCACGATGACGCGTTCGGGGAGTTTAGAAAGAAAATGATCGAAGGCCTCCTTGGAGATCACGGTACCGGTTGGATTATTCGGGTTGCAAATAAACACTAATTTTGTCTTTCGGGTCACCTTTTTTAACATCGTTTCCAAGTCATGGGTAAAATTTCTTAATTTCACCTGCACGGGTATCCCCCCCATGATCTGGGTCACGTTTTTATATACCGAAAAGGTTGGATCAGCCATCACGACCTCTTCCCCTTCGTTGACAAAGGCATTGGCAATCATTAGGATTAAATTATCTGCTCCATTGGAAATAACGACGCCTTTCTCAGGGATGGAAAACTTTTCCGAGATGGCTTTTCTTAAAAGTGTACAGGGCCCTTCCGGGTAGAGATGAATATTGGGGAGTTCCCTCTGGATCGCTAAAAGAGCCTTTGGAGAAGGGCCAAGGAGATTCTCATTCGAAGCAAGCTTTGTCCAATTTTTATTTCCAAACTCCTTCTTCACTTCTTCAATCGATTTTCCAGGTACATAGGATTCTATTTTTAAAATCCCTTTTCTTGCAAGATTCTCGATCTTCAATCTACCATCCTTTCCTGTGAATTCAAAGAATCTTTAAAATAAATGGGAGGGAATTGTCAACCAATGTGAAGATCTCAAGTCATATGGGAGAGATCTAATGATAGATGAAAAAAGTATCAAGGGGAGACTCTTTTTTCGATAGAAGGATCCATGTTCTCGGCTACCACATTTAAAATTTTATTAAGATCAAAAGGTTTGGAGATAATAAAATTGAGACCATATTTCTCCATCTCTTTTCGACTGGTCTCCATCCCCCATCCTGTGATCATTCCCACTGGAGTATTCGGGCTCATCTCCTTTACCTTCCTGCAGACATCCCAGCCAGACATCCCTGGCATCCCTAAATCGGTTAATACCATATCAAATTTTTTCTCTTTAAAAAGTTGAATCCCCTTTTCCCCATTCTCTGCCAAGGTCACCTGATGATCTTCTTGAGCTAGAGTTTGGTAAAGCACATTTCGAACAAACTCCTCATCATCGATAACCAGAATACGAGCTTTCCTTCCTTTCTTGATGGATGGAGAAGAAACCTCCACCTCCTTTTCCTCCCCTTCTGAAGGGAGAACAAGGGTAAAGACGGTCCCTTTTCCGACTTTACTTTCAACTTCAATCTCTCCTTCCAACCTCTTTATAATCCCATAAGCCAAACTCAGTCCTAATCCTGTATTGGTGAAAGGTTTGGTGGTAAAAAAGGGATCAAAAATCTTCTTTTTAATCTCTTCGGGGATGCCCATTCCAGTATCCGAAATCTTGATGAAGACCTTCTTCTCTTTCTGAAAGGTCCTGATCTCGATCTTTCCACCTCCAGGCATGGCTTCGATGGCATTAAAAATGAGATTGGTGAAAACTTCTTTCAACTCTGAAGGATTCCCTAAAACCAAAGGAACTCCTTCGAGATGGGTCACCATCTCAATCTGTAATCCTCTCTTTTGGATTTCATCCTTCCACCTCGGTTTTGTGATCTCTATGGAATCCCTAATCATTGAATTGACATCCACCTTGAAAAGTTCATGAGGGGCCTTCTTTCTTGTAAAGTCCTGAAGTCGCCGAACAGTCTGTGCGCTGTCCTTGGATACCTTTTCGATGGTTCTCAGAGTCTTCTTAATCTCTTCGTCCTGGACAGTATAGAGAAGAAGTTGGGTGTTTCCAAGGATCACCGCTAAGGCATTGTTGAAATCGTGAGCCACTCCACTGGCCATCTCTGCAAGGGAACGGAGTTTTTCCGTCTGAAGTAATTTCTCCTCCATCTTTTTCTTTTCAGTGATATCTTTAACAAAAACGACATAGTTCGTTTCACCCTTGGAATCCTTTATCACCCTGGCATTGATCTCAATATTTCGAAGATCACCATCTTTTTGGTAAGTATTCAACTCAAATTGAGGGGACAATTTCTTTCCCTCTCTCCACTGGGCAAATCGACCCATCATCAATTGTTTACTTCCTTCATCCAGAAATTCCAAAAATTCTTTACCGATCAATTCCTCTGGAGGATAACCTTGGATTTCAACCATGCTCTTATTGACATATTTAAATCGATTATCCTTCCCAATCACACAGATCCCATCATGAGCTCCCTCGATGACTGTCCGATACCTTTCCTCAGATTTCTTAATCTCTTCATATAGCCGAATGTTTTCAATCAAATTGGCCAACTGGCCTCCAACGATGCTAAGTAATCGGAGATCATATTCAGTA
>JBBIRT010000218.1:0-3343 GCA_037441725.1 Deltaproteobacteria bacterium | reverse complement strand
TTTGCCGATACCTTTGTAGCTCAACGAATCTCCATGGTGAGTGGGGTTGCCCAGGTGCAAGTCTTTGGGGCTCAGAAGTACGCAGTACGTGTCCAATTGGATCCGAAGGCTCTGGCATCCCGCTCCCTCGGAATTGATGAAGTGGCCAATGCAATCAGGAGTGGAAATGTAAACCTTCCCACCGGGATATTACACGGAACCCATCAAACATATACCATCGAGGCAAGGGGTCAACTCAAAAATGCTGAGGCTTATCATCCCCTTATCGTCACCTATCGAAATGGCTCACCTGTGCGGTTAGGAGAGCTTGGAAGGGTGATCAATAGCGTTGAAAATGATAAGGTCGCCAGTTGGTATAATAATATCCCGAACATTGGATTGGCCATCTACCGTCAACCTGGGACAAACACCGTACAGGTGGTTGACTCTATCTTAAGACTGCTCCCTCAATTTCGCACCCAGATGCCAGGTTCAGTAAATCTTGATATCCTCTTTGATCGTTCAAAGTCTATTCGAGAGTCAGTCAATGATGTGAAGTTTACCTTGCTCTTGACCATCTGTTTAGTCGTCTTAGTGATCTTCCTTTTTCTCCGGAACCTTTCGGCCACAGTCATTCCAAGCCTTGCCCTTCCGATGTCCATCATTGGTACATTCTCTGTGATGTACCTTCTTGGATTTAGCCTGGATAATCTCTCTTTAATGGCCTTGACCCTTTCTGTTGGTTTTGTGGTGGACGATGCCATCGTCATGCTTGAAAATATTGTAAGGCACGTGGAGATGGGGGAGTCACCCCTCCAGGCTGCATTGAATGGATCAAGAGAGATTGGATTTACAATTGTCTCCATGACCCTCTCCCTTGTAGCAGTCTTTATCCCTGTCCTCTTTATGGGGGGAATTATTGGCCGACTGCTTCATGAATTTGCAATTACGATCGGGGTGGCCATCCTTGTATCGGGCTTCGTCTCCTTGAGCCTTACACCGATGCTATGTAGTCGTTTTCTCAGACCCCTTCGAGAAAGGAGGCAGAACCGCCTCTATTTGACCTCGGAGCAATTTTTCAATGGAATGTTTAAGGCCTATCAGTCAAGCTTAAGATTTGTATTAAACCATCGGTTGGCAACCATACTCCTCTCTGGTCTCATCTTATTGATCACGATTTTTCTTTTTATCACTTTTCCTTATGGATTTCTTCCAAGTGAAGACATAGGGCAGATCTTCGCAACCACCGAGGCCCCGCAAGGGATCTCCTTTGAATCCATGAAACGCCATCAGTTCACTGTGGCCGAACTGATTCGGCAGGACCCAAATGTGGCTTCCTTCTCTTCAAATGTGGGGGCAGGGGGGCCTACTCAGACAGGGAATATGGGTCGGTTATTTATTACATTGAAACCCCGATCAGAGCGAAGATTAAGTGCAGATGAAGTGATTCAGGAATTACGGCCTAAGTTAGCAAAGATTCCAGGGATTCAGGTGTTTCTTCAGAATCCACCTCCCATTCGGATCGGAGGGCAGCTGACGAAGAGCCAATATCAATTTACCCTCCAGAGTCCTGACAGTGAAGATCTCTATCGTTATGCTCCCCTTCTTGAAGCAAAGATGAGAGAGCTCCCAGGACTTCAGGATGTCACCCATGATCTACAGATCAAGAATCCTCAAGTGACTGTTGAAATTGATCGAGATAAGGCTTCTGCCTTCCGAGTGACAGCCCAACAGATTGAAGATGCTCTCTACAGTGCTTTTGGGGCAAGGCAGATCTCAACGATCTACACCCCCATTAATCAGTACAAGGTTATCCTTGAGTTAGAACCTCAATATCAATCCGATCCCTCCTCTCTCTCAATGCTCTATATTCGATCCTCTTCAGGTCAATTGGTCCCTTTGCAAGCCGTAGCCAAAATGACTCAAGGCCTTGGACCCCTTTCCATTAACCATTTGGGTCAGCTACCTTCTGTAACCTTTTCTTTTAACCTGAAACCAGGGGTCTCCTTAGGAGATGCTGTAGCACAGGTTGAGAGGATGGCAAGAGAGGTGCTTCCTGCTTCGATCAGTACGAGTTTTCAAGGAACGGCTCAGGTTTTCAAGACATCGATGCAAGGGATGGGATTTCTCCTGATCATGGCCATCGTGGTGATATATATTGTTCTTGGAATCCTCTACGAAAGCTTCATCCATCCCATGACTATCCTTTCTGGTCTTCCTTCTGCTGGTCTTGGCGCCTTGGTTACACTTTTGATTTTTAAGATCGATCTGAATCTGTACTCTATGGTAGGGATTATTATGTTGATTGGGATCGTTAAAAAAAATGCGATTATGATGATCGACTTTGCTCTCGATGCACAGAGAAATCAGGGAAAAAATCCCTCTGAAGCGATCTATGAAGGATGCCTGATCCGATTCCGTCCAATCATGATGACCACGATGGCAGCCATTATGGGGACCCTTCCCATCGCAATCGGTTTGGGTGCAGGGGCAGAGTCACGTCAACCTCTCGGTCTCGCTGTGGTGGGAGGTTTGGTCTTTTCCCAACTCATCACTCTATATATCACTCCTGTGATCTTTATCTATCTCGAATCTTTTAAAGAAAAGTTAAAAGGGAGACTCAGGCCTATCTCCCTTGTATCTAATGCATCTTGAATTCTTTTACTAAGAAGTTTCACAGGGTGGGATTCTTTCGGATAACTTCCTCTTTTTTGCAAGGGTAAGCTCCTCTTTAATTTTCCAACTGGTATCCGCAAAGGAGTCTTGCCCTTTGATAAGAAGCCAATCCTTACCACTTCCTCTCCCTTTCATTAAGACGAGAAAAAAGTCCCCTTTTAACTTCTTCCCTTCTAAGGAGAAACGAAGTCTTCCCTTCTTTAAAGCAGTTTCGGGATCTCCCTCTGGTTTAAAATCACCTGAGTCCCAAATTAAGACAACCCCAGCTCCATAATGCCCCTTTGGAATAATGCCTTCAAATTCCCTATATTCGAGGGGATGATCTTCTACCATTACTGCGAGCCTCTTCTCTGAAGGGTTCATGGTTGGTCCCTTTGGAATTGCCCAGGATTTAAGGACACCTGCAATCTCCAAACGAAAATCATAATGAAGATGGGTTGAATGGTGTTCATGTACCACAAATTTCATAATTCTTCTCATGAAGAAGAAAATAGAAAAAATAATAAATTGATAAAATCTTAATAAATTATTGATAATTAATCAACATTCTATTTTCTGAAGTCCTAATGCATCACTGAAATGGGGAACCCTATTAGAATCAAACAGGAATATCTCTGAAAATTTTATAAAGCAGAGCACTTCAAAAAGGGGTTGGCAAAAGTCATTTCATTCAACTAATTACAGCCTT
>JBBIRT010000217.1:0-3435 GCA_037441725.1 Deltaproteobacteria bacterium | reverse complement strand
ATATGGCTTAAGATACTTTTTCAGAGATCTCATAAAGGAGGGTTGACATCGATAGACAACAGGTTAAAATAAGAATGGATTTATAGAAAATTAGTTAGGGACTTAGCGGCTGGGAGGTTTGGTCATATTTTTAAAAATAAAGGAAATGATATGGAAAAGGGATTGACAGAGGTAAAAGTGATGGGGATTTTAGTTGACCCTAAGGCATCCAACCCCGTAGTGGTTTTAGTGGATCTTTCTGGAAAAAAGGCTTTACCGATATGGATTGGAGTTTTTGAGGCAGAGGCTATTTCTCGAGGCCTTGAGGATGCTGTCACCCTACGCCCCATGACACATGATCTGATGAAACAGATATTGGATACCTTTCAGGTGACCCTGACTCGAGTGGTTATTCATGACTTGAAGGAAAATACATTTTATGCCCATCTTTACCTGGATGTAGATGGAGAGGAATTGATTGTAGACAGTAGACCCAGTGATGCCATCGCCCTTGCAGTGAGAGTAAAGGCTCCCATCTTTGTTGCTGAATCCGTTATCGAAGCCACCAAACAGATGGGAATTCTTACCTCCAATCTCTTAGATGAACGAGATGAATTGAAAAACATCATCGAGAATATGAAGCCTGAAGACTTCGGGAAGTATAAGATGTAGACTCCATTTTTACCCTCCCATCCAAACAGATTGGTTCTTCTGAGTGTTCCTTTAAAAACCTCTTTAAGCCATCTCCTCTATGAATCATTAATTCTTTTTTAAATCGAAAGGTTTGGGTTTGAAAAAATTTTTAAATGGTGACAATTTGTCGCCAAAGATGAGATGATTCATTAAATCAAATTATTACTAATAAAATCGAGATAAAGTTTAGAAATTCAGTAGTTATATCATCAGAGGTATTTTGAATCAGGGTCGGCATATATTTTGCTAAAAATAGATAAAATTAATATCAAATGGAGGTAATTCAATGTCTATCATAGAGAGAGATGTGGTTTTGACAACTGATGAGGCAATTGAATATCTTAAAATTTCAAGGCCCACTTTTCTAAAATATATCCGTATTGGGAAAATTAGAGCCATTAAAGCGGGTAAAGGTTGGAGGATCCTTCAATCCGAACTCTATCGTTTCCTAAAGGGAGAAGTAAAATCATGAAAGGGAGTTCAAAAAAGTTTTCCTCCTTTATAGAAAATTATTCCATTCCCTTTCAGTGGTTGATTAGAAAGGGAGAATCCCTTTTTCATCCTCATAAATTCCCAAGAAAATTTGATGAGGCTTCCAAAAAGTTAGAAGAGAGGTATCAGAGGATTTTCGAAGATTCTAAAGATATGGTTTATGTCACATCGGCGGATGGGAGGCACATCGATGTGAATCAAGCCGGGGTAGAGTTGCTTGGATTTAATAGCAAAGAGGAGATGATGCAACTCTATGCCAGGGATGTTTTTCTTATTCCTGAGGATCGAGAGAGATTCATAAGAGAAGTAACGAAGTTAGGGTTTGTAAAAGATTATGAGACCAAACTTAAGAAAAAAGATGGGACTCCCATCGATGTCCTAATCACCGCCAATCTTAGAAGGAACCCTGCCGGAAAGATTATTGGATATGATGGCATTATAAAAGATATTACTGATCGAAAGAGGATGGAAGAGGAATTGGCCCAAAAGACCAAGGAGCTTGAAACCCTTTATGACTTGAATATATTAATCAATCAGAGTTTAGATATCGATCACATTTTACATACTGCCATTGAGAAGGCAGCCTCCATGACAGGATTTGAGATAGGCGCTATCTATTTGCTTGATAAACAAGGAAATTATCTTGAAAGGAAAGCTCATGTCGGGTTACCTCTTAAGCTTTTTGAGGATGGAAAGTTTTTCAAATATGGAGAAGGGGTTTCGGGAAAAGCCATTCAAGAAAGACGACCAATCACTACCTCAATCCATGAATATTCCACCTATCGAGAAGTTCCTGCTGTCATGGTGGAAGAGGGGATCCAAACCTTAGTGGGCATTCCTCTTCAAGCTAAAGGAGAGGTGGTAGGTGCGATCAGTCTTTTAAGCCATTCTCCTCGTGAATTAAGCCCGAGGGAGATCAATCTTTTAGAGAGCATTGGAAATCAAATTGGCATTGCCCTTGAAAATGCCACACTCTTCTCTAAGGTGGCAAAGGTTAAATCCGAATGGGAAACCACATTTAATGCCGTGACCGACCTTCTGACCATACGGGATAAGGATTATCGAATCCTTCAAGCCAACCAAGCTGCTTTTGAGAGATTTCGACTCAAACCAGAAGATCTGGGGAATAAGCATTGTTATGAGATGTTTTATCATCGGGATCAACCCTGTGAGGGATGCTATCTCACCCAAACTTTACTCACGAAGAAGCCAACCTCTGGAGAAAAGGAAAGCCAATATTTAGAGGGGATATTCCATTATTATTCCTTCCCCATTTTTAATGAAATGGGGGAAGTGGTGGCCATTGTAAACCTCCTTAGAGAGATCACCGAAGAGAAGCGATTAGAAAAAGAGAAGGAGTTGGTAAATCGCATCAATAAGATATTAGCCTCAAACCTTGATTTGAGAGAGATGATTCGAATGGTCCGATCGGAATTGAGACAGGTCATGGATTTTGAAAAATTAAGTCTTAGCCTTTTTGATGAGAATGAAGAGGGATTTCGATTCTATGCATTAGAAAAAGATTATGATGCAGGAGCATTAGTTGAGAATGCACTTTACCCTCTTCAAGGGACCAACCTGAAGCAAGTGATGGATACTAAGAAACCGCTTATTCTCCCTGACTTTTCCATGAGTGATTCTTGGGTTGCTCAAAGGTTGCTGAAGGAAGAAGGGATCCGTTCCGCTCTCATTTTTCCACTGGAATTCAAAGGCAAGATCATTGGAACCCTTAATTTTGGTAGTCGAAAGTACCATCACTTTTCAGAAGAAAACATCCATTTACTTAAACAGATTGGCCCTAGCTTGGCGATTTCCATTCAAAATGCCTTACTCTTTGAGGAGACAAAAAAGAGATTAAATGAATTGACGATTCTTTACGAGATGATGAAGATTTCTGCCTCCTCATTGAATCTAAATGAAATGTTAAGGGAGATGATGAAGAGCCTAAATCATTTCTTTCATTTTGATGCCCTTGGAATCTTATTGATGGATGAGAATAAAAAACAATTACATCCCCACCCAGCCTCCTACCATGGGCTTTCAATGGGCCATATTGAAAGGCTTGAACTCTTAGTTGGGCAAGGGATTACAGGATGGGTGGCCCAAAAGGGTGAACCTCTCTTGGTGAATGATGTGAGCCAAGATCCAAGATATATTTGTGGTGATGAAAGCATTCGTTCTGAAATGTGTGTCCCCATGAAAGTAGGCCAAAAGGTGATTGGGGTCATTGATGTTCAGAGCCAAACCCTCAATGCTTTTACTGAAGATGAT
>JBBIRT010000216.1:0-3462 GCA_037441725.1 Deltaproteobacteria bacterium | reverse complement strand
TAAGGGTGGCATTCCAGGGTTAGAAAGAAGCTATCACTTTGCCTATGTTCAGATGGGGAAAAGATATAGTATTACCCTCAACCTGGATCATCCAAAGAGTGCAGGGTTGGTAAAAAAACTCATTTTGTGGGCCGATGTTGTGGTTGAAAGCTTCGCAACTGGAGCCATGGAAAAGATGGGGTTGGATTATGATCATGTGAAGGAGATTAAGCCTGAAATCATCATGTTAAGAACATGTATGCACGGACATACAGGCCCCCTTTGTTCACAGCATGGACATGGTTATGTTTTAACCGGGTTATCCGGGCTTGACAGCCTTACCCGTTGGCCAGATCGTCAGCCTTCTGGGTTATATGGTCCCTTTACCGATCATGTGGCTCCACTTTTTAATGCCATCAGCATTTTGGCTGCATTGGATTATAAACGGAGAACAGGGAAGGGAGTCTACATTGACCAGTCCCAGCACGAGACGGTTTTACACTGGATCGCTCCACTGATCCTCCACTGGGTGGTCAATCGAGAGGAATATCCTGCAAATGGTAATCGAATGAATTCTGCTGCTCCCCATGGGGTGTTCCGATGCAAAGGAGAGGATCGGTGGTGCGCCATTTCAGTGCTCAATGACCAGGAATGGAAAAACTTCTGTCATGTCATCGAAAATCCAGCCCTGGCTGAAGATCCAAAGTTCTCAACCCTTTTGAATCGAAAGAAGAATGAAGATGAACTTGACCAGATCATTGAGCAATGGACATGCCAACATCCTCCTGAGGAGGTCATGGATCGAATGCAGCAAGCCGGAATCGCTGCAGGGGTAGTCTCTAATGGTAAAGATCAAGCTGAGGATCCCCAGCTAAGGCATTATCAATTCTTTAATCCCCTTGATCACCCGGAGACTGGAACTCTTCCCTTTTATCATGGACCATTGTTTCGTCTATCAAAGTTACCTTTTGAATTGGGTCGTCCTCCAATGTTAGGTGAACACAATGATTATGTCTATACCCAACTCCTTGGGATTTCGGATGAAGAGTTTGTACAGTTGATGGAAGAGGAGGTTATTTAGAGGAGATGGAGAGGTTTCCATTAGCATTAGATGGAATCATGGTGCTTGATCTATCACGTGGTTTTCCACCTGCTTATACCACGATGTTCTTAGGAGACTTTGGTGCCAGGGTCATTCGGGTGGATCCCCCTTTCGGGAATAAAACTGAAAAAGAGACAGGAATCGATCCAAGAGATGAGCGGTATGCTGCGCTCAATCGATTAAACCGAAATAAGGAGTCGATCATTCTCAATCTTCGGAGTGAAGAAGGATTAAAGGTATTTTACAAGCTGGTGGAGAGAGCAGATGTGTTAGTAGAGGGATTTCGTCCTGGGGTGATGAAACGCCTAAAGGCCGATTACGAATCCCTCAAGAAGATGAATCCAAAGCTTATCTATTGTTCTGCCAGTGGTTTCGGATCTGATGGACACTATGCCCAGCTTCCAGGTCATGACCCTTGTTATTTGGGGATTGCCGGGGCCCTGAGCATGATTGGCCAGCGAAATGGTAAACCCACACTACCAAGTAATTACATTGGGGATATAGCCGGGGCTGCCTTACATGGACTGGTCGGTATTCTAATCGCATTGCTTGTTCGAGAAAAGATAAGGAAAGGACAATTCGTCGATATTTCTTATACTGACGGCATCCTTTCTCTTATGGAATATGACATCCATTCCTATTTTTATACCGGGATCGTTCCCCGAAGGGGAGAGACCTATATGACTGGGCTCTGTGCCTGGAGCAACGTCTATCAATGTAAGGATGGTGAATATTTTGTGGTGGCCTGTAAAGAATTCCATTTTTGGAAGAACTTCTGTGAGGCGATTGAACGAGAAGATCTTATTCCCTATCATGGAGCTCCCCCTCATGAACAGGATCAGGGGATCAAAGAGTTGAGTAGGGTCTTCCTGACAAGAAGCAGGGATGAATGGTGGGATTATTTAAAGGATAAAGAAACCAGTGTGGCCCCCGTCTATAACATTGATGAGGCGGTGAATGATCCTCAGATACTTTATCGAAGGATGATATTAGAATTGGATCACACCACTCAAGGAAGATTGAAGCAGATTGGTTTCCCTATTAAACTCTCAGAGACTCCGGCGCAAGTGAGAAGCCTTGGAAAAGTTGTTGGAGCAGATACACAAAAAATCTTGGAAGAATTAGGATATGATCAAAAAGGGATAGAGCGACTGAGGGAGGAGGGGGCAATTGGCTGATTTGATGGATAAGTTGATTATCACAGTTGCCATTACAGGAGGTTCATCCCCACAGGGAAATCCATACTTGCCCAAGTCCCCCAAGGAGCAGATTCAGGCGACCGTGGATGCATGGAATGCAGGTGCCTCGGTGGTCCATCTCCATGGTCGGGACCCTCATACAGGGATGCCTGACCATTCAGCAGAATACCTTGGGGAAGCCATTGCTGGAATAAAAGAACGGTGCGATATCATTGTAAATTGTACTACAGGAGGAACCGCTCACCGAGTGGATCTCGATTGGTTATATCGTGAGATTCCTAAGGAGAGTGTAAAGGGACGTTTTGGGGTGATCTCTGAACTGGCCAGAGATTCCAAAACGAAACCCGATATGGCCTCTTTCAATGCAGGCTCTCCGGTGATTGATATTTACAGTCAGGGCAGAAAAGAGTTTCTTCTCAAGTTTGTTTTGGTCCATAGTTTTGATGACATGAAGTACGGGGCGACGATCTTAAAAGATCACGGCATCAAGCCAGAGCTTGAATGTTATGATGTGGGGATGATTAACAATTGTATTTTTCTCAGGAACATTGGAGTGCTTGAAAATCCCCTCTATTTTAATTTTGTATTGGGGGTATTAGGCCAGATTCCAGCAACCGTTGAAAACCTCATCCATATGTATCATTCCATTCCTCAGGGGGCCATCTGGTCTGCATGCGCCTTAGGATTATGGGAATGGCCGATGGTTACCACAGCCATTCTTTTAGGTGGACATGTGAGGGTGGGTTTTGAAGATAACATTTATCTGGCCAGAGGGGTTCAAGCCAAAAGCAATGCTGAAATGGTGGAGAAGGTGGTTCGAATTGCAAGAGAGTTGGATAGGGAAGTTGCCACTCCTGAGGAAGCAAGGGTTCTTCTTCACTTATCAGTTAAAGGGTAAGTTCTTAGGATATGGGAGAAGCCCGTTGTTTTTAAAATCTTATCAAAAGGAGGACCTAAAAATGAAGAGCTCAAAAGGGATGATTTGTATTTTGGTGGTATCTGTTTTTTTGGCTTTAATACCTCTTCGTGCCTTCTCTCAGGGCAAGCCCATTGAATTAAGACTCGCCCACATGTTTCCAGTTAGTGCCACCTCACACAAACATATTGAACAGTGGGCAAATAAGATATCTACAGAGAGCAAAGGAAGGCTCACCATTCGAATTTTTCCTGTCAGCACATTAA
>JBBIRT010000215.1:0-3463 GCA_037441725.1 Deltaproteobacteria bacterium | reverse complement strand
CCTGTCTTGATGCCAAAATCTATGTCTATGTTTTCGGTAATAGAATAAATCAATCCGCCCAGTATGAAGCCAGGGTGTCTACTTGACGCCTTTTCAGAATTTCGCTCCATGCCGATATTGCCAACCAGCTTGAGATCCTTTACCACTTCCACCTCTGATGCAAGTGATACGTGCCATATCTCTTTTCTATTGGCTTCTTTATCTTCCCGAAGTTTATACTCATTACGCATATATCCGAAATTCAAATGGAACGCCCATGGCCCGATCTCTTTCGATGTTATGAATGTGAGACTATAGGAGGCCCTACCGTTACCTAACCCTTTCTTTTCGTTACCTGAAGGTAAGGTGATGCCTGGCTTCAAAGCAAAACTGAGACTCTCTTTTTCGAAAAATCTCCACTTGACCTCCAATGATAGATCAGATATTCCGCCCTCTCTCTGTTTAGTCGTCTCTCCATTCTTTACTCTTATTCTGAACCACTGAAATGGTATGCCAAGGACAATATCTACATTGTCCACAATTCCGCAGGAGAAGATCGTTGCTATCTCTCCACCTGTCTCTCTTATCCTCACCCCATCCTCTTTTTCTCTGTCATAATTAAATTCACCATTGACCTCAGCCTGGAATTTCCCCTTTCCCTGGGTACCCGTGTCATCGGTAATCAGGGGATGGGCAGCAAAGCCGTAAGATAAACAAATAAATTGAATCAAAGTGATGATTGAAATGCCAAATAGGTAACCCATTTTATCGAGTTTACTTGCTCCAGAGCAAAATATTTAAAAAGGATGTATTCATAAATTATTGCAGAGACCTGATTACCTTGATCCAAAATTGTTCATGGCTGATTGATGATTTTTGTCTCTGATAGCCGGGTATCTATCATCTTTCAATCCAATAAAAAACCACAAAGACACTGGTTTTCGAACCTCATAGCCTTCGTGGTTAAATCTAATGTAACTATTCTTTTTCGAATTTGTCAAAAGTATCTTTAACAAAGACAAGATTTTTATTTCCTAAGAATCAAAGAAGCTGAATCTTCCCAGGAAGCTCTTCTACCACTTCTCCTACAATGGAGGAATAAATGTGCCCTTCTTCTTTGAGAGCGGCTACCAGCTTTTCTGCCTCTTCGGGAGGCAAAGAGATCAAAAGCCCGCCTGAGGTTTGAGGATCATAAAGAATATCCAATAAAAGCTCAGGCACAATAGATTGAATCTCCACCTTGCAAGAGAAAAATTGACGGTTCGAGTGTGCTCCTCCTGGAACCAATCCTATCTTTGCATATTCCATTGCCTCTGGGAAGATGGGAATTGCCTCTGATCGAATCACCAATCCCACCTGACTTGCAGTGGCCATCTCTAAGGCATGACCGAGAAAGCTAAATCCTGTAATATCTGTGCAGGCATGGGCTTCATGGTTTTTCATCAATTCTGATGCCACTCGATTAAGAGTTGCCATACTCTCAACGATCTTTCGGACAGCCTCCACAGAGGCCATCTGGCCCTTCAGTGCCGTGGCAATAATTCCTGTGCCGAGGGGTTTTGTCAAAACCAATTTATCTCCTACCTTTGCCTTGGCATTGGTAAAGATTTTTTTAGGATGGATTAATCCTGTCACTGCCAAGCCATATTTTATCTCAGGATCTTCAATGGAATGCCCCCCTACCAGAGCCACACCAGCCTCATTCATCTTTGAAAGGCCTCCGAGAAGGATCTCTTTTAAGATGGAAGGAGAGAGTGTTTTGATGGGAAAGGCCACTAAATTCATCCCGGTAAGAGGAGTTCCTCCCATGGCATAGACATCGCTCAGGGCATTGGCCACAGCGATCTGGCCAAAGGTGAAAGGATCGTCCACAATCGGAGTAAAAAAGTCCACGGTTTGGACTAAGGCGATTTCATCACTCAATTGATAGACCCCTGCATCATCTGAAGTCTCCAAACCCACTAAGACCCTCGGATCTCTTGGAATAGGTAATTCTTTAAGAATCTGGTCCAGATCCTCTGGACCCACCTTAGCTGCTCAACCCGCCTTTTTAACCTTTTCGGTCAGTCGCACTCTTTCCATGTTTACCTCTGGCTCTCGGATTTAAAATTTCAACTGGTCGGGAAAAAATTCTGTATAACGATACGATGCCCATATCGTGTATCGGTTAGGTCGTTCGTCTTAAGCATTTGACGTAACCCTGTGACGTTAAACCAAACGGGCTTCGTATCCTTAACCTATAGACTTTATTTTTATCGTTTGAGGATGACGTCTCCGTCATGAGGAATTTCCTTTCTTTTCTCAAATCCTCCGCTTAAATTCCTTACATAACAATCCATAACCGATACTCTATTCTCTTTAAGAATAGATAAAGCCTCTGTTTCTGAATCTTCAGATAATTCAATGGCGACTCCACAATCCGAGCTAATTTCACGTGGCACGGGTATGAGATCAATCTTGATCCCTTTCCCTTTAAGAAGTTTCTCAGCCTTGATAACACGATGGATGGATTCAAATATAAAAACACACCTCATGGTCTGATCAGATAATCGGCCTCTCTCACCCTTTCGTTTTCCCCTTTATTCATTATTTTACCATATATTCCCTCTTCTTTTCATAGATATTCTAAGCCTCTTTCATAACTCAAAAGATTGTTTAAAAATAAAGACCCCATCTCAAGGCAATGGCAAAGATGCCCGTTTCGTCATTTGGTTACGTTGTTGGTCTTAAGAACTTGATGTAACCCTTTAACCCTAAACCAAACGGGCTTCGTAACCATAACCTTAACCTGAACACTCGGGGTTTTTTCATATTTCCTGGATGACTTAACCTTCTTAAAAGATTATTTGGAAATTAAGGAGACGGCTCGGATGGCGGTTTCGACTTCTGCCTCGGTGTTAAAAGCACTCAGGCCAAATCGGATCGTTCCCTCTGGAAAAGTTCCAATAGTGCGATGGGCTGAAGGCGCGCAATGAAGCCCAGGACGACAGAGGATCCCAAACTCCTTTTCTAATAGCGAAGCTCCATTTGAGGAAGAAAGACAAGAAAAATTAAAAGAGAGGGTGGCAATTCGATCATCCAGGTTTGCAGGCCCATAAAGTTGTACATGAGGAATTTCTTTTAATCCCTCGATGAGTTTCTTGGCCAGGGCTATCTCGTGTTTGCGAATTTGCTCTACTCCTTTTTCTAAAACAAATTGAACTCCAGCGAGAAGCCCGGCAATTCCTACCCCATTGGGCGTCCCGCTCTCAAAACGATCAGGCAGAAAGTCTGGCTGCTTCTCAAATTCGGAACGGCTTCCTGTCCCACCCTGCTTCAGCGGAGTCATCTCCTTCTCATCGATTCGCTCACCAATCACCAGCCCTCCTGTTCCCTGGGGTCCGTAAAGGCTCTTATGTCCGGTGAAGGCCAATAGATCAATCCCATCCTTCTCAACATCAATAGGGTAGGCGCCAGCCGTCTGGGCGGCATCCACCACAAAGAG
>JBBIRT010000214.1:0-3502 GCA_037441725.1 Deltaproteobacteria bacterium | reverse complement strand
GGGCAAAGAGTTCTCGGATGGGCTGAAATACACCCGTATAAGTGGCAGGATTAGAACGGGGGGTCCTTCCAATTGGCATTTGATCTACATGGATGACTTTATCTACAAATTCCACCCCTTCAATCCCCTGGACTGGAATCTCTGATTGAGAATGTTGGTAGAGTTTCCGAGCCAATAGCCGATAGAGGGTATCAATAATCAAAGTGGACTTTCCAGAACCAGAAACACCGGTCACACAAGTGAATACTCCTAAGGGGATCTTAACCTCGATATTTTTTAAATTATTTGCTTTCACTCCGCGTAGAATAAGATATTTCCCTGCAATAGGCCTTCGCTTAACGGGTAAGGCGATCCTCTTCTTTCCAGAAAGATATTGTCCGGTTAACGAATAGTCTGATTCCATTAAGGCCTCTGGGGACCCAGCAAAGACCACCTCGCCTCCCCTCTCTCCAGGTCCCGGCCCCATATCAATGATATAATCAGCCGAAAGAATCGTCTCCTCATCATGCTCCACTACAATGACCGTATTTCCCAAATCTCTTAACCTCTTTAATGTCCCCAGAAGACGAAGGTGATCCCTTTGATGGAGGCCAATGCTGGGTTCATCCAAAATATATAATACCCCAACCAGACTGGAACCAATCTGGGTAGCCAGTCGAATGCGTTGAGACTCTCCTCCGGAGAGTGTGGCTGCACTCCGATCCAGGGTCAGATAATCCAAACCAACCTCAATCATAAACTTTAATCGCTCTTCGATCTCCCGTAAAACCCCCTGAGCAATTTTTCTGGATCGTGGGGAAAGTTCCAAATGGGTGAGAAAATCCAATGCCTCTTTAATATAGAGATGGGTAACCTCTGCAATGGATCTTCCGCCAACTTTGATTGAAAGCACTTCTTTTTTTAACCTCGTTCCGAGACACTCGGGGCAAGGAACTTCGCTCATGAAGCGTTCCAGATCCTCCACTTCCTCTCCATTCTTATCTCGCCTCCTCTCCATTTCAGGGATCACCCCTTCAAATTCCTGCCTGAAGCAATTGGATCTTCCTCCATCATTAATCTTAAACGTGATTTTCTCTCCCCCCGAACCATAGAGGAGAAGATTTTGAATGGATTTGGGCAATTCTTGGTAAGGGGTATTCAGATTGAAATGATAACGTTCTGCCAACCCTCTAAGAAGGGGTTTTAAAAAAGATTCCCCTCTCTCTTTCCATGGAAGGATTGCCCCTTCGTTTAATGAAAGGGAGGGATTGGGAATGATAAGATTCGGGTCGAAAAATCTTTTTGTCCCAAGTCCATCACAGGTGGAACAAGCTCCCAATGGGCTGTTAAAAGAAAACATTCGTGGTGTAATCTCTGGGAAACTAAAACCACAGTCAATACAAGAGAATCTTTGGCTGAAGATCAGAGGGGTTGATCCTTCTCTCTCCACCTTAACAATCCCCTCGGAGAGGTTTGAGGCAATCTCCAAGGAATCGTTCACTCTCTTCTCAATCCCTTCTTTCATCACCAAACGATCCACCACCACTTCAATCTCATGTCGCTTATTCTTATCCAGACGGATCTCCTCGCTGAGGTCTCTCATCTGACCGTCAATTCTTACCCTCACAAACCCATCCCTCCGAAGCGCTTCTAACTCTTTTCGATATTCGCCTTTTTTCCCCCTCACGATCGGAGAAAGGATGATCATATGCGTGCCTTTAGGGATCCGGAAGAGAGTTTCAGACATCTGCTGAAGGGTTTGAGAAGTAATGGGGGTATCACAGGTAGGGCAGAACGGCTTCCCAATCCTGGCAAAAAGGAGACGAAGATAATCGTAGATTTCTGTCACCGTGCCCACGGTGGAACGGGGGTTACGGGACATGCTCCTCTGGTCAATAGCGATGGCAGGAGAAAGGCCTTCAATGGATTCTACATCTGCCCTTTCCATCTGTTCTAAAAACTGTCTTGCGTAAGCTGAAAGGGACTCGACATACCGCCTTTGACCTTCGGCATAGAGAGTATCAAAGGCAAGTGTGGATTTCCCAGAACCACTTAAGCCTGTGATCACCACCAATTGATTCCTTGGGATCTCCACATCAATATTCTTTAAATTATGAACCTTGGCTCCCCGAATGATAATCTTATCCATCAATTAAAAATTAACAGAATTTCTAAGAGGTGTAAACCCTATCGATCGTTTAGAGAAAGAGAACTTCGGGAAATATAAAAACTTTTTCAGACCCCTCGGAAAGAACTCTTGACAAATCCTAAAGGAGAGTTATAATTTTTTTTGGTTTAGTTTATTAAACTTATTTCTTCTTATATTGTTTCTCTTGACTTCTCGTGACTCAAGGCAGTTAGGACTTTGGAGGGGAGGATGACAAAGGTATTGATCATTGGAGCAGGTGGGGTAGCAACGGTCGTTGCCCGTAAGGTGGCTAACCTCCCACAGGTGTTTACCGAGATCATGTTGGCAAGCCGAACCAAATCGAAATGTGATGCAATTGCAAAAGCAATAGGCTCTAACCGAATCCAGACGGCTCAGATCGATGCCAATCAGGTTAAACCATTAGTGGAATTAATGAGACACTTTCAGCCTGAAATTGTTATCCATGTCGCCCTCCCCTATCAAGATTTGTCCATCATGGAAGCCTGTCTCGAAGCAGGGGTTCACTATTTGGATACTGCAAATTATGAACCTCCAGAGGAGGCCAAATTTGAGTATCGATGGCAATGGGCTTTTCATGAAAGATTTAAAAATGCCGGTTTAACCGCCATCTTAGGATGTGGTTTTGATCCAGGAGTAACGGGGGTATTTACAGCCTACGCAGCAAAGCATCACTTTGACGAAATTCATTATCTCGATATTGTGGACTGTAATGCAGGAGACCACGGTAAACCCTTTGCCACCAATTTTAATCCTGAGATCAATATTCGGGAGGTAACCCAGAGGGGGAAATACTGGGAAAATGGAAATTGGATAGAAACCGAACCCCACGAAATTCACCGATTCCTCAACTATCCAAACATTGGGCCAAGGGAATCTTATCTCATTTATCACGAAGAGTTGGAATCATTGGTCAAACATTTTCCGACACTAAAAAGAGCTCGATTCTGGATGACTTTCAGTCAAGAATACCTTACCCACTTACGGGTGATTCAAAATATTGGGATGGCCAGTATCAAACCCATTCTATACGACGGAAAAGAGATCGTACCCATTCAATTCCTTAAAGCCGTTCTTCCTGACCCGGCTGAGCTCGGTGAACACTATTCAGGAGAAACATCCATAGGTTGTCGAATCCGTGGAATCAAGGATCAAAAAGAAAAGACTTATTATATCTATAACAATTGTAAACACCAGGAGGCCTATAGAGAAACAGGGACTCAGGCTGTGAGTTATACTACCGGGGTCCCCGCAATGATTGGGGCAATGATGTTGGTGACAGGCCAATGGAGAAGACCCGGGGTATATAATACCGAAGAATTTGACCCCGATCCGTTCATGTAACAATTAAAAATT
>JBBIRT010000213.1:0-3534 GCA_037441725.1 Deltaproteobacteria bacterium | reverse complement strand
CCGATGAAGAGCCCATGACACCCTGCACGGGCCATCAGGTTGACCATCTCCTCATCTTCGGCAATGGAGATGGGTCCCTGACTCACCCAACGCAACCGATGATGAGAGAGCATGTTGAGAAGTTTTTTGGCGTGAGAGGGATTTCCAACCAGATTGTCATCAACAAAGAAGATATAGGCCTTGGATCGCTCCAGAGATTCAATCTCTCTTTCCACTTCTGAAACGGGCCTCATTCGATAGGATTTCCCATACAGAGCGGTCACCGAGCAGAACTCACAGTCATAAGGACAGCCCCTTGTAGTCTGAATCAGATTGTGGAAAAGATATCCCTTTGAAGGGAAAAGGTCTCTTCTGGGAATAGGAAGACGGTTAAGATCGGTTCTCTGCTCTTGTCGGTAAAAGGGTTTGACCGTTCCTTTCTCAAAATCATTCAGGATCTCAACCCAAATCTCATCCGCCTCTCCGATGACCACGCTATCCGAATGGGCTTTTGCCTCTTCAGGAAGCCAAGAGGCATGAATTCCTCCTATGATAACTCTTTTCCCCCTCCTCCGAAACTCATCGGCGATCTCATAACCCCTCTGAGCGAGAGGGGTAATGGCGGTGATGGCCACCAGGTCAACCTCCTGATCAAAATCAATCTCCGTGAGACTCTCATCAATGATCCGAATTTGATGACAGGAAGGAGTGAGCCCTGCGAGAAGTGATGTTGAAAGGAGAGGGAATTTAAAGGCAAGGACATCCCAGAAACTATTTTTAGGCCATCTGGGAATAATAAATGCAATCTTCATCTCCACCCCTTTCTTCTTAAGAGCCTATCAAGTGACCTCACCTCAATCCCCTCTGGAACCTCCCATTGAAAGGAATCCTCTGGAAGCCCAGGATCGATGGAGATATTTTTCAGTTTAAGCTCAATGGTCGTCTCTTTCTCTACCATCACAATTCGGATTCGATTTGGAACCCTGCTGCCTTCATCCCCTCCAGTGGATATCTCAATTGGGCCTGCCTTTTCAATCACATCCTCAAACTGGGAAATCTCTCCGGTATAGGCCTTCCTCTGGGGAGGGATGAGGAGGAAAAACTCACCATCTTTTAGGAGCGCATCAAACAGTCCCATTCCTAAGGGGTGATAGCCTAAAAGCCGAAGTTTATCAGGCCTTTGATAAAGAAGAAATCCATTGAGGAGGAAATTCATCTCCTCGCCTTCTCTTATCGTATCAATTCGGATCGAAGCCTTTGCCTGAAAAGATTCTACAGAAGAAAAGGCATCATATAGTTTAACGATAGGATTGACAAAAGGGGGTTTCTCAACAGGAGGAACTTCAATCCTCTTAGGACATCCCCAAAGAAAAACGAAAAGGAAAATGAGGCCAAACATTGAAAGATAATATCTTTGAAACATTATTTATTCTCCTTTTGTAAACCGATCCCAGATCGTCTCTGCGGTGAGCTCTCCTGAAGCCACCACCCCGGCAATACCTCCCCCTGGAGCGGTCCAGTGTCCGGTGAGATAAAGATTGGGGATAGGGGTTGTTCTTGAAAGACGATAGATTCCTGATTGTCTCGGGATCTGTGCCCACCCATAGGCTGAACCCCATCGATTACCTGTCCACTGTTCGATCGTCTTGGGGGTGGCTTCTATCTGGACTAAGATCCTGTCTTTCAAATGGGGAACCCATGCAGAGGCCTTTTGAATAAGCCGTTGAGAAAGTTCATCCTTAACTTTTTGGTTCCAATCTTTATGGAGGTGATACGAAGTTTTATAGCTCAGGCAGAGTGTGTTTTTCCCTATTGGGGCATGAGAAGGATTTACTTTTGAAGGTGCAAGAAGGTAGAATGGGGCATCTTCTGAAATTTGATTCTGATAAAGAAACTGGTATTCCTCCTGTAAACGGTCCTCAAAAAAGATTTCGTGATTGGATGAGGAAAGCCCCTCCAATGGTCCATCAATTCCTAAGTAAAGAATAAAATAGGAAAGACAAGGCCTCATCCCTTTTAATTTTGACCAAAACCCATCTGGGAGTTGATCCTCCCTGAGAAGAGTTGAAAATGTGGTCATGGCATCAATATTCGAAACGATGGCTTTTCCAGAGATCTCCTGGCCATTATTTAATCTTACTCCCATGGCCTTCTTCTCACGAATTAGAATTTGATCCACCTTATGATGGGTTAGAATCTGACCTCCTAATTTTCTAAAGGCATCGGCCATTTTTAGGGGTAGCTCTTCGACCCTTCCTTTCACACAAGAAACCCCATAATTGAAATAGGACATTTCAATCCCTGCCATCCCAATGACAGAGATTTCTTCTGGAGGAAGCAGGGCGTATGAGCTTCGGACGGAAAGGAGGGTCTTCAAGAAGGGATGGCTGATCCATTCGTTGAGGAGTTCTCCATAGGTTTTATCTTTATATTTTAAAAGAAATGGATAGTCAGATGAAAAAGAGGAGGGGTGAAACCAATTTAAGGAGGCGGGAATCGTAGAAAATTCTCTATAGACTTTTTTTAAGATCGAATAAACCTCTTCGATCCCCTTTCGCTCCTCTGGGAAGAGAGTGGAGAGATTTTCAATGTGAGTCTCAAGGTTTGAGGATTGGCAGATTTTAAAATTAGGAAAGTGATATTCCCTGGCAGGTTCAAGGGGAATAAAAGAGATTTGGTTTAAGAGGTTCAACTCTTTTAATAACTTCCAAATCCTCCCTCCCTCTTGACATTCTCCGATAGATTGTACAGAGAGATCAAAGGAAAATCCCTCTCTTTCAAAAGAGGTGCAACAGCCGCCCACCTTCTGGTTCTTTTCAAGGATTAAAACCTTAAGTCCTTTTTTAGCCAGAAGCCAGCCCCAGGTCATTCCCCCCCTCCCAGCCCCAATAAAAAGGCCAAGCTGATAAGGCATAAGAAAAATATAACATAGCGAATGATTCTCCGTCGAATTCTCTCTGAAATATTCTTCAGGAATAAAGGGGTGGTCATTTCTTACAGGGAGGATCAATATCAGGGATGCATGGTCTCCATCCTTAAGGAGAGCTCTGCAAAATTTTTCAAAAAGTCTAACAAGGACTTTTTCAGAGCTTACTTGATCTAAAATTATTCTTTTTTAAATATGGTTCCTAAGGCTGAAGGTGGAGTGGTTTGTAAAGTTTTAAGCATACGGATAAGAAACTTCTGGAGATATTCGGGAAGGAGGTTTAGAAATCGATTTAACCAACCCGCATTTCCAATCGTCACCAAAAGCAATGCCAGGATCATCAATGGAAAGGGAAGCGCGGGAAAAAGTTGTGTTGGAACTCCTGGCATCAGGTTCTGGAAAATATTGACGGCGGTTTGAAGGGAAACAAAAAAGAATGCTCCAATGGCTGCACGGATAGGATGCCAACCTCCAAAGATGACAATGGCCAAAGCAATCCAGCCCGTCCCTTCGATTCCATAAGGTCGGGCCCACCCAGGTTTTACCAGAAGAGAGAATGAGACCCCTCCCATCCCCACCAAAGCCCCTCCAGCAAGGGTATAAAGATACCGCATCCATATGACATTGAT
>JBBIRT010000212.1:749-3652 GCA_037441725.1 Deltaproteobacteria bacterium | reverse complement strand
ACTCCAGGCCATGATGCCTTCACCGCCATGAGGGCGCGGGGGGCCCAGGTAACGGATGTGGTGGTCTTGGTGGTGGCCGCTGATGATGGGATGATGCCACAGACCAAAGAGGCCATTGACCATGCCAGAGCCGCTAAAGTTCCCATTGTCGTTGCCATTAATAAGATTGATAAACCCACAGCCAATCCAGAGAAGGTAAAGAAAGAACTCGCCGATTATGGACTTGTCCCTGAGCAGTGGGGAGGAACGACCCTCTTTGCAGAAGTCTCTGCAAAACAGAAGACTGGGATTAAAGAATTATTAGATCTGATCCTCCTTCAGGCAGAGGTTTTAGAATTGAAGGCGAATCCTGATAAACCCGCTCGAGGGGTGATCATTGAATCTAAACTGGACAAAGGAAGAGGACCGGTGGCAACCCTGATTGTGCAAGAAGGAACATTGAGAACAGGGGATGCCTTTATCGCAGGTTCCCACTATGGAAGGGTAAGGGCCATGTGGAATGATAAAGGACAGAAGATTGAAGAGGCCCTTCCTTCTTTTCCTGTAGAGGTCGTGGGTTTCAATGATGTCCCTGAGGCAGGAGAGACCTTCATCGTGGTATCCGAAGAGAGGATGGCCAAGCAGATCAGTCTTTATCGTCAAGAAAAGATTCGGGAAAAGGAACTCTCAAGGCTGAGTAAGGTTTCCTTAGAAGAACTCTATGAAAAGATAAAGAAGGGAGAAGTAAAAGAATTGAATGTCATTATCAAAGCCGATGTCCAGGGTTCCATCGAGGCGGTTAAAGAGGCGTTAAACAAACTCTCTACAGAAACGGTAAAGGTGAATATCCTTCATGATGCAGTGGGCGGAATTACAGAGACGGATGTAAATTTGGCCTCAGCCTCCAACGCCATCATCATTGGCTTCAATGTAAGACCAGGACCAAAAGCCCAACATTTGGCAGAACAGGAAAAGGTTGACATTCGGACTTATTCGATCATCTATGATGCGATTAATGATATCAAGAATGCCTTAGAAGGATTGCTCAGTCCAACTTACAGAGAACACATTTTGGGGAGAGCCCAGGTCATTCAGATCTTCAATATTCGGAAAGTGGGAACGGTTGCTGGGAGTCTCGTAATCGATGGAAAAGTGGTTCGGGGATCCCATGCCCGATTACTGAGGGACAATGTGATCATTTATGATGGACGAATCTCTTCGCTCAAGCGATTCAAAGAGGATATGAAAGATTGTAGTCAAGGATTGGAGTGTGGGATTGGAATAGAGAACTTTAATGATATCAAACTGGGAGATGTGATCGAGTCATATGAGGTAGAAGAGGTTCACCCTCGGTTATCCTAAGGAGGAAGGTGAAAGTCGGGATAATCAGAAGGGTCTTAGGGGAAGGAAAGGGGGAGGCAATGGTAGTGGGAATATGCCAATTGGACCTTCGGATTCCTGAAAATCATTCCCTCAAAGGTAAAAGACATGTCCTTCGTAAATTGATTGATCGGGTAAGGAATCGGTTTAACGTGGCCATTTCAGAGGTTGGAGATAATGACCTCTGGCAGCGGGCCAAGATTGGGTTTTGTACCGTTGGAAATGATCGGCGACATATTAACTCGAGCTTGGATCATGTGATCCATTTTATTGACCAGATGAACCTGGTTGAAATGATTCAAACTGAGATTGAGATTATTACGGTATAGTCCAGGCGCTTTGATCAGAAAAGGATCCAGAGCCTCTGCCCTTTGTGCGCTTCGGTCAGGAATGGGATGAAATGCAGGGAAGACGATCAGAAAAAGTCGCTGATTTGATTCAGAGGGAAGTCTCCCAGATGCTGGGGAGGTCGATTAAAGATCCCCGAATCGGGTTTGTCACCATCACCAGGGTGGCGGTTTCTGAAGATTGTCGATTTGCAAGGGTCTTTTTTAGTGTTGCCGGTCCTCTTGAGGAAAGGGAGAGATCGCTCGAAGGACTCAATCATGCGAAAGGATATGTCCGAAAAGAGTTGGGGAGGAGGATTCGATTGAGATATACCCCAGACATTGTGTTTCAATTCGATCCCTCCATTGAATATGCGATTCGAATAGAAGAGTTAATTCAAACCATCCATCATAAAAAGGAGCTGGATGAATAGGAAGATCAATGGCATTCTTGTGGTGGATAAACCCAGTGGCATTACCTCATTGGAGGTTGTGCGGACCCTCAGACATCGGTTTCAGATAAAGAAGGCAGGTCATATTGGGACCCTTGATCCATTTGCTACTGGTGTTTTACCTGTGGTCCTCAATGAGGGAACCAAATTGGTTCCTTTTTTAAATGAAACCCCAAAGGAATATGAGGTCACGCTTAAGTTAGGGGAGGAGACCTTAACGGATGATCATACGGGTAAGGTCATCTTTCAGGGATCATGGAAAGGATTTCCAACCGAAAAGATTGAGGAGATCCTTCAGACCTTTGTTGGAAAAATCCATCAAATCCCGCCCATGTTTTCAGCCATCAAGATTCAAGGAAAACCCCTTTACCAATTGGCCAGAAAAGGGATTGAAATCGAGCGAAAAGCGAGAGAGGTCGAAATTTATCAGATTCAGAGCAAAAGGATAGACCCCCCACTGGTCTTTTTTAAGGTTTCTTGCTCTAAGGGCACTTACATCCGTTCACTCGGGAGGGAGATCGGTAGGAAGATAGGATGTGGAGGGCACCTCCTCTCCCTGAGAAGGGTTCGGAGTGGTTCTTTTACCCTTGACCAGGCAATTCCTTGGGAGAAGATAAAAGAGTTCACTCAAATAAATGGTATTTTACCTTGGGTGATCTCATTGGAAGATGCCCTCACTGGTTTACCCAAAGTGATTGGAGATGAAAGAATGATTAAAAATGTTAGATCGGGAAGAGAGATGAAGGTTCAGGATCTTCCTTCAAAG
>JBBIRT010000212.1:0-739 GCA_037441725.1 Deltaproteobacteria bacterium | reverse complement strand
ATTGAAAAAGGTCAATGGTTCAAGATGCTCTCCCCGGAGGAGAAATTGGTAGCAATTTTGAAATCAGAAATCAAGGATGGGAATATTCCTTTGGAAAATCCTCAAACAGTTGTTTTTCGACCAATCAGAATCTTTCATTGATCCTCTTTTTAAGGGAATTCATGAAGGAGATAACTCATTAAAAAGTATAAGGAGGGGTTCCATGGCACTGGTTCAGGAGAAAAAGAGAGAAATCATTGAACAGTTTAGAACACATGAACGGGACACGGGTTCTCCAGAGGTCCAGATTGCTTTACTTAGTGAGAGGATTCGATACTTAACCGATCATTTCAAAACGCATAAAAGGGACCACCATTCCCGTAGAGGCTTACTCAAATTGGTGGGCCAGAGGAGGCGGCTTCTCAATTATTTAAAGGAAAATAAGCTGGAACAATATCGGATGATCATTGATCGGTTGGGTCTTAGAAGATAATTTTATTAAGAAGAATATAGGAATTTAGGAGCGGTCATGAAACACAAGTTACAAGTTGATTTTGGGGGAAGGCCATTCTCCATTGAGACAGGAAGAGTGGCCAAGCAAGCCAATGGTTCAGTCTTGGTTCAATATGGAGATACAGTAGTTTTAGTGACAGCTGTGATCTCAGAAAAAAAGCGTGAGGGGCTCGATTTTATCCCTCTCACAGTCAGCGCACGCCCGGGTTGATGGTGAGCCTGTTCGTGACGCTCCAGGAATCCTGCG
>JBBIRT010000211.1:0-3670 GCA_037441725.1 Deltaproteobacteria bacterium | reverse complement strand
TATAAAATTTTCGGAGATATTCCTGCCTGATTCTAATAGGGTTCCCCACTTCAGTAAGGCATAACAAGGCTATAAAAATTAAGTTTGATAAGGTCTCTTCAATATGATAATTTATTAAAAAGATATTCGATAAGGGAGAGGTTTGTCAATTGATAAAGTCGATTCGGGAGGAATTGGAGGAACGTGAGAGAGAGATGCTCTCCCCATTTGCAACCTTAAGTTCAATGACTAAAGGCCGCCAATCTTTTGAGGAGGAATGTCCTCTTCGGCCTGCATTTCAGCACGATAGGGATCGAATCATCCATTCCAAATCATTCCGGCGGTTAAAACATAAAACTCAGGTCTTTCTTATCCCAATGGGAGATCACTATCGAACCCGTTTGACCCATACCCTTGAGGTCTCTCAGATCGCAAGAACGATTTCGAAGGCCCTTCATCTTAATGAAGATCTAACCGAAGCCATCTCATTGGGACATGACTTAGGTCATACCCCCTTTGGCCATGCCGGGGAGGAGACCTTAAATGAGATCGTCCCGGGGGGATTTAATCATTCGGATCAAAGTCTAAGGGTTGTAGACCTCTTAGAGAGGGATGGAAAAGGATTGAACCTTACATTGGAGGTCAGGGATGGAATTCTAAAACATTCCAAAGGCAAGGGAGAGATTCTGAGTGAAGACCCTGAAGCCAAGGCCATTACCCTTGAGGGTCAAGTGGTTCGCATTGCCGACATCATCGCCTATATTAACCATGATATCGATGATGCCATCCGTGCAGGGGTAATCTCCTCAGATCATATTCCAAGAGATTGCATAAGGCATTTAGGGGATACCCACTCAAAAAGGATCAATACCATGGTCACGGATATTATTCAAGAAACCCTCCAGAGAGATGAGGGTAGATTGACTCTTTCAAACAGGGTGTTATCAGCCATCTGGGAGCTCCGAGAATTCCTCTGGAAGCATGTTTACGAAAATGAGATTGTCCACGCAGATTTTCATAAAGCAACCAAAATTTTAAGAGAGCTCTATTATTATCTCCTTGACCGTCCTGATTCTTTTTTAAAGTTAATGGGGGTAGAATCGCTTTATGATTCCCTGGAGAGATGCATCTGCGACTTTCTGGCGGGCATGACTGATCGATACGCCTTTCGGCTTTATGAGAAGCTATTTCTCCCCCTTCCATGGGTCGTTTTATGATCCCTCCCCTGGGCAATCCAACATCCCTTTACCCTCCCATTATCCATTATGGTTTCTGCTGAACATTTTAGTGGAGATCCCTTGCATAAGTCTTTTCAGGGTTTGGAACCCTACCTTTCCAGTTTTTCAAGGATTTTTTCAGAGATCTCATGCAGTTTTCTTGACATTCATTCTTCATTGTGATAAGAGCTTAATTATAGAGATTGGCTCTCTTTCAGACCCAAAGGAGATCTGAGAATGGCAAAAGAAATCTTAATTGCTGATTCGGATAAGTCGGATCAGGAAGAGTTTCAGAGAATTTTTGACCCCACAGATTATCATCTCATTTTTTCAGAGAATGGGGAAGAAGCCCTTCTTAGGATAAAGCTCTTTAAGCCGGATATGATCATTGCCTCAGGGACAGGTCTCCAAGAGATGGGGGGGCTTGAGCTATGCGGTTTTATTAAGGGGGATCCGGAATTCAAACATATCCCTTTTATTCTTATCTCCAACCTTTTTGATGAAATTTCTGAAAATGACCAGAGACGAGTCCATGCAGATGGGATGATTTCAAAACCCCTTAACGAGGTGGAGATTCTCAATTTAGTCGATTGCCTCATGGAAGGGACCTCTGGCAAAGGAGAAGAGATCACTTCTGAAAAAAAGGAGCCCCCCCTTCTTGATGAATTGGGAGAGGAAGAGGAAATTATTGAGTTAGTAGAGGTTGTGGAAGAACCTGAGTCAAAGGTGAGTATCGATGACCTCTTCAGGATGGAAAAGGAAGAACCTGTTAAAGAAGCTCCTCCTTTCGAATTGTGGGAAAAAGTAGAATCCGAAGCGGTCGAGAAGGAAGAGGGGCTTCAATTTATTTCTGAGAAAGGGAAGGAGTTTACAGAGGAGATGGAACTTCAACTGGAGGGAGAGCCACCTCCCTTGAAACCCATTCCTGAGGAGGATCTATTTAAGAAGATTGAATTAGAAGAGATTCTGGAAAAGGTAGAGCAACTCAAACCTTCAGTAGAGAAGGAATGGCCCTCTGAAAAAGGGGAAGAGGTAATGGAAGAGCCCTCTCTTCAAATTGAAGAATTTCCTGAGAAATATTTAGACCTATCGGAATTTGAAAAAGCCCTTCAAGACGAGGTTAAGCCCGAGGAGGAGGAGTTAACCCTTGCCCCCCTTCCTTTTGAAATGACTGAAGAGAAGGCCTTAGAGGAGGAGACTTCGCTGGAAGAATTGGTGGAAGAAGAGATTAAAGAAGTTTCCGAGGAAGAGGAGATCAAAGAGATTTCAGAAGAGGAATTTCCAGAAGAGTTCTTAGAAGAGATATTGGAGGAAGAAGAGATTCAAATGATTGAGGAACCCGAGAAGATCCCTCCCTCAGGGGTCAGCTTAAAAGAAATGGAGACCCTCGGGATGGAGAGGGAGACTCCAGAAGAAGCGATGATGCCTGAAGCATTGGGTCCTCCTGAGGAGATGATCTCCACAGACGTTCTTGAGGAAGAGATCAAACCTCTTGTCAGTCCAATTCATAGAGAGATGGAAAAGGTCAGTGCCTTAGGAAGGGTAGTCGATAAACACCTTGAAGAGGTGATCGCCAAAGGAATTCAAGAGATGATTGGTGATTTCATCACAAAAATCCTTCCAGAAATGACCCAACACATCATCGGCCTCACGGCTGAGCGTATCGAGAAGCTGGTAAGAGAGATTGTCCCGGATTTGGCAGAGAAGGCTATTCAAGAAGAGATCCAAAGGCTTCAGAAGGGAGATAAAAATTAAGGAGGGCAGAGGGTGAGTCGATGGCCTCAAGGATTTTTGAGAAATCTTATAACCCCCACCAGGTGGAGGGGAAATGGTATCGTTATTGGGAAGAGCATGGCTATTTCAGGGCTGATGAGGAGTCAGAGAAGAAAACCTATTCTATTGTGATCCCGCCTCCAAATGTCACGGGTGTCCTTCATATTGGACATGCACTGAATAATACCCTACAAGATATCCTCATTCGATATAAAAGGATGGAGGGGTATAACGTTCTCTGGATGCCGGGCACAGACCATGCAGGGATAGCCACACAAAACGTGGTGGAGAAACAGCTCTTAGAGGAAGGTCTTGATCGGCACACCTTAGGAAGGGAGGAATTTATCAAGAGGGTATGGAAGTGGAAAGAACAATCTGGAGGGACGATCATTACCCAATTAAAAAAACTCGGAGCCTCTAATTTTTACAGGAATTTATCCTTCTTACAACCTAGATAAATATTTCTGATCTATATAGCAATCTTCTTTCCCGCTAATAATGTTTCTTAATGATAATTCATCGCAACAATCACCATAATTATAACATTCATACAATTCGTATTTGCTATAATTAAGTCCCATATCAAAACCAATGAATTTGATATTTTATATTTGGAATAATGCACCTACAATGAAAGTGAAATTCTCTGTTTTTATATCAATTATAACTTAACAAAGTGCCTATTGTTCAAAGCAGTATTT
>JBBIRT010000210.1:0-3798 GCA_037441725.1 Deltaproteobacteria bacterium | reverse complement strand
GTGAATTGATGTATTATAAGATGTAACTGCCAATAGGAGTAAAATGACCCATGAAGAGGAGTGGACGTTTTGGTAAATATGGAGAAGTCAAAAGGCTTGGCCGTTTAAAACAGAAGAGGCGAGCTCTAAATTCAATGAGAAGACCTCTAAAAAAATTTTAATCCAGACTAAACCTGGGAGATCCTTAAATCCCTAAGTCAGGATTTAAGAGGTGGTTGACCATCCCCTGAGATTATAAGGTCTTGAGTGTTTCTTCTGCAAAGTCTCTAAGATCGCTATCGCTGGCAGTCATCGCTAAAATGTCCACTTTTGCTTTGAAACCCTGTTTCTCAATTGGACTTCTACTCTCGTAGAGCTCTTTCATTCTCGTCAAGACTTGTAAAACCTTTTCAGGATCTGAATAATCTAATAACAGGGATAGTGTACTCCAGTCTTCAGGGAGGCCATATTGATCAAGATAAGTTTTGACGGCTTCCTCAAACTGGTCTGTACCATGAAATCGATCAATGTCATCATGAGCCTTCTGATGTTTTTTCGTTCCCTTTTTTCCCATGAAAAGTTTATCCGCCTCCTTCCGATATTTCTTCATCACCCATTCAGACCGCCGTGATCTCTTCTGATCTCGAGGGGTTTCCTTGGGAGCATAAGGACTCCGGTCTTTCCTCCGGTCGATCTCTCTCCAGGAAAGCCTCTCCCTCTCTTCTTCATCACGCTCTCGAACCATCATCTCCTCTTTGAACTTTATCTCTATATCTCATTCTTTTTCTAAAAGTCAATTCCTCCCACTCTATAATCTCTCCCTTTCAGCCTAATTTAAAGGCTCCTTTCGATCAAAGTTAGAAGAACTCGGAGATTTGGGTCTCCTATGGCGTTTCACCTCCATCCCTTCGGAAGTAAAATGGAGAGTCACTACCTCTCCTGACTCTCCCAATCTCTCTAAAGGGTTCTCATTCAAGATCAATTGAAGTCCCCCTGCATTTCCAACGATCATATGAATATCCTTTATTGCCTGGAGGGAAATCTCCTCTCCAGGTTTAAAGGTGGTTACCTTTTTGGACTGGTCGTCTACTTGAAGACTCACCCAGGTCTCCTCCTTGGCTCTCATTCTGAGAGAAATGGTCTTCTTTTCCAAGATGGAAGGGGAGAAAGTCTCTGGAGAATCAGGAGGAAGGGAAGTCTTTTCTTCAAGGGTGGGTCTGGTTGAAATAGGTTCAATAGGAGGATGAGACGAAAATGGGAAAAAGAAATAAAAGAAGAGAAGACTTCCAAGAAGAACCCCGATCACAATCAAAATCTGTTTTGTATTCCACAACATTTTCTCTTTGGCCTTTGAAGGGGGAGGAGGGGACAATATATGGAGGGGTTCTCTTTTCATAGGGGGCTCATAGTGTTGAAGCACTTCATCAGGATCAAGCTTAAGGTATTTGGCATAGGAGAGGAGAAATCCTTTGACATAGGTGGGAGGAGGAAGCAGGTCATGCCGATCCTCTTCGAGAGCACTTAGGATCGTTTCTCTCACCTTGATATTCTTCGCTACCTCCTTTAAAGAAATTTTTTGGGATTCTCTCTGACTCCTAAGAAGCTTCCCTAAGGTCTCCCTCTCATCCATAGATAGATCCCATTACGATGAATGGTTAAGGATCGATGGATAACCCAAACGATGGAGGGCCTGTGGATCTCGGGTCCAATTTTTTTCCACATTGACCCATAATTCTAAAAATATTTTGGTTCCTAAAAAGGCCTCTATCTCTTTACGAGCAGACTCCCCGATCCTTTTCAACTTCTGTCCGCCCTTACCGATAAGGATCCTTTTTTGAGAATCCCTTTCAACATGGATGGTGCCCCGAATGACTACCAGATTTTTCTCTGGAAACTCCTTAAACTCTTCAATGGTGACAGCCGTAGAATAGGGAATTTCCTGATAGGATTGGTGGATCACCTTTTCTCTGATGATCTCAGAAACTAAAAAACGTTCACTCTGATCTGTGATAAGATCTTCAGGAAAATAAGGGGGGGATTCAGGAAGGTTTTCCAAAATCTTATGGATGAGAGAATCGATCCCCTCTCCGGTGATAGCTGAGATCGGAAAAATCTCTTTAAAGGGATAAATTTTTTGATATCGATCCATGATGGGGAGGAGGTCTTCCTTTTTCACCAAATCGATTTTATTGACTAAAAGAAAAGGGACTCCTCGAGCTCCTCTTAGAGACTCTATCATCTCCTGATCCTTTTCCACTTGAGGAGAATTGGCCTCGGTGAGAAAGAGGAGGATATCGGCCTCTTTGCCTGCCACCATGGCAGTCCGAACCATCCTTTGATTTAATTCGGATCGAGCATGATGAATTCCTGGGGTATCGAGGAAGATAAGTTGACCTCCTTCTAAGTTTTTAATACCAAGGATTCGATTCCGTGTCGTTTGTGGCTTTTCAGCAACGATAGCAATTTTATCCCCGATGAGATAATTGGCCGTCCTAAGATAGAGATAAAACCGGATTTAAAAGGTGCCATGCCTCCGTGATGATTTGAAAATTCGAAGTGAGCAGATCCTATTTAATACGAGCTTATTTTTTAAGATGCTCCCCCTGATAGGGGTAGGGTGAGGTCAAAGACCTCCTGGATGTTTTCCACCAAAACAAAATTGATCTCTCTCTTCACATAATCCGGAATATCATCGAGGTTTTTCTCGTTTTTCTTCGGCAGGATGACCGTCTTGACTCCTGCTCGACGAGCAGCTAAGACCTTCTCCTTAATCCCTCCCACAGGGAGAATCCTTCCACTTAAGGTTAATTCACCGGTCATGGCCACTTCATGGGGAACAGGTTTTTCCCTTAAAAGTGAGAGGACAGCGGTGGCAATGGTAATCCCCGCCGAAGGCCCATCTTTCGGAGTGGCTCCTGCTGGAATATGGATATGAATATCTGACTCCTGATAAAAATTTTCAGGAATATGGAGAGAATGGGCATTGGTGCGGATATAGGACAGGGCAGCTTGAGCAGACTCCTTCATCACCTCTCCCAGGGATCCTGTAAGAATGAGGCCTTTGTCTCCTTTCATCTTAGAGGTTTCGATAAAGATAATATCTCCTCCATTCTCCGTCCATGCGAGACCTGTGGCCACCCCCACACGGTCATTTTCCTGAGCAACATCACGAAAGAATTTTTGGGGTCCCAGGAGCTCTTCCACTACGGATTCATCTACAATCTCCCTTTGAGGATTGCCCATGGCCACTTCTTTAGCAATTTTTCGGCAGATGGTCGCGATCTCCCTTTCGAGGTTCCGAACTCCGGCTTCCCGAGTATATTCCCTTATAATTTTATAAACCGAATCGGATGTTAATTAGAGTTAAAAATCCTTCAATCCATTTTCTTCCTTCTGGTGAGGGATCAGGAACTGAAAAGCGATTTTCTCTTTCTCTTCCTCTGTATATCCGGAAAGGTGAATCACTTCCATCCGGTCCAGGAGAGCAGGGGGAATGGGAGATAGGGTGTTGGCTGTTGTGATGAATAACACATGCGAGAGATCAAATGGGACATCAAGATAATGGTCTGTAAACGAAAAATTTTGTTCAGGGTCAAGGGCCTCAAGGAGGGCAGCTGCGGGATCCCCCCGTACATCTTGACCAATCTTATCCACCTCATCTAACATAAAAACAGGATTGGAGGTCTCCGCTCTTCTTATTTCTTGGATGATCCGTCCTGGAAGGGCCCCCACATAGGTTCGACGATGCCCCCGAATCTCAGCCTCATCCCTCAATCCTCCTAAGGAAATTCTGATAAACTTTCTTTCCTAAGCCCGAGC
>JBBIRT010000209.1:0-3800 GCA_037441725.1 Deltaproteobacteria bacterium | reverse complement strand
ATCCTGCTCCGCAGGAAGGGTTCTTATCCTAAACTTCAAATATTGTATTCCCTATTGGAAATAATATGGCGGAGGGAGTAGGATTCGAACCCACGGGGCTTTCGCCCAGCGGTTTTCAAGACCGCCGCCTTAAACCACTCGGCCATCCCTCCACGTGTCCAAATTTCTCCTTAATCCACCTTCTCCCAACACCAGACTTCAAATAATTCTCTTTTTTGCGGGCCTCTGTATAATCTGGACACCACTCTTCATAAACCAGACTCCATGGACGCCCCGCCTTCGTAGACTTACTCCTCCCTGCATTATGCGATCTTAATCGCTCATCAGCATCACCCTCTCGACTCGATCCCACATAAAACCTAATTGTACTTCCGCTGTACAATATATAAACACATGGCATATCTAACGAACTACCTTAACAGCGGTTTTTCCGCCAAAGGCGGACCCGCCTCTGGCGGGCAAGACCGCCGCCTTAAACCACTCGGCCATCCCTCCAAAATCCTGCTTAGGCAAGATACCTTAAACGATGGGATATAAACCTTGAACCTTAAATCCTTACTCCCTAAATTACCAATTCCAAACTATGAATAGTTTTACTATCTTTTTGTGATTCTTTCAACTCCATTCATATAGGGTCTAAGAACTTCTGGAATCACAATACTCCCATCAGCCTGTTGATAATTTTCCAAGATAGCGACCAATGTCCTTCCAACGGCTAACCCAGACCCATTGAGAGTATGGACATACTCTGTCTTTGATTTTCCAGCAACACGATAACGAATTTTGGCTCGCCTTGCCTGAAAGTCCTCAAAATTGCTACAGGAAGAAATTTCTTTATAGGTCTTCTGACCTGGTAACCAGACTTCAATATCATAAGTTTTAGATGCCGAAAAGCCAAGATCACCTGTACAGAGGTTGACTACTCGGTAGGGAAGTCTTAATCTTTTTAATACCTCTTCTGCATTGAGAAGAAGTTTCTCCAACTCTTCATAAGAATTTTCAGGCTTGGTAAATTTCACCAATTCCACTTTATTAAATTGATGCTGACGGATTAAACCTCGAGTGTCCTTCCCATAAGACCCAGCCTCTTTCCTAAAGCATGGCGTGTAAGCTGTATAGTAGAGGGGTAGGACCTTCTCTTCCAGGATTTCATCCTGATGGATATTAGTCACAGGGACCTCGGCGGTTGGAATGAGATAATAATCCGTCCCTTCAACTTTAAAGAGCTCCTCTTCAAACTTTGGAAGTTGACCAGTACCGATCATCGTCATTCGATTCACCATAAAGGGAGGGAGCACTTCAAGATACCCATGTTCTCGAGTATGGAGATCTAGCATAAAATTGATCAAGGCCCTCTCCATTTTAGCCCCAAGATCACGATATAAGGTAAACCTGGCTCCAGTAATCTTGGCACCTTTTTTAAAATCAAGGATTCCTAACTCCTCCCCTAAGTCCCAATGGGCTTTGGGTTCAAAATCATATTTTGGAATCTCACCCCATCTCCTGATTTCTACATTGTCCGATGAATCATTTCCAATGGGTACCGAGGGATGGGGAAGGTTTGGGATTAAAAGAATAATCTCTTGTAAAGCCTTCTCCTTTTCCTCGATGATCTCATCTAATCCCTTTAGATCCTGTGAAACCTTTTTCATCTCCTCAATCAGATCGGAGACGTCCTGCCCTTCCCTTTTCTTCCGACTCACCTCATCAGAGACCTTCTTCTGGAGGGCACGCAATCTTTCCCATTCCTGAACAGCTTTTCTCCTTTCCCCATCAATCTGGACGAAAGAATCCAGATTGATCATCTGACCTCTCGTAGAGAGCCTTTCTCGAACCTCATCAAGATGTTCACGAATATATTTTGCTTCAAGCATAATCCTTCACCCTATAAAGACTTAAAAAATAAAAGAGGAAAATAATGGAATAAAGAATATCATCAATTTCTTTCGAAATCAACTCTACCTAATGAAATAACTCTCGATTTGAGAAATTGAAGGTGGTTTAATGCTAAGATCTGATCAATTTTGATAATGGTCATCAGGCGCAACCAAGGGGTTTCCAAAACTCTTAGAAAAAAGGGGAATAAAAAGGATTGAGATTGCAAGAGCCCATTACTTTTTTCTGATCAAATCGGGTTTGGGAGATAGTGGGTTTCTTAAAGAGAGATGACCCTTAATCGTTTCGATTGGTTTTCCTTCGATGAGGATTTGAACTCTCTTAATTTGAGGAAAATTGGAGGCGAGGGAATTGACAATGGAATAGACTGTCATCATTTCAGCAGAACTTCCCCCAGGATGATCCTTAGAGAGGGCCTGGTTAAAATTAACTTTGGCAACTCCTTCTTTGGTAATTTGGAGGGTTAATAATCTTGTTCTGGGAGGAAGGGTTGGAATCAATTTTTCTTTAGGTCCTTTAATCAATTCAATGATCATTTCCTTAGCCTCTTCACTGACCTGATCTTTTCTCGATATCTCTCTCTTTTCACCGATCAGATATTCTTCATCATCATCCATAAAATAGAGAAGGACCTTTTTTTTTTCAACGATGAAATCTCTTTTTATAAGGGGAGGCTTGATAAAATGATAAAGCTCCTGATGAAAGAATATGGCTAAACCAATTAGGATTAGGAGGAGAATAAAAATCACCTTCCCCCTCTTGCTTTTAGAGGAGCTCTTTTTCTTTCGTTTCGTTTTCATAAGGTTCTCTTTATGAAAAGGATTTTCCCTCCGCCATCTTTCCAACGATCGGTAAGAGATAACGTTTCCCTTGAAGGGCTTTGACCATGAGCCAGAGCCATAGGATGAGGCTAAAAATTAAGATCAAAGTTCCGAGGATAGGAATCCATCCCAGGAGGATTAAAATCACAAAGAGGAAAAGAAATGTGATCGTGGATTGTCTGGCATGAAACTTCACAAAACCGCTTTTCTTTTCCACAATTAAAAAAACAATGCCTGTGATGAATCCTAAAAGATAACAAAGGAAACCTGCTACATTTTCCTCCAACCCTGTACTGGATTGTTCTTTCTCCTGAATCATCTTCTCTCCTTTCAGCGGTTATCCTTTATAAGGATCTTAAATATGATTCAACATAACCCAATCTTTTTTAATCCTTCAAGACGCTCGGACTCCCCATCAAGCTTTCTCCTTAAAAATTGACCTGTATAAGAATTTGGGTTGTGGACCAATTCTTCAGGGGTCCCATACCCTACCACTTCCCCTCCCCTCTCTCCCCCTTCTGGACCGAGGTCAATGATATAATCAGCAGATTTGATGACCTCCATATTATGCTCAATGACAATGACCGTATTCCCTCGATCCGTGAGTTGATTGAGGACATCAAGCAATCTCTGAACATCTGCAAAATGAAGTCCTGTCGTAGGTTCATCTAAGATATAGACCGTCTTCCCTGTTTCCCTCCTGCTCAACTCCTTTGCCAGTTTTATCCTCTGAGCCTCTCCTCCAGAGAGTGTGGTCGCGGGTTGCCCCAATTTAAGGTAACCTAAACCGACATCGGAGAGGGTCTGAAGCTTTTGATGAATCACAGGAATCGCTCTAAAGAAATTATCTGCTTCCTCCACAGTCATTTCTAAGACATCAGAAATGGTCTTCCCTTTGTATCGAATGTCGAGTGTTTCTCGATTATATCGTTTCCCATGGCATTCATCACAGGTCACATACACATCGGGGAGAAACTGCATCTCAACCTTTAAAACCCCATCCCCCCGGCACCTCTCACATCGGCCTCCAGAGACATTAAAACTAAAACGGCCAGGCATAAATCCTCTCATCTTAGATTCAGG
>JBBIRT010000208.1:0-3803 GCA_037441725.1 Deltaproteobacteria bacterium | reverse complement strand
CAAGGTTCCTTAGAGGTGGCCCAGACCTATTATCGGGACTTTGCCAACAATACCGTCTCTATTGCTCAACGGATCAGTAAATCCATACCGAGATCAAATGTTATAGGAGGGTTTAAAGAAACGGAAATGCTGAGGGAACAACTTGAAAAGAGGCGGCAGGAATACCATCTCAGCATTCTCCGAATCCTTACCAAAAGAGACGGAAACATGATCATGTCAGAGGATCCCACCCTCAGAGCCATATCTTTTCAGCTTCCTGAAGATTTCTTAGAGGCAGGATTTTCTGGAAAGGAGGTTTCCAGAATTCTTTCGGTGGGAGAGGGTGAAATGATTACTGGGATTGCTCCCATTATCAATTCTCCGAATGAACAAGAGGTTGTTGGAATTGTTGTGGCCTCCCATTTCATCCCCAAAAGCCTAACCCTGAAGATGCGAGAAATCTCACAAGCCTTTGTGGAATATAAACAATTGAAGATTCTAAAAAAGCCGATCAAGTTTAGCTATATGATGGCCCTCCTGATGGTGACCCTACTCATTGTTTTCTCAGCCACCTGGTTTGGTTTCTATTTGGCCAAGAATATCACTGTCCCGATAAAAGATTTAGCAGAGGCCACCCATCGGATTGCCAACGGAGATCTCAATTTTAGAATTCAGATGAAGGCGGCGGATGAGATTGGAATGCTTGTCCAATCCTTCAATCAGATGACAGAAGATCTTCAGGTGAGTCGATCCGAATTAGAACAACGGAAGAAATACATGGAGATCGTTCTGAAAAATGTAGCTGCCGGAGTGATCTCCATTGATGAAAAAGAGAATGTGACGACCATCAATACCTCTGCTGAACAGATGTTGGAAGTTAAGGCTGAGACGATCTTAGGGAAGAGGTTTTCTGAAGTGTTACCCAAAGAATATGTTGAAAAGCTTGCTTTCTTATTGGATGAGCTCAGGTCTTCTCGAAAAGATTCCATCGAGAGACAGGTGGTTGTGAATATTGAGGGAAAATCCTTTACCCTTTTAATCAATCTAACCACCCTCAAGGATGAGGAGGGAAGGCCCCTGGGGATTGTTGTTGTTTTTGACGACCTGACCCAGCTCATCAAGGCTCAGAGAATGGCTGCCTGGAGGGAGGTCGCCCGCCGAATCGCCCATGAGATTAAGAATCCCTTGACTCCCATTCAACTTTCTGCTCAAAGGCTGAGGAAGCGTTACTTAGAAAAACTCCAATCAGAGGGGGCCATATTTGATGAATGTACCCAGACGATTGTAAGACAGGTCGAAGAATTGAAGGCCATGGTCAATGAATTTTCGAACTTTGCTCGAATGCCAGCCTCTCAACCCTCTCCAAACCATCTCAATGAGATTATCCAGGAGACCCTGGTCCTCTTTCAGGGAGTTCAGAAACAGGTCCATTTTGAGTTTCTCCCCACTGAAATCCCTGTTCTCAATATCGATCGGGATCAAATGAAGCGGGTGTTGATCAATTTGATTAAGAATAGTCTTGCCGCCATTGAAAGTGAGGGGATGATCAGGATCCAAACCAGTTTTGATCCCCAATTACAGACCGTACGGCTTGAGGTGAGTGATGATGGATGCGGTATCCCTGACGAAGATAAGGGGAGACTTTTTGAGCCCTATTTCTCCACTAAGAAGAGTGGTACAGGATTAGGATTGACCATTGTCAATACGATCATTTCCGATCACCATGGATATATTCGCGTTCGAGACAATAAGCCCAAAGGGACGACCTTTATCATCGAACTACCTGTCCGTGTTTAAAGGTACGCCAAGTGCGGAGTGCATAGGGCATAGCGAAATGGGTTCTTTTGATTAAGAGAGAGCCTTGGGGGAGTAAATCATTTGTCATTGATTTAGTCTACCAAATTCGCTAAAATTAATTAGGATTTTGATTTAAGATTTATATTCTCTTTTACTCTGTACACTCTATGGGTAACTGAAGAGATGGCGGAAAAATTGATCTGTCAAAATAAGAAGGCATTTCACAACTACTTTATTGAGGATACCTATCAGGCAGGGGTCTCCCTGTTAGGGACAGAGGTGAAGTCTCTTCGGGAAGGAAGAGCCAACTTAGGGGATAGCTATGGGAAGATAAAAAATGGGGAGGTTTTTCTCGTTGATGCCCATATCAGTCCATATAGTTATGCCAATCGATTTAATCATGATCCATTGAGGCCGAGAAAGCTTCTTCTCCATAAGAGAGAGATTAAAAGGCTCATTGGGAAGGTTGAGCAGAGAGGATATACCCTGATCCCCTTGAAACTCTATTTTTCTAATGGAAAGGTAAAAGTGGATATTGGCCTTGCCAAAGGGAAGAAGCTCTTTGATAAAAGGGAAACCTTAAAAAAGAAGACCATGGAGAGAGATATGGAAAGGGGGCGAAAAGGGTTCGACGGGGATCGTTGACGTCAGGGCTGCATACCGAGGTCCCATTGGCTCGTTAAACAAATGGGGTTTAAACATAATCGCAGCCAACTACGATTATGCCCTGGCTGCCTAAGAGCGGCCAGCGTCCCTCCTGCCTTCTCCTGTAAGGCAGGAAGGGATGTCAGAAAAACAGGATAGTTCCTCTCCGAAGCTTATAGGGGAGGGGCGAAACTTTATAAGCTAGTTCTTCCGGGATCCTGCCTGTGGGAGATTGGAAGAACGAATTTAAAACACAGGCTATGTATGTAGAAGCTCTGTCGGAAGGTTTCCGGACGCGGGTTCGATTCCCGCCGCCTCCACCATACTTCGCTTCAAAATTTTGGTCGAAGCGAAGTATGCCGCGCCGTAGCTCTCAGCGAAGGCACATAATTCCGGCAATGTTTCTCATACTTCAAAATACAAACCCTGGCGTATAAAAACTTCAGTGGCTTTCAGCAGCCGGCAGAAAGCTATTGAGTTTGAAAAATATCTTAAGAGTCCTTCCGGCCGTGCCTTTGCGAAAAAAACGACTCTAAGACACTTAACCTCAAAGGGCTTTTCTTTTTGATCTCCTGAATTCACTCCATCCAGACCAACCAATCGTTTACATATTCCACCGCCAATCCTTGATGGTATGGGAGGGTCATTCGAGTTTTCCTTTAACACATACAAACAGGATCCCCAAAATTTTTTTGGGTTTTTTTAGGCCCCTTTAAAAAATTTTGGCTTGCCCACCTTCACTTTTGAATGTGTAAACCGATGGAGATGAGGCATATTCGGAATTGGGAAGGATTTGTTGATCAAATGAGATGAGGTTTTAAGAGGAAGAGATGACTCAGCAGGGCGGTTTCATGGCAGTGGGATAAGGAGTGGGTAGGGCACTTTGATAAGGAATTCATGGGTTGAAGCGAAGTCTTTTACATAAGAGAGAGATAAGGGTTTGTTCGAAGGCAAGAAACACTCTGCTTGGAGGGGTCAAGAGTTCATCGTTTGAAGGAAAGGCTGATGGGTTTAGGCGGTGAGAGGCACCATTGAATCACGCCCTTACCTCGAGATAAGCGACGAAGCATCTTGAGAAGCTCTCGATCAGCCTGTTTGGAAAACTTCTTCAAAGAGAGTCTCAAGATACCGATGGAGAGGACCGAAAGGGTTCGGGTGGTTCCATGGCGAGGTTTGCGCCTTTCGATCTCCACGAAGGCTCTTACGACCTGGGCCTCTTGTGTGGAGCCCAAGGCCAGACAGAGCAAATAGCTCAAGGAAAAAGCCAGAAGTAATCGAGTCAGTCGAGGGGCAGGATTGGCTCCATAAAAGACTAATCCGCGGACCCCCTGTAGGTAGTAATTAAAATGGTACCAAAAATAGTAAAGGTGGTTCCTTTTGGA
>JBBIRT010000207.1:0-3839 GCA_037441725.1 Deltaproteobacteria bacterium | reverse complement strand
CGTTCAAAGGGATATCCTTCCCATTGTTGAAGGGACAACGGTTACGACAAAATATGGGATGGTCAAGACAGACCACATCCTCTTCATTGCTGCCGGGGCATTTCATGTCTCCAAACCCTCAGATCTCATTCCTGAGCTTCAGGGACGATTTCCGATCCGTGTGGAATTGGATTCTTTAGGGAAGGATGACCTGATGCGTATCCTGACCGAACCAGAAAATGCCCTGATCAAACAGTACACCGCTCTATTAGAGACAGAGTCTGTAAAAGTGAAATTTACAGAGGACGGGATTGCTGAGATTGCTGAAATGGCAGCCTTAATTAATGAAAGAACGGAGAATATCGGTGCCCGAAGGCTATATACCATGATGGAGAAACTATTGGATGAGATCTCCTTTGATGCCCCTGAGATGTCAGGGAAAAACTTGACGATTGATGCCAGATATGTTCGAGAGAAGTTGAAAGATTTTGTAGAAGATGAAGATCTGAGTCGGTATATCCTATGAAGTGGTGAAGGGCATAAGGATTTCAATAGGGATCTAAGTTTATCATGAAGGGTATGCCTTCTCACTTAAATCCATGAACCCTGGATCCCTCTAATCTATCGACTTGATGAAAGGATTGATCATGAATCATCCCATCGACAAGGCAAAAGTTCTGATCGAGGCACTTCCCTATATCCGGAGATTTTATGATAAGACCATCGTGATTAAATATGGGGGGAGCACGATGGAAGAGGAGCAAATGAAGCAGAGTTTTGCCCTCGATGTGGTTCTTTTGAAGTTTATAGGGATCAATCCTGTCATCGTCCATGGTGGAGGCCCTCAGATTGGCCAGATGTTAAACCGATTAGGGAAAAAATCACAATTCATCGAAGGGATGAGGGTGACAGATCGAGAGACCATGGATGTGGTTGAAATGGTTTTGGTGGGGAGGGTGAATAAGGAGATTGTTTCCCTGATTAACCAACAGGGCGGAAAGGCGGTAGGACTCAGTGGAAAGGATGGACGACTCATCATTGCAAAAAAATTGAAAATGGTAAAGAAATCTTCATTGGGTGAGGTTCCAGAGGTCATTGATATTGGCATGGTTGGAGAAGTGAAATCGATTAATCCTGGAGTGATTGAGGCCTTAGAAAAGGAGAGTTTTATTCCCGTCATTGCCCCTGTGGGTGTAGGAGAAGAAGGGGAGACGTATAATATCAATGCAGATCTGGTGGCTGGAAAGATTGCTTCAGCCCTTAAGGCAGAGAAATTGATTTTACTCACAGATGTTGAGGGAGTATTGGATGAAAAACATCAATTGATCGCCTCCCTTGACCTCAAAAGGGCAAAACAATTGATTTCTAAAAAGGTGATCTCCTCTGGAATGATTCCCAAGGTCAATTGTTGTATCCATGCCGTTGAGGAAGGGGTGGCTAAAACCCATATCATTGATGGAAGAGTGGAGCATTCCATTCTTTTAGAGATTTTTACTGATGTAGGGATTGGGACACAGATTTATAAAAGAGAAGAGGAATAATAGGATAAATATTTGGAGAAGACATGGACTCTCAAACCTTGATGACGTTATCAGAAAGATATATCGCCCATACCTATGCTCGCTATCCCATTGTTTTGGTCAAAGGCAAGGGGACCCGGGTATGGGACCTGGAGGGGAAGGAGTATCTCGATTTTGTATCAGGCCTTGCGGTCTGTAATTTAGGACATTGCCATCCCAAAGTGGTTAGAGCCCTTCAAGATCAGGCTGAAAAGCTCATTCATGTCTCAAATTTCTATTATATAGAGCCACAGATTCAATTGGCCTCCCTTCTCTGTGAACATTCCTTTGCTGATAAGGTCTTTTTCTGTAACAGTGGGGCAGAAGCCAACGAGGGGGCACTCAAATTGGCTCGAAAATATGCCAAGGAGAAGATGGGAAAGGATCGTTATGAGATTATTACGATGGATCGTTCTTTCCATGGAAGGACGTTGGCGACCCTGACTGCAACAGCCCAGGAGAAGTTTCACAAGGGATATGAACCCCTGATGCCTGGGTTCAAATATGTTCCTTATAATGATATTCAAGCAGTGGAAAAGGCCATCGGCTTAAAAACCTGTGCGATCATGTTGGAGCCCATCCAGGGAGAGGGGGGAGTCAACTGTCCATCGAAAGGGTACCTTAAAGCCCTCAGAGAGATTTGTAATGAAAGGGGACTGTTGCTCATCTTCGATGAAGTTCAGGTCGGAATGGGACGAACCGGAAAGCTTTTTGCCTATGAACATGAGGGGGTTGAGCCTGATCTGCTTACCCTTGCAAAGTCTTTGGCAGGAGGAGTTCCCATTGGTGCCCTTTTAATCAGAGAAGGAGTGGCCGATAGCTTTACCCCAGGGGATCATGCTTCCACCTTTGGGGGGAATCCCCTGGTTACAGCAGCAGGAGTAGCTGCGTTGACAGCGATCATAGAAGAGGGGATGTTAGAGAATTGTCAGAAGATGGGGGATTATTTTCTCTTAAGACTTAAAGAGATTGAAAGTCGATTCCCATCTTTGATCAAAGAGGTTAGAGGAAAAGGTTTGATCCTCGGAGTCGAATTAAGGATGGAGGGAGGCTTTTTGGTTAAGGAGATGATGCAAAGGGGGATTCTCATTAATTGTACGATGGGAAATGTCCTTCGCTTTCTTCCGCCCCTTATCGTTACGAAGGAAGAGATTGATCAAGTCATTAATACATTAGCAGAGCTGTTGAGGGACCTAAAGGGATGAGTTAGGAGATTATCTACCTTGATTTGAGGGATTTAGAGTCGTTTTTGGAGATTGGGGATCCCTTCAGTTCTATAGAATGTGATAGGTAAATCATAAATATTCAAAATGCATAACTCATCACTATAAACTGAATGATCTTTTGGAGGAATTTATGAAAGGGGAAGTGAATAAGGTTGTGTTAGCCTATTCTGGAGGATTAGATACCTCGGTCATTTTGAAATGGTTAAAGAATGAATTTGGATGTAAGGTCATCACCTTCACGGCTGATATCGGGCAGGCCGAGGAGCTCGATCATTTAGAAGAGAAGGCAATGGCAACAGGGGCAAGCAAAGTCTATATTGAGGATCTGAGAGAAGAATTTGTTCGAGATTATGTCTTTCCAGCCATCAAGGCCAATGCCATCTATGAGGGAACCTATTTACTTGGCACTTCAATTGCTAGACCCTTAATTGCCAAAAGGCAGGTTGAGATTGCTCAATTAGAAGGGGCAGATGCTGTAGCCCATGGAGCCACAGGAAAGGGAAATGACCAGGTTCGATTTGAATTAACTTATTATGCCTTAAACCCCTATATTCGGGTGATCTCCCCATGGAGGCAGTGGCAATTCAAATCAAGAGAGGATTTGATCGCCTATGCCAAAGAGAATGGAATTCCCATCCCTGTGACGAAGGAGAAACCCTATTCCTCAGATCTAAATCTCCTCCATATTAGTTTCGAAGGAGGAATTCTTGAGGATCCTTGGTCTGAGCCCCCCAAAGAGATGTTTACTCTTTCGGTTTCCCCTGAAGAGGCCCCTGATCAACCCACAATCATTGAAATCGATTTTGAAGATGGAGTCCCAAAAAGGATTGATGGGAAACCCCTCTCCCCTGCTCATCTCTTATCCCAATTAAATGAATTAGGTGGTCGAAATGGGATTGGACGGGTGGATATGGTTGAGAATCGTTATGTGGGCATGAAATCGAGAGGAGTCTATGAAACCCCAGGGGGAACGATCCTTCACATTGCGCATCGAGCCATCGAGTCCATTACCATGGATCGGGAGGTCATGCATCTTCGGGATAGTTTGATCCCAAAAATAGCCGAATTGATTTAC
>JBBIRT010000206.1:434-3954 GCA_037441725.1 Deltaproteobacteria bacterium | reverse complement strand
ATCTTGGCACCTCCACAATTCGATTGACATAGATATGGGGAGTAATGACTGCTTATTGATCAATCTGTCCAGTCTGAACAAGTTTATCCACTTCTTCTATGGTAATGTTGGCGGCCATGGCCATAATCGGGTTAAAGCATCTTGCAGTGCCTCGATAAACCAGATTCCCGTAAGTATCTGCTTTATGGGCCTTGATCAAAGCAAAATCGGCATTAAGAGGCAGCTCCAACAGATACTCTCGACCATTAATCACCCTTTTGTCTTTGCCTACTTCCACTCGTGTCCCTACTCCAGTAGGGGTATAGAAGCCTCCCAGCCCTCCAGCTCCTGCCCGAATTCTCTCAGCCAAGGTTCCCTGGGGGACCATTTCAATCTCAACCTTTCCCTCCCTGTAATAGGTTTCCAGAGGGGAGGTGGGAGGCATGCCTCCCAGGGCAGGCACAGACCCAATAAATTTCTTCACTTGGCTCTTCTCATAAAGGAGACCAATGTCATGATAACCCTCGGGTTTGATTCTTTTACTCAACTCAAATCCTACGCCTCCTTGATTTGCAATGATCGTCAGTTCTTTTGCTCCTTGCTTTGCCAAGGCGACAATCAAGTTGATTGGGAGCCCTCCAAATGACCCAAAGCCTCCAATCATGATGGTCGCCCCATCAAAGATGTCAGCCACTGCATCATCACAGCTTGCAAAGATCTTATTGACAGGCATATTTAGATCCTCCCTGAAAACTTCTTGCTTTTATTTTTTTAAAATATAAACGACCCCGCGGTCTCCATCAATCTTTACTCGATCTCCTGTCTTGATCTTCTTGGTGGCCTCGATGCAGCCTACCACACAGGGGATCCCATATTCCCGGGCAACGATCACTGGATGGGAGGTCGCTCCTCCTCCATCGGTGATGGCACCGCTGATGATTTCAAAGACAGGAGTCCACGGCGCCGACATTCCAGGAGCCACCAAGATGTCCCCTGGCTGAACTTCAATAAGTTGTTTTTCCGTCATCACCACCCTTGCAATACCTTCCACCACCCCAGGGGCAGCAGCAGAACCATATAGATCGGCCTTCAGCTCAGGTCTGACAATGGGTGCTTGAACCGATACAGAAATAGAAGGATCTTTCATGATCATTTCTTGAGCCTTCTCAATGTTCCCATAAAATGGCTTGGGCTCCTTCTTTAAGTTTGCTTCCCACTCCTTCCTTCTCATCTCCACATAGGAGCGAAGGTTGACCTTCCCCATGGTGATATAGCCTTTTCTGATTTCATCAGGAAGCAAGAAATAAATATCCTCAGGGTCATCAATGCTACCAGCCTCAGAAAATCGACGACCCAGCTCCCGGGTGATCCAGCGGCCTAAGGCACATACATAGAAATCAAGGTAAGGGGTATGATCTTCACTCCAGTATCCTGCCTTCTGGGCCCCATTCATGAGAACCTTAAACCAATCCCTCTGATCGGCAGGAACTTTGGCTAATACTTCTTCCTCCACCCTTTTTCTCTCCTTAGCCACGCTCGCTCTGGACTCATCCAAACTATAAGTCCCACCGGTCTTGATTGCCATTCTAATCGTCGGGATCCCTAAACTCGGCTTTTCATGCCAGGTAGGCGTTGCCCAATCCTGCATTCGTTCGCATTTCCAACCATAGGTGTTGAGGAACTTAGAATATTCATCAAGCCACTTCTTGGCCACCTGGCTTTTCTGAAGCTCCATCCATATCTCTTCGTTGTTCTCCATCTTTTGGAAAAGAGGTCCCAAACCGATCTCCATGGCCTGTTTCCCAAGTTTCCAGGCCTCCCGGTTCATCTCAAAGACTGCCCCTTCAAATCCTGACATCAATTTTGAAAAAAGCGGATCCACTCCTGATGGAGTACCAAACATCTCCTGCCACATCTGTTGAAAGGTCCCAAAAATGTAATAGACAGGAACCATCATGAGCATGTGGATTTCCCCTTCACGCCTGTTGACAATTCTGACAAAATCTTCAAATAATACAGCAAGCTCATAGTTTTCGAGCTTCTTAATATCCCCATAGGCCTTAATCCCTCGAGATTCCTTCAAGTGGTTATAGATATTCATGATCTCGGTTTTAAAAGGCTCCCAAACACCATCAAAATCTTCCAGGTAAGGCCTGATCTTCTGCCTGAAGATGGGTTCCCGTTGCTTTGCCTCCTCGGGTGTCGTCTCGATAATGGTGGGATAGCAATGTCCATCAATCACCCGGTAGTCCCAACCCCTGGTGGTGGGTAAATGCAAAGTCTCTGCGGCTAATTGTAAACCCCAAATGTAATTGCTCCAGCCCGCAATGATATAAAGTGGCTTCCAGGGAGGTACGCCATTGACAAAATCACATAGGAAAACAGTATAATTCTTAAGATCGTTCTCGTCATCAAATTCAAATCGGGTATACCCATAGGCTGAGTGTAACATTTTGGTCCTCCTTTCTAATTAGGTGGATTTCTCATTTAAAATTTCTTATATCCGCTGATCCCAAGTTCCCTTAGGATATTGGGAAATGCTCGAACCAAAGTCTCCTCTGTGAAGGCAATGACCTTTGAAACATATTCAGGATCTCCCTCCACATAATCCCAAAAGGTGTGACCTTTTGGAAGGATCGTAAAATCTTCAAAGAAGAGATATCCCTCCCAATTAGACATTTCTCGGATAGAAAAGATCTTTGATCGGGCCTTTGGATAAAGTTGGGAAAGCTCTTCTTTTTGCTCGGGTAATGCGGTGATGATAAGATCCGCTTCCTCTATCATTTCAGGGGTGAGTTCTTTTGACCTCCACTCCTGAGGAACTGCAAATCCCCTCTGGAGCAGAGTTGCCCGAGTGATCTCAGCCATGGGTCTTTGATAAAACGGCTCAGGAAAGGCGACATCCATCTTCTCCATTCTTTCTCTTACTTTTACTGGCATAAATCCAGCAGAGGATACCTTCACCTGACCCAACAACCTCTTATCCACTTCACTCAGCATCTTGGGAAACAGAAATTCTGAAAATACGCTTCGGACACGATTACTGATACACACAAAGACCAAATGGAAAGGGGAATTCATCTTTTTTATCTTCTTTAACCTCTATGAACCTGGCCAAGCATCTGGCTAAAAGCAGCCACTGCCGAGATCGCTGCAACCCTTTTTTTCTCCTCAGAGATCGAAGCAATTCTTTCTTCCAGGGATTTTTCCTGTTCTTGAATCCTCCTCATCTCCTCCATCAGGTTGGTTTCCCTATCGATGAAATGGGTTCCCAGTTCACCCTTAACAAAACGCGGATTATTCATTACCGCTTTGTGGAAGGGAAGGTTTGTCTTAATTCCGCCGATCATATATTCATAGAGGGCCCGTTTCATCCTCGAAATCGCTTCATTTCGATCTCTTCCCCAAACAATTAGCTTGGAAATCATCGGATCATAATAAGGAGGAATAGTATAGGAAGGAAAAACCCCACTGTCAACACGAATTCCGGTCCCCCCAGGGGGGAGGTAATGCCTGATCTTACCAGGTGTAGGGACAAAAT
>JBBIRT010000206.1:0-424 GCA_037441725.1 Deltaproteobacteria bacterium | reverse complement strand
GAAAGGATCCTCAGCGTTGATCCGGCATTCGATAGCCCAACCATTCATCTGAATCTCTTCTTGTTTTATACTAAGGGGTAACCCTGAGGCAATCCTTATCTGTTCTTTTACAATATCTATCCCTGTCACCATTTCGGTCACGGGGTGCTCCACCTGAACCCGGGCATTCACCTCGAGGAAGTAAAATTTACCTTCAGAGAAAAGAAACTCCATCGTTCCTGCACTCTCATATCCCACGAATCTCGCTGCCTTAGCCACAATCTCTCCCATCTGGGCACGCATCTCATGGGTGACTGCAGTTGAGGGAGACTCCTCGATCAGTTTTTGATGTCTCCTCTGAATGGAGCATTCACGTTCTCCTAAATGAATGGCATTTCCGTAAGAATCCCCGAGCATCTGAAAATAAATATGACTGGGATTGGAT
>JBBIRT010000205.1:0-4004 GCA_037441725.1 Deltaproteobacteria bacterium | reverse complement strand
CCAGTACGCAGCCATCCATCCGGAGTGATCACCTGAGAGGTCTTTTGTTCGTCTTTCCAATAACCGGTCATGATTCGTGGGCCTCGGGCTAAGATCTCTCCAACCTCCAATGGTGGGAGGGGCTTTCCCTGCTCATCTACGATCTTTACCTCCACATCGGGCAGGGGCTTTCCAATGGAGGAGGTCAATCGCTTCAATTTTTTCTGCTTTTCTTCCTCTGTTCCTTCGATAATATGATCTTCAGGACCTAAGGTGGTGATGGTGGAGGCTGTCTCAGTCTGGCCAAAGGCATTGATAAATCTTACCCAAGGCATCACCTGGATGGCCTTATTGATCACTTCAAAAGGCATTGGAGCAGCTCCATAGGTAATGATCCTCAGACTCGAGAGATCTGTGGGATTGAAATCAGGATCATCGATCACCCTTTTTAACATTGTTGGAACTAACATGGCACGGGTCGCCTTTTCCCTTTTGATCGTTTCCAACCATTCTTTTACCTCAAACTGCCTCATCAATACTAAAGTCCTTCCCCCATAGATGGCCGCTAACATCGCCTGAATCCCTGCCACATGATAAAGGGGAACAGTCAATAGATTCCTTTCCTCAATGTCAGGGCTTGCAGGTTCCACATTCTCCAAGACATAGGTGGCAAAGGCATTGTGTCGGAGAGGAACTCCCTTTGGACGTCCAGTGGTTCCTGCAGTATACATCAGGATGGTGATATCTTCATCCCCAATTTCTGTGATCACTTCATCTGAAGAAGATGAGCGGATAAGATCCTCATAGTACAATTTATCCCTTTGGGGTTGGTCAATGACAATGCATTGCTTTACCGTGGGTAACTGGGGTAGCATGGTATTGACCATATCCAGATATCTGTTTCCAACGAATAGGGTTTTGGCCTCAGCGTTTGCAATCATATAACTTAGCTCCTCTGATTTTGCCCTAAAATTGAGTGGGACAAAGATAGCACCGAGCTTGGCCACTGCAAAGTAGGCCTCAATATGCTGATTGCAATTGACATGGAGGACTCCAATCCGATCTCCTTTTTGAATCCCCAATTGGGTTAAGGCATTGGCCAGACGATTTACCCTTTCATAGATTTTTACATATGTCCATCTTTTCCCTTCAAAAACAATACAGTCCCTTTCAGGACAAATGGCATTTGAAATACTCAAGAAATCTGTTGTGTTCATGGTTCACCCTTCTTAAAAAGAACTTTCTCTTTTAATGGATGAGAGCTCCAATGAAAGTCTCTTTTCTAACTCCAGTCCTTGCCCAAGATGGAGATCCAATCCCCTCACCACCGCCTCCTTGGCGGCTCTTACTGCCTTAGGTGGGAATGAAGCAATTCTTTCAGCGATCTGTTCAGCCGTCTCAATAAGTTTTTCTCTCGATACCACCTTATTGACCAGTCCAATCTCGTAAGCTTCTTTAGCCTCCACCCAACGATTGGTGAGCAAAATTTCAAGGGCCTTCGCCCTTCCAATAACCCTTGGGAGGGTTTGGGTTCCACCTGCAGCCGGAATGATACCTAACATCACCTCGGGGAGACCAAACCGGACATCTTCTGATGCGATTCTAAGATCGCAACATAAGGCCATCTCAATTCCAGAACCTAAAACATACCCATGAACGGCTGCAATGAAGGGTTGGGGGATACTTAAAAATAAACCCCAGACATCCCGTCCGAACCGCACCTGCCTGGCGATGACTGGAGAAGGAGCGGTAAGGAATTCGTTTAGGTCTGCTCCTGCACAGAACGCCTTCTCTCCTGCTCCCTTTAAAATTCCTACCCTTACCTCAGGATCATTCTTAATGGCAAAAAGGACCTCATAAAGATCATCCCTCATCTGAATATTATAGACATTGAGAGCCTTTGGTCGATTAAGGGTGATATGGGCAATAAAACCCTTCTTCTCATAAATCAATGTCTTAAATCCATTCAAAGATTCACCCATTTTTTATAACCTTTTTAACAGACCTGTTGCAATCCATGGTTTCTCAAAACCGTTTCTTCACTTTCCTTCAAAATGGGGACTTTTTTTCTCGCGAAAGGCACGGATCCCTTCTGTTCGATCCTGGGTAGTATGAAGCAAGAGGTAGAGATCAGCCTCAAGATGGAGCCCTTGTTCGAGAGTCAAATCCATTCCTTGATAGACCGCTTCCTTCACATACCTTATAGCGATTGGACTCTTAGAAGCGATCTCCTTTGCCATTTTCTCTACGGTGGGCCTCAAGTCTCCCTGAGGAACAATCTGATTGACCAGACCTATTCGATAGGCCTCTTGAACATCAAGGATCTTTCCCGTAAGGATCATTTCGAGGGCATTTCCCCTCCCTACCAATCGTGAGAGTCTTTGAGTTCCTCCATCCCAAGGGATGAGGCCTACCTTTAAATGAGGGAGTCCAAATGAGGAAACTTCTGTGGCAACCCTTAAATCACAGGCTAAGGCCAGTTCTAAACCCTGTCCAATGATCTCCCCATTTAGAGAAGCAATGACAGGTTTATCGAGTTTTGCAATAGACTCAGCAATCGAAGGCAAGGGGAGGGTTACCTCCTCAGGTCGAAACGAGATCGCCTCAACTCCTGTTAGAATGACCACCCGTGTCTCATTGTCCCAGAAAATGGCATCCCCAAGTTCACCTAATTCATCGGATAATCGAGATATCTTTGCCTGAGTATCAATTGAGGGTTGAAGGTTTATGATGGCTACCTTATCGACCTTTTGGTAATTCAGGGTTTGATAAACCATAGGATGCTTCTCTCCCTTTAAACCTTTTTTCGAGAAATCAGCTCAATCAATATTCCATGGGTCGATCGAGGATGAATAAAGGCTCCCTTATTGGATGTTCCCTTTACGATTTGAGGTTCGTCACTTAATAATTGGACACCCTTATCTTTCAGTGACCTCATGACAGATTCAATATCATCCACCTGAATGGAGATATGGTGAAGCCCTTCACCCCTTTTCTCAAGAAACCTCTGGATGATTCCCTCTGATCCAATAGGTTCAAGGAGTTCGAGGGAAACCCCCTCTTTGGAGATGAGGGTTGATTTAAATCCTTCCTCTGGAAAGGTTAAGGCCTCAGAGATGGTAAATCCAAAAAGATTTGAGAAGAGTGACAATACCTCCTCAGTATCTTTAACAACGAAACCAACATGGTCAAATTTTTTAATCATCCATTCCCCCTCTGTTCAGTCTTTCCATTTCAAATCGCTAAAGCTCAATCTCTTTTAAATCCTCCGCGAGGATAAGCCTTGGTTCAGTTAAGGCCTGTACCTCCTCAGGAGTCCATCCAGGGGCAATCTCCCGAAGGAGAAGTCCCTTTTCCGTCACATCGATTACAGCAATATCCGTAAAGATCTTCTTAACACAATTCTTTGCGGTCAGGGGAAAGGTGCATTGCTTCACGATTCTTGCCTCTCCCTCCTTCGTGGTATGAAGCATCATGACCATGAGCCTTTTTGAGCCTGTTGCAAGATCCATCGCTCCTCCCATGCCTGTCGCTGGTCGACCAGGTCGCCCCCAATTGGCCAAATCCCCCTTTTCAGATACCTGATAGGCACCCAGAATCACCAAATCAATATGCCCACCTCGAATCATATCGAATGAAGCGGCACTATCAAAGAAACACATTCCAGGAAGACGGGTCACAGGTTGGTCAGAGGCATTGATCAGCTCATAATCCTTCTCCTCATCGGTGCCAAGGGATCCGTATCCCAAAACCCCATTCTCACTTTGAAAGAAAACGGTCCTCCCTTCAGGGATGAAATTGGCACATAATGCAGGCATTCCATATCCTAAGTTGATCACCATTCCATCCTCGAACTCCTTTGCTGCCCTCAGGGCAATGGTTTGCTCATCGAGACGCATCTTCATCTTGGCACCTCCACAATTCGATTGACATAGATATGGGGAGTAATGACTGCTTCTGGATCAAGCTCTCCAGGCTGAACCAGTTGATCAACTTCTACGATGGTAATCTTCGCGGCCATGCCC
>JBBIRT010000204.1:0-4042 GCA_037441725.1 Deltaproteobacteria bacterium | reverse complement strand
ATAGACAATGTCAATCCAGGGGCCAAACCAGGAGTGACTGTCCCACAGGTCTCAGAGGATTTGATTTCAAAAGGGGCCAAGGTCATCTTCACGACATCCGATGATTTTAAGGATGGTACGCTTGAAGCCGCTCAAAAACATCCTGAGATCCCATTTGTCAATGTTTCTGGAGATCATGCTTGGAGAGAAGGGAAAGACTATAAGGCCCCAAAGAACTTAAGTAATTTTATGGGCCGGATGGAGTATGGGAAGATGATTGCGGGTTGTGCAGCCGCATTGACGACCAAGACTGGAAAGATCGGTTACCTCGGTCCTCTGATTAATGATGAGACGAGACGTCTTGCTGCCTCTGCTTACTTAGGAGCTCATTACGCCTGGACCCATATCCTAAAAAAGGATCCGAAGAAGTTAAAGTTTAAGGTCACCTGGATTGGCTTCTGGTTTAATATTCCAGGCCAGACCCTTGATCCTGCCAAAGTGGCGGTTGATTTTTACAATACAGGTTATGATGTGGTCATTTCAGGCATTGATACGACAGAGGCTTTGCTGGAAGCTAATAAAAGAGTGAAAGCAGGGAAAAGGGTCTGGGCCATTCAGTATGACTATCAAGAGGGGTGTAGTGAGGCAGAGGACGTTTGTCTGGGTGTACCCTATTTTAACTGGGGACCAGCATTTTTAAAAACGGTCAGGATGGTAATGGATGGGAAGTGGGCACAATTTTGGGATTGGAATGGTCCAGACTGGAACGATATCAATAACCCCGATACCAGTGCGATAGGGTTCGTCAAGGGAAAGGCCCTCAGTCCTGAGAATGCTGAAAAGTTAGATCTTTTTATCAAAGGATTAGCAAGTGGCGAGATCAATCTTTTCAAGGGTCCTTTGAACTTTCAGGATGGAAAACCCTATCTCAAAGAAGGCGAAGTGGCTACGGATCTTCAGATCTGGTATTTCCCACAGCTCCTAAAAGGGATGGAAGGGGCCAGTAAATAGTTTTTTCTGTTTGCTTTTAAATGAGACGAATGATGGCAACTTTTTTGAGTGAATGAGCCAGAGAATTGCTGTCATTCGTCTTTTATTTATGGTGATAAGAGATGAGAGTGGATCTGATAAACATTTACAAACATTTTGGACAGATCCATGCTAATGATGGGGTGACATTATCCGTGGAATCAGGTACCCTCCATGGGATCTTGGGGGAGAACGGGGCAGGCAAGAGCACTCTCATGAAGGTGCTTTCAGGATTTCTCTTGCCCGAAGAGGGTCAAATATTAATCGATGGTAGGGCAGTGAAATTCTCCTCCCCTTCTCAGGCAATAGCCATGGGCATTGGGATGCTCCATCAGGACCCTCTCGATTTTCCTTCACTCACCGTGATTGACAATTTTCTGCTTGGCAAATCAGGTCACCTGAGGTTAGATCGTCATCAAACCCGAGGCCAACTGATAGATTTGGCCAACCAATTTGATTTTAAAATTAACCCCGAGGCATGGGTTTCCAACTTAAGTATTGGTGAGCGGCAACAGCTTGAGATCCTTCGTCTGCTCTGGATTGGAGCTCGCCTTTTAATCCTCGATGAGCCAACCACCGCAATCTCAGCTCAGCAGAGAGAAAAACTGTTTTCAGCCCTCCGTAAGCTGACCGATCAGGGTAAAACGGTCCTTTTTGTTTCACATAAACTCGAAGAGGTGAATGAATTATGAAACAGGGTAAGTGTACTGGCTCATGGTAAAGTGACTGGAAAATGTGATCTTCCCTGTCCAACTGAAAGACTTGTCGAGATGATGTTTGGACAGAAGATCACCTTTGGGAAACGGCCATCATTTCCACTTGGAAATAAAATTCTTGAGCTGAACCACTTAACCTTAAGGGATTGGAGACTTGAACTAAAAGACCTCAACCTCCAAATCCATGAAGGGGAAATCATTGGTTTGGCTGGTTTGGAAGGCAGTGGTCAGCAGTTATTCTTAAAGGCCTGTGCGGGATTGATTCGGCCAAAGTCAGGTCATATCCATATTGGCAATAGAGAGATGACTGGCCAACCCTACTCTCGATACCTCAAAGAGGGAGTGATCTATATTTCAGCAGGGCGATTAGAAGAGGGCCTCATCCCAGGGATGAACCTTATGGAACACTTTGCCTTGATGGATCGTCATCCTCCTTTTTGGGTTAACTGGTCCAAGGTTAAGGAGATTGCCAGCCAACGGATTCATGAATATAAAATCAGGGGTCAGCCCTTCTCATTGGTTGAAGAACTTTCGGGAGGGAATCAGCAACGCATGTTACTCTCTTTGCTCCCTCGCCATTCAAAGATTTTGCTCTTGGAGCATCCCACACGTGGCTTAGACCTCGAGTCCACCAACTATATTTGGCAGATTCTATCCAATAGGTCCCAGGAGGGAGCGGCGATCCTCTATATCTCTTCGGAGTTGGACGAATTACTAAATCACAGTCACCGGATTTTGGTCTTTTTTAATGGGCGTGTTCAAATTTTAAAAACCCACCTTGTTACAGGAACACAATTGGGTGAGTTCATCGGAGGGAAAGGATTTGAATCGTACCCTTAAAGTCCATTCTGAGAATAGGAGAACAGAGTGGTTTCTTCGATTTTCAGCTATCATCGTTGCGATCCTCCTTAGCGCTGTCATTTTATTCATGGTGGGTACATCGCCCCTGGATGCATTTGGCCTCATCTTATCAGGGGCTTTTGACTCTTCAACCAAGCTTGCCTATGTGATGACTGCGTGGGTCCCTATTCTGCTATGTTCTGCTGGTTTGTTGATCACCTTTGCTGCCGGGTTATGGAATATTGGGATAGAAGGTCAGGTCGTGATGGGGGTGGTATTTGCCACAGGGGTGATGCAAACCTTACAGAATTCTTTGCCTCCTTTTTTGGTTTTATTGGTTGCGGCATTGGCAGGTCTTTTCGGGGGGGCCTTATGGGGAATGGCTGCAGGCGGTCTTAAACTCTATGGAAATGTCAATGAAATCTTTGGGGGCTTAGGTCTAAACTTTATTGCCGGGAGCCTGACGGTTTACTTGGTATTAGGTCCGTGGAAGAGGCCAGGGATTGGCTCAACCAGTGGGACAGAGCCATTTCCTCCTTCCCTTTGGTTGCCTGCATGGAAGTGGTTTCAAGTCAGTCCCATAGAGATTATGATTGGATTGTTGGCCATTGTTATGGTTGCAGGCCTTTTACGGGGAACCTATTTGGGTCTGCAATTGAAAGCGATCGGAAAGAACCCCCGCAGCGCATTCTTGATGGGAATCCCCATAGGCCAAAGGATGTTATTCGCCTTTGCCCTATGTGGCGGTTTGGCAGGTTTAGCAGGATGGGTGCTGGTCGTTGGAACAAGCGCAAGGCATAACCTCTTTCCCCTCATTTCAAGTGGGTATGGTTTTTTAGCTATCCTCGTTGTGCTTCTTGCGAATCTCAATGCCTTTTGGAGTATCTTTATCTCCTTTTTCTTTGCTGCCATTGTGATGGGAAGTTTACAACTTGCCCTCCAGAGGCAACTGGATTCGTCCCTGGGTGGAGTGATCCAGGGATTGTTCGTGCTTTTGGTTTTAATCGTGCAGGGTTTCAGATCACGACTCCTATCCCGTAAGGAAATTTAAATGATGGACCTCTCCATTCTTATCGCCTCCATCCTGGCTGCCTCCCCACCCATTCTGTTTGCAGTTTTAGGGGAGACCCTCACAGAGAAGGCCGGGGTCATTAATCTTTCACTTGATGGCTCTATTCTGCTTACGGCGATGATCGGTTTTGTGGTTGCCTTGAAGACGGAGAGTATCATTGCAGGCTATTTTGCTGGGATGATAGTGGGGGCCGTTATTGCATTCATCATTGCATTCGTAAGTCTAACTCTCCATCAACCCCAGGTTGCGACAGGGTTTGTGCTGACCCTATTATGCCGGGATATGGCCTATGTATTTGGAAACCCCTATGCCCATGTGCCAGGTCCTCTGGTTCCCCATATGCCTATCCCCTGGTTAAGAAATCTTCCAGTGATTGGTCCAATCCTCTTTGAACAAAACCCTATTG
>JBBIRT010000203.1:0-4347 GCA_037441725.1 Deltaproteobacteria bacterium | reverse complement strand
TGAGCAAGACACGGGTTCAGCAGGAGTTTGAACGGCAGGTGGTAGCAGAGGCACCCCAACAAATTGAAGCAAAGGTGAATGATTTGATCGACTGGATGGTCGAATTTGATCTTCGCCAGTGGCAGGCCATCACCGAGCACCTTTCTGCCCGACAGCATGAACACAGAGACCGAATCGTAGGAGAATTTGGTCCGAGTAGTTTTCAGTATGATCGTGAGTGTCTCATTGAAGCAGTTGCCAGGGAGGCCAGACGGGTGGTTGAGGGTTATGATAAGAGACAGGAATCTAAAATGATAGCTGAAAATGCTCGTTTGGCGGTTGCCGCATCCGCAGCCTTTAGAGCAGGAGCCCTGGGTTTAGGAGCATTGATTACAGCAATCGCTACAACGGCAGTTGCCGATGTAACAGGCGTGGTCATGGCTGGCCTCCTTGCCACTCTCGGGCTTTTCATCATTCCTACCAAACGTCGGCAGGGAAAGAAGAAGCTGAATGAAAAGATTTCTGCGGTACGCACTCAACTCATCCAAACCTTACATGGGCAGTTTGAAAGGGAGATCAATCATAGCATCGAACGTATTCGGGAAGCGATTGCCCCCTATACCCGTTTCGTCCGTGCAGAGCGTGAGAAGATCCTGGAAATAGAGAACAGCTTGATGCATCTAAAGGTTGAGATAGATCGATTAAAAGGGAAATTAGAGAGTTTGTAAAGGGTTCGATGTTTGAGAAGTCTTGGAATGTTAGGCAAGAATCAATTGTTCAAGGTTAAGCTTCCTGTAGAGAAGACCATATCTTACTCCATGGCAACTGATGAGGACCGAGGGACACCTGAGTACTTCCATGGCTAAATAAAGAATGGTTCCTCCGGCTAAGATGACCTCTGCCCGGGCAGGAAGAAGACCTGGGATCCTTTTTCTCTCCTCAATGGTTTTGGAGCGATAGAGAAGAAGCTGGTCCCTCAGGGCTTCTTTTTTTAGAATAAAATGGTGGATCTTCTCAGGGATGAATTCCTTAAGCCCTTGTGCCACTGAGGCTAAGGTTGTGGCTGTTCCACCCACCGCTACCATGGTGAAAGATTCTTGGGGGGGAGGGAGGCCATCCAGTAGTCTCCTAATTCTCCTTTCCATCTCCAGCCTTTCTTCTTCCTGAACAGGGTTGGAGTGAAGAAATTCTTCTGTCAACCGCACTGAGCCCATGGGAAGACTTCTCCAATAATTAATTTGGCCTCCTACTCCAAAGATGAATTCTGTACTCCCACCGCCCACATCCACCACTAATCGTGGCTCATGAATCGGTAGATGAATATTCTTTTCCACGGCCAGAAAGGAGAGTTGGGCTTCCTCCTCTCCCGAGATGACTTCGATGGAAAGATTCAATTCACTTTTGACCCTCTCAATAAAATCTTTTGCATTTTTTGCTTCCCTGAGAGCACTGGTACCAACAGCAAAGATCTTTTGAACTCCAAAGGTTTTGCAATCTCCAAGATATTGGGTCAGGGATTGAATTCCCCTTTCCATTGCTTCATTCAGAAGTTTACCATTCTTTTGAATCCCTTCACCTAATCGGACAATCCTTTCTTTTTCAAGGAGAGGTTTGATCTTTTCTCCCTCAACCTCTGCAATGAGAAGGAGAATCGTATTCGTCCCAACATCAATGGCTGCAACCCGTTCCATCTTGTTCCTCGGTTTAAATGCACCTTAAATTTCATGAAGATAAATATTTCTAAGTGAGCGTGGAGGGTCGGAAAAGTTTTTAAGGAATTGCCTTTTGAGGCATTCTTATCATCCCTTCAGGGATAAATCAATCTCATTTTGAAATGAGAAGTTTTTGGCCAACATGAAGGGATTGACCCTTAGAAAGGTGATTAAGTTTTTGAAGCTCATCGATACTGATACCATATTTCTTACTGATAGTATAAAGGGTCTCTCCCCTCTGAACCCAATGGTATTGTTTTTTAGTTGGAGCCAGATTTTTTGGGGGAGGAGGCTTTACCTTCGACTCAACCGGTGGTGCTTTTATTTTCTCTAATGCCTCCACCCTTTTTGAAAGACCTTCAAGCCGCTGTAAGAGGTCTGGGTCTATAACCGATGAGGGAATCTTTGACTGAAGCTCTGTGATCTGCCTCTCGAGATCAGCGATCTTAAGCTCCAGATGATTCATATTGGTTTGCCATGGTGGGGTCTCCCCTTCTGTCAATCCTTTCTTAAGAAAGTAGGTGATCCCTCCAATAAAGATTAAAATTAGTAGGATGCCAAGAAGGATATAAAGAGATTTATTGCCCCTCGTTTTGATAGACTTATAGGTGGAAGAATAGGGGGAGGACTCTAACAAGGTATCATCCCTTTCTATCTCTTGATCTTCGTTCATTTCGTTCTCCTTTGTTTTAGCTTCAAACGTAACAGAAGGTCAACCTCAGAATGAATTTGGTCATATTGAAGAGAACCTTCAGAGGTCCAAGGATTGAAAGTATGGTTGAATTTCACGACAGAGCTCCTCTGGGACCGTGTTTAGGGTTGGTTCAGATTGTAGAAGCTTAAATGAGGGCCAGTCATTTGGGTAGTAGGGCTGGATTGGGGATCGAGAGATGATTCGAATAATGAGTTGAAATGATGGGTCATTAGAGAAGGAGGAGATTGAGAAATTGAAGCTGTTGAGGTTTTTATCCTTGTAATATTTCAAAACAGAGATGATTCCATAGGCAAGGGAAGAGATTTCACCCTCATTTAATGTGGTGACGGCTCCATGTCCTTCCACTATACCCCAAATTTCATTGTTTCCTATTGGGGCAAAAGGGGCAATCCAATGGATTGGACCGATATGGTTGATATATCTTTTCCCCAATTCCTTCTCTGTCTGAATAAGGTCGCTCCAGTAGGAAGTTTTATTCTTTTGGAAATAGGCGGAACATCTATTTAATAGTAATTCCATTTCATTGGTGGCAATAGGATCCCCAATCACCTGAAGATGAGGATGAAGGATGGTGCTCCCGGATGGGAAGAGGTAGTTTTGGTGAATATACCAGTACTGTGCGTTTGGGTCATAGTTCATTGTCCTCTTAATGATTGCGATGGCTACGGAAAGTCCATCCTGATAAATCTGAGGGGTGAATTGAGCAAGATCCAAGAAATGGCTGTGACAGAGAACAATGACACTGCTATAAGTCCCAACTGGATTCAGATTAGGAAAACCAATCGCCTCTCTGATTTGGAGTCTTCCCTCTGGAATCACCTCTTCTAAGAATTTGGGGGTTTTTGTGAGAACATTTTCCGGACAGAAGATACACCCTTTGGATTCCTCAATCAATTTTGAGAAATCAAATTTCCCCGCAGAAGGCAGACCGAAAGAAAGGATCCTTACCCGTCGCTGTGTCAGAGGATCGATTCGGATTTCTGTTGGGACGGAGACAGGTTCAAATCCTTTTAGTGGGGAACGGAAATCCGATTGGAGATGATATCGCTCAAACTTTATTTCCATCGTTCAAATAATAAATCCTGAATGGCGCCATTCCCATAATCTTAAAAAGCAGGGATTCCTGCCCTCATTCAGAACTTATCGCCGTTGGTTTTCTGCAATAAATCTTTGGATGGAACGATCGTAAGATCGCTCCCCCTCAGGAGTGAAGAAGCATCCTGGAAGCTGTTTCATCTGCCAGTGATAGCTTATGCACTCGCAACATTTTCCTTTCCGGGAACAAGGCTCATAGGTACAGGTACATCGTTTTTTATTCTTTTCAATATGGCATTCTATCATGGGTCCATTCCATCCAAATTGGTATTTTCTGAAGAGTGAATTCTAATATTAAAATCTCCTGGCGATTCCATTACCATTATGGGTTTACCTTGAAAAAGAGAGAGTGTTCTACCATTTCACAAAGGATATGTCCGATCAGGATGTGGGTCTCTTGGATACGAGGGGTGCTGGTTGAAGGAACGATCAGGAGGAAATCTACAAGCTTCCTGAGCAGACCGCCATCATGACCTGTGAGGGCAATCGTTTTCATTCCCATCTCTTTTGCCACCTCAAAGGCTTTAACCACATTTGATGAGGCTCCACTGGTACTGATTCCGATGGCAATGTCTCCTTCTTTCCCGAGGGCTCTCAGTTGTCTGGCAAAGACTTCACTAAAGGCAACATCATTAGACACACTTGTAAGAATAGAGGTGTCAGTTGTAAGGGCAATGGCAGGGAGGGGGGGACGTTCCATGATAAACCGGTTAACAAATTCACATGCAAGATGCTGAGCATCAGCAGCACTTCCCCCATTTCCAAAAAAGAAGACCTTATTTCCTTCTTCAAAAGCCTGGGAAATCACCAGTATCACCTCAAGGAGTTTTTGAAGATTTTCCCTTA
>JBBIRT010000202.1:0-4389 GCA_037441725.1 Deltaproteobacteria bacterium | reverse complement strand
ACCATGGAGGGATACTGTCAGTCAAGATTAAAGGAAAAGAGGCCGAGGTCTCTTTAGAGATCTCTTGCTGGGATGTTGCAGAACAGAGAGGGACTCGAATCCGCTTTAAGACCATTGAATGCGATTAACCCTTCTTCTTTGATTAGGAAGAGGGCAGGCAGTATTTAGGAATTATCATCATGGTCATCAAAATCCTCCTCCCATGAACGGAAATGGTTATCGGTAATTTTAGGAGGCTTCTTTTATTTCCATCAGTTATTTTCCTTTCAGTTCATCCCACAACTTTAAAACAAGGGGTTGTCGAGGTTTTTAACGTAAGGGAAGTTTTTTCTTTTATAAGACTTGAAAGCATTACCCATTTCCTAACCTTAATTGCATATACCCCTGGTTGAATTTTTTAATTTATTGCGTTAACGTTAACGTTATTTTACAAAGAGTTCCGGAGGTAAAAATGAAAAACTCTTATTCACAGGAATATGAAGAGTCGATAAAGAATCCAGAGCAGTTCTGGGGAAGGGTGGCCCGAGAGATTGAATGGTTTAAACCATACCAAAAGGTTCTTGATGATTCCCAAAAACCTTTTTATCGGTGGTTTACGGGTGGAGAATTAAATACTTGCTATAACGCCTTAGATTATCATGTCCTTTTAGGAAGAGGCAAACAACTCGCCATCATCTATGATAGTCCTGTGACCAATCAAATTAAGAAAATTACCTATCAGGAACTTTTAGATCTCGTTTCAAAATTTGCTGGGGTGCTCCGTTCTTTTGGTTTGGGCAAAGGAGATCGGGTCATCATTTATATGCCAATGATATCAGAGGCGATCATTGCCATGCTTGCATGTGCCCGAATAGGAGCCATCCACTCTGTTGTTTTTGGAGGATTTGCACCGAATGAACTGGCCTTTCGAATTGATGATGCAAAGCCAAAAGTGATAGTTTCTGCCTCTTGTGGAATAGAAGGGAAAAAACTCATTCCCTATAAACCTCTTTTGGACAGGGCCATAGAGCTCTCGACTCACAAACCTGAGAAATGCATCATCTATCAACGAGACCAGTTCCAAGGAACGTTCATCCCAGGAAGAGATGTTGATTGGGAAAAAGAATTAGCCCATGGTCCAACCGTTGATTGTGTTTCCGTTTCTTCCACTGATCCACTCTATATCCTATACACTTCAGGAACGACCGGAAAGCCGAAAGGGGTTGTCCGAGACAACGGAGGTCATGCGGTGGCTTTAAAATGGACCATGAAATACCTCTATGGAGTCGAACCTGGGGATGTCTTTTGGGCAGCCTCTGATGTGGGTTGGGTGGTTGGCCATTCTTATATCGTTTATGGTCCCCTCCTTTATGGATGTACCACTGTGGTCTATGAGGGGAAACCCGTTGGGACACCCGATGCAGGTGCTTTTTGGAGAGTGATATCAGAACATGGGGTGAAAGTCCTCTTTACAGCCCCTACCGCCATCAGGGCGATAAAAAAAGAAGATCTTCAAGGAGCCTTTCTTAAAAAATATGACCTCTCTCACTTTAAATATCTCTTTCTTGCTGGCGAGAGGCTTGATCCAGATACTTACTATTGGGCCAGCGGATTGTTAGATAGACCTGTGGTGGATCACTGGTGGCAAACGGAAACGGGATGGGCGATTGTGGGAAACTGTATGGGATTGGACCCTCTTCCTATTAAAGCAGGTTCTCCCACAAAACCAATGCCAGGATATGAAATTAAAATTTTGGATGGGAATGGAAGGGTTTTGCCTCCCTCCGTCGAAGGGGTTGTGGTCATTAAACTTCCTCTCCCTCCAGGGAACCTGCTAACCCTTTGGCAGAAGGACGAGAAATTTAAAACCACCTATCTGGATGTCTTTCCAGGATATTACTTTAGTGGGGATGGGGGTTATATCGACGCAGAAGGAAATGTCTATATTATGGGGAGAGCGGATGATGTCATTAATGTGGCAGGCCATCGTCTCTCTACAGGGGCAATGGAAGAAGTCCTTGCCAAACATCCTGATGTGGCTGAATGCGCCGTCGTGGGCCGAAAGGATGAATTCAAAGGGCAACTCCCATTAGGCTTTGTGGTCTTAAAATCCCATGTCAATAGGAATCATGGGGAGATTTCAAAAGAGCTTATTCAAATGGTGAGAGATCAAATTGGTGCAGTGGCAAGTTTTAAAGAAGTGGTGATAGTTCCCCGCTTGCCCAAAACCCGTTCTGGAAAGATTTTAAGAGGAATGATGAGAAAGATTGCCGATGAAGAGAGCTATACCATTCCATCCACGATCGACGATCCTGCAATCTTAAACGAGATTGAAGAGGCTATAAAACAGAGCAGATTACAAATCTCCTAAAGGTTCCTGTTCACAGATTGAGTTCAATTCGATTTTCATCACCCTCTCATAAGGGTCTCGGTCGACGAATTCGAAGCCAAATTTTTTATAGAGTTTAATCGCAACAAAATTGGTTAACGGGACCGTAAGCCAGACCGACTCAAAACCAAGTTGTTTTGATCTTTTTAGGGCAAGGCGAGTGAGTTCGGTTCCGACTCCAAGGTCTCTGTGATCTTGATCTACAAAGACGATAAACTCCCCAGATTTGCTGTTCGGATCAGGAATGAAAACCGCATGCCCAATGACCTGATTCCCTCTCCATGCGAGAAGATTGATGCCTATGGCAAAGAGATTCTTTAACCAGTTTTGGCAGATTTCTGGATCTTCAGGGGGAAGGCCCTGGGAGGCGGGTTTGGGAGAAAAATGGAGGTACATGTCTAAAAGGCATGGATAGTCCTCTTGGCAGCAGATCCCAATAGTGAATGGTTGGCCTGCCTTATCAATTCTTTCAATCCGTTGAGGATCCATTAAAAATTTGCCTTCTAAAAAAGTGAACCATGTTATTTCTAAATGGTTTTTCCAGGAGCGTCCATGTGTCGGGCAATCGCTATGGGTTGGCCTTAAGAAGTTTCCTCCCCGATGTCAAGAAATTTCTGATTCTTCAGTTGGCGTTCAGTGGCATTTTTTTCATCGAGCCGTAACCCCATGAATGGGGATGAGATCAAATCTTTAATTTTTCAAATAATGGATTTTTACCTTTCATTGCCCAATTTGCCTCTTCAGCCCAATGTTCCCTTCGAGTCTCTTCCTTGAATGTCTTTAATTTACGCTTACAGTTGAATCCTCTGTCCCAGTCACCCTTCCCATCATCTCCTCGATTTCAAAAGCTAAGATCTGCCCAAATGTTAATTGAAGAATAAAAGTTTCTCAAGAGGTTTTGAGCTTTGGAAGCAGACTTAAATATTGACATTTGGGCGTAGACTTTACCGTGAGTATATGAGAAGAGGGGAGAGGATTTCAAGGGAAGATTTTTATCTGACAGTGGATCAGAGGGTTCTTGGGGACGAAGCATTTGTCGAGAAGGTGAGAGAAAGGGTTGAGAATAGGCTCGCTTGAAGGGAGAAGAAGGCATGGAGTGAGTTTAGGAGAGATAGCCAGATGGATTGATCACCGGTATTGGTCTCAGGGAATTAAGGGGTAAGGGAAAGGATTCGGGAGTAATGGAGGGGGGGGAGGTTGTCGAGCTTGGTGGGGAGGGAGTATGAGGTCTGAGCTAAATCTCAATAATTAAGCCTAATAATCATATAAAAGGCACCTGAACATACCTCGGATAATGTGGTATCCCTGGGCAAAGAACCAAATCCATACCCCATGTCCATGTCATTATTATTAATATCGTTCAAAGGTTTGGTGAGCCTACACTTCGAAAAACAGGAGCAACCCAAAACTTTCCGTCCGGCATTTGACCTCTTTGAGCAGTTCTAAGGACCAACCGACTCCCACACTGAGGACACACATTGGCCAGTGCCGGCTTCGGCGAGGGCTCTCTTTTTTCTAAAGATTACCAACCAATTGAAGGAGGTAAGTTCCACCAACTAAATCGATAAGCTTGTCCGCCGTGAAATTCTTTGCCTCCTGAGTGAACACCCCCTAAGTTATCAGGATGCGCTGGTTGCATGTTTTGCCGTCATTACTCCAAGAAGCTCCCGGACGATATTGACACCTACCTTGGCTGATTTCCACTGCTTGCATTGGACCAACACCAGTTTACCATCTTTCTTGAGCACCAAATCAATCCACTCGTCTGATCCTGGAGTAGTGTTTTCGATGACCGTATACCCCTGTCGTCTTTATGCCTCTCCTACGAGTTCCTCAAATTCTCGCCAACCAAGGGCCCTAGTAGAATCAATCCCTTTCTGAGTATCCAGGAGTCTCTGCTTTCGGAATGAGTTTAAAGCTGTGTGTTGAAATTATCCCACGCCTCCAAGACCAGGTGGCGGGTGCGGTTTTCGGCGAATTGGCGAATCTCTTTTTCCTTTAAAACTCTGCTGATGGTTCAG
>JBBIRT010000201.1:0-4476 GCA_037441725.1 Deltaproteobacteria bacterium | reverse complement strand
TTCGATGACAGGTTCGGCCCCAAGAAGGGCATAATTGGGAAAATCGATTACGGCAGTGCCTGCCCAATTTTTTGTCGGGGTATCACCACTTTCGGCGCACATGACCACAATGGCTGGAGTGCCATATTTGCTGATCATCTCATAATGTCCGGTCAATTCCCCCAAATATTTCTTTCTCAATTCCTGTGCTTTTTCCTCATTAGCCATGGGGATTTTCATATTTCCTTTTACAGCAATGGCTTTGAGCCGCTTTGAACCCATGACCGCTCCTAATCCCGAGCGGCCAGCAGCCCTCCCTTTATTATTCATCACTGCTGCGATGAGAGAGACCTTTTCTCCAGCAGGGCCAATACAGGCCACTTCGACATCCTTTCCCAATTCAGAACGAAGAATGTCTTCTGTTTCAAAGGTGTCCTTTCCCCAGAGATGAGAGGCATCCCTTAACTCAGCTTTCCCATGATTAATAAAGAGATAGACTGGTTTTTCTGAAATGCCGGTAAAAAAGATTGAATCAAAACCTGCAAATTTCAGATGAGGGCCAAAATACCCCCCGGAATTGGCATCTCCCCACCCCCCTGTAAGAGGGGATTTTCCCACCACGATATATCTTGAGGCAGATATGGCAGGTGTTCCTGTTAGGATCCCTGTTGTGAAACCCAAGATATTCTCGGGACCCAGAGGGTCCACCCCTGGTTTTTGGCGACTGAATAAAATCCTTGCGCCCAGGCCATAGCCTCCGATAAAGTCGCGGCAGAGTTTTTCATCGAGAGGTTCTTCTTGTAGCTCTTTTTTCGTCAAATCCACTAACAGGTTTCTTCCCATATAACCTCTTGCCATCCTCAATTCCTCCTTTCTCTTTGGTTTAGAACTCATTCCATAGTCATGTTTTTCTTCTTTATAAATTAGACTAAGAGCTTTTGCTCTTTTTTAACATTTCTATTTCATCCTTGTCAAAACCTTAGAAGAATTATACCTGAGGATCCACCCTCCTCCTTGACATTGTTTTCTATTGATGATATGGGTCTAACAATCAAAGATCAAAAGGAGGCAGAGATGAGTGGTTACCACAAAAGAAATTTTGAACCTTTTCCTGTTCATACTTTAAAAAGGGTGGAAAGACCCACCACCATGATCATGGAGGATAAGGTCAAAAGGGTGGATGAACGAGAGAGTGGCTTTAATCGGGCCGCTCGAGGGGATTTTGGTGAGAAGCTAAAAAGGGAAAGATCAAGGTTTGTCCCCAAGCACCCCCTTTCCGCATCCTTATCATGGATGGCCGCTTATTTAAAGGATGTGGTGGATGGGCTGGTGGCCTCCCAAAAAGCCCCGGTTCCTGAGGATCCAGAAAAGTTATCTCGGCATATCAAAGAATTGGCCTATTTCCTGAGGGCTGATGCCGTAGGGATCTGTAAATTGCCCCCTTACGCTGTTTATACCCATAGTTTTCCCAATGGTGAGCCTATAGAGCTAAACCATCAATATGCCATTGGGATACTGGTTGATCAGGATTCAAAGACTGCAGAGGCCTTTAATGGACATGACTGGATCAGTAATTCGATGAGTTTCTTGGCTTACTCCACATCAGGTTTTATTGCCTGTATCATGGCAGATTATATTCGCAGACTGGGTTATCCTGCAAGAGCCCATCATGCAAGAAATTATCAGGTCGTTGTCCCACCTATCCTTCTCTGGGCCGGTTTAGGGGAGATGTGTCGGTTTGGAGATTGTGTGCTTCATCCTTTTTTAGGTCCGAGGTTTAAAGCAGCCGTGGTCACCACTGATTTACCCCTTGCCGTGGACAAACCGATTGATTTTGGTTTACAGGACTTTTGCTCCAAGTGTAAGAAATGTGCCAGGGAATGTCCTTCAGGTGCAATTAGTTCAGGGGAAAAGGTTATCTATAATGGTTATGAACGGTGGCCTACCGATATAGAGAAATGTACTTCCATGCGGGTTGGGAATCAGAAAGGAGCTGGTTGTGGCACCTGTATCAAGGTCTGTCCTGCCAATAAGCCATACACTCTTTTCCATCGGGCAGTTGGCTGGACTGTTAGACATTCTTCTCTGGCCAGGAGTGTGGCTGTTTGGGCAGATGATCTTTTTGGATATGGGAAGCCCGATGAGAAAAAGAAGTGGTGGTTTGATCTTGAAGAAGTGGAGGGTCGTTTGAGAATTCCGTCACATTAGGTAGAAAATATAGGTTCTGTCTAATGGCTATGGGGACGACGCCTGTATCGCCCACCAGTTTAAGTCTTTCGTCTTAAGAACTTGACGTAACCCTGTAACGAATTAAGAAACGAGTTTCGTCGCCTTAGTCATAACCCTGACCTTGGATCATTTTTAAAGAGTGCTTAAGGAAAAGGTTAGGATCATCTCTCTTAAAATGATTGATGCTGTGATGGAGGAGATCTGGGTGGGATCATAATCCGGGGTCAGCTCTACCATATCAAATCCAATCACATTCAGTTTCTGGAGTTTCTTAAGGAGAAAGATAAATTCCTTGAAGGTTAGACCGCCTGGTTCAGGAGCTCCCACTCCTGGCAGAAGGCTTGGATCAAATACATCGAGGTCAAGGGTGATATAGACAGGATGGTTTCCAATTTTTTTGATCATGGTCTCTAATGCCCTCGGGTTTAATGAGAGAAGGGATTTCATCTTTTTGGCTAATTTAAATTCTTCTTCTGTTCCAGCCCGAATTCCGATTTGAAACAACCTCCCCTCACCCAAATGGTCAATGGCCTTCCTGATCACAGTACTATGAGAAAGAGATTCTCCCAAATAGTCTTCCCTTAAATCGGTGTGGGCATCAATGTGAATGAGATGAAGTCGAGGAAAGATTTTGATCATTTCTTTCAGAGTCGGAAGGGTGATCAAATGGTCTCCTCCCAAAAGGATTGGGAATTTTTTACCTGAAAGGATTTTGCCAACAGCTTTCCGGATCAAATCAAAGGAGATGTTTTTTTCTCCTGGGGGAAGTTCAAGGTCTCCCATATCATGAATAGAAAGATGGGTGAGGTCTTTGTGGAGATAGGGGCTATAGGTTTCTATCCCCCAGGAGGCCCTTCTGATCGAAGAGGGCCCAAATCGGGCCCCAGGTCGAAAAGAGGCTGAACCATCATAGGGACATCCAAGGATTACGGATTGGCTTTTTTCAAAAGAGGCAGTTGCAGAGAGGAAGTTTGACTCTATAAAAGGGAGATTCATTCTAACCATTAAATCAAACCTATCCTCTTATCCCATCTCCTCACGATCCCATAAGACGACAGCAGCGATCGTGGCTCCCACCCTACGAACTTTGTGTTCAACGGCAATGGAAATCAGATCATGAATCTCCCGCAATCGTAACTTCATGCCTTCTATGGCCATTCGTCGAACCATTTCCTCAACCTCTGCCTTTGGACCTCGGGCAGAATATTCCATGATCAATCCTGGATAATCTGGCTCCTTAGGGAGGGCCACGGCCACAGCAGAAGAGATGATTTCACCAGGGACATCACTGGTGATCGAAGCGTAAGCAGTAGGAATTAAAGCCCCGGGAGGGAGAGGCACAGGAGCCATGAGTTGACATCGAGGGGGGACGATGCTACTCATTTTAACGATATTCGTATCCCCTATCCCTGCACAGAGAAGGGCTCCATCAAAGGCATTCAAGGGAGTAAATCCCTCTGAGGCTCCAGAGACCAAAAAATAGTGGGTAGGTGTTTTGATAATCACTGCTCCTCTCCTTTTTAAGATTTGATATTCATCTATTAAAAAGAAGGGGGGGAACTGATCCAAAGGATCACCGCTTCCTTCGAGGCACCATTATGAAGCCAATGCTCCTTCTCTGCCGAAAGGTAAAAGCATTCCCCTTTTTTAAGTTTCAGAATTTCTCTTCCAAAACGAAGGTTAACCCTTCCTCTGAGGACAAAACCGAATTCCTCTCCTTCGTGGGGTTTCTCCTTAGGCGTTGATTCCCCTTTCCGGAGGGTCAGGAGAACTGGTTCTAAACGTCGATTGGTACTGCCCGGCACCAGAAGTTCAAATTTTTGGATCTTTTCTTTTTCAATTTCGACCCGGTCTTTCTCCCGATAGACGATCTTCTCCTCTGAGGCCTCTCGGAAAAAGTCAGAAATGTTTTCATCCAGGGCCTCGAGAATCTGGATTAAACTGTCCAGAGAGATGGAGGTGAGGTCCCTTTCAATTTGAGAGATAAACCCCTTGGTTAGATTTGCTCGCGCAGCCAATTCCTCCTGGGTCAGGTTGCTGAGCTGCCTCAAATTCCGAATCCGTTCTCCAATCTTCATAAAACCCTAAACACAGTATACGAAGAAAATTGTTTAGTAATCTGTAAGACAGTTTAGAAAGAAATAAGTTTAATAAACTAAACTTTTTACCAATATAACATCCTTTTTAAGTTTGTCAAGGGTTTTTTGGAGATGTCTGAAAAACTTCCAAGAATGAATGGAGAGGTGTAATTCCAAAACTTTTGAATGC
>JBBIRT010000200.1:0-4492 GCA_037441725.1 Deltaproteobacteria bacterium | reverse complement strand
CCTGAGGATCTTGTGGGAACAGCTATCTTTCTTGCCAGTGATGACAGTAATTTCATCACAGGCCAATTAATAGTCCATGACGGAGGAATGTCTTTCCATTAAATGAAAAAGGAGGTCTCAGATCATGCCAAAGCAAATTATTCTTTATAATTTGAAGGACGGAATAAAGGATGAAGATTATATCAAATGGGTCCATGAATTTAAAGGTCCTCTGTTATTAAACCTTAAATCAACCAAGAGTTTTACCCTTCTCAAGATGATAGGAGGAAGGAAGTGGGATGGTCAGAAAGGTGAACCTCCTGTTGAAACGAAATCCCCTTTTAAGTTCGTAGGGATCTTAGAGATCACCAGCAAAGAGGAATGGATGAAGGATGTAGCCTCAGAGAGCTATCAGAAGGATTTCTTTCCAAAATTCTTCTCCAATTGGGCAGCAGATGGGTATGCCATACTGGGAGATGAAGTTTTCCATGGAGAAAAATAATCTCTAATTCTTTCTAAATGCCCCATTTAATCAACAAAATTCATCACCTTAACAAACTGGGAGGGAGGCATGAACTTAGAGCATCTTTTATCACCAGAAGAACTTCAAATTCGAAACTCCATAAGGGAATTTACGAATAAAGAGATCATCCCCCGGACCAAAGAGCTGGAAAGAGACTATCATAAGGTGGAAGAGGTTCATCAAAAACTGGTTGATATGGGGGTTCAATCTGATGGGTATCCTGTGGAGTATGGTGGGGGGCGCCATGGTTCTATGACGGCCTTAGGAATTATCTGTGAAGAATTGGCAAAGGGGGACGCTGGGATAAGTTTATCTGTAGGCATCAATGCTGGCCTTATCCTTAGCCCTGCTGTAGTTGTTGGAAATAAGGTGGTGATGGATAGGTTTATTCCTGCTTTCTGTAAGGGGAAGTTAGCCTATGCCTGTCTTTCCATGACTGACGAAGCAGGTGGCGCAGATAGTGAGAATCCCCTTCTTCATGGGGCTGGGATTAAAACGATTGCAAAACTTGAAGGGGATGAATATGTGATTAATGGAAGCAAGGCCTGGCCCACTCACGGTGGGATTGCGGAGTGCTACCTAACGATCTGTACCACCGATCCGAATGCAGGAGAGGATGGAGTCGCCCTAATTTATGTTCCCAAAGACACCCCAGGCCTCACCTTTGGTGAACCTGAAAAGAAAATGCTGTTTAAAACTTCCATTAATTGCGCTGTTTATTATGAAAATGTTCGAGTACCGAAGGAATTTCGTCTTGCTGGTCCTGGTATGGATGGTAATATCTATAAATTTGCAACGGCAGGCCCGGGATGGCATTCTTCAACCATTGCCCTTGGGATTGCCGAACGCGCCTTTGAGATCGTCCTCGATTACACAGGAACTCGTATGGGCGGATTCAAGCCTGTCAGGCAACATAGCATCATAGCAGGAATCCTTGCGGACATGGCAATAGGAATAGAGATGATGAGGGCTAGTGTCTATAATTTGAGCTATATGTTTGATCACCTGCATATCTATGGTCCCCCGTGGTCCGACCAATTGATTTCCAAGGCATCTGCCACTCGGGTTTATGCCTCAGACACGGTGGTAGAGATTGTGAATAAAGGTGCGGAGTTGCTTGGTGCAATTGCGATTTCAGAAGACTTCCCTTATGAGAAATGCCTAAGAGATGCAAAAATTACTCAATTATGGCTTGGAGGTCAGCAGATTAGTCGTTATCGAATCGCCAGAGGTTATTATGAATTGAAAAATTGGGCTTAACGATCGATCCCACAAGGTTGAAGCGAACTTAAACCATTACAGACCATTTGAAATAAAAAGAAAGGAGAAAATCCATGCCTGTAAAAGTTAAAGAAGAATATCGTCGCTTATCTCGCGAAGAGCTGTTAAAAAAAGTTTATGACTTAGGTGCTGCCTATGAAATCCATTCCTTCAGTTGTTCCCAAAGTACCGTTGCCGCTCTTTGTCGAGTTCTTGGTTTTCCAGATGTCTTGGTCAAGGCGGCCTCTTCCAATGCTGGTGGAACAGCGATGCAACTGGTAGGAACATGCGGTGGACTGGTGGGTGGGATCATGGTCCTGGATTATTTTTTCGGTCGACCTTTTGAGCATATGTCTGATAAAGAATTAATTCAGGATCCAAATATTAATGATCTCTTTGTTGCCCAACCCGTTGCCCGATCCCTGGTCACGAAATACATCCAGGAATATGGAACAATCAACTGTGTCAATATTCAACTCCAGCTTTATAACCGGTTCTTCTATCTTGAAGATCCGGACGAATTTAAGAAACTTGATGAGGCGGGTGCTCATTCCAATCCAGAAAAATGCCCACGCATTGTAGGAAATGCATCCAGATGGACAATGGAAATCCTCCTGGATCAAGGGGCGGTGGAGCTCGGCTAAAGGATGAGTCTTTTCTATCAGTGCGCTGTCCATCCTCCATCAATGACCAATTCGGACCCTGTTACAAATTTAGATTCATCAGAGGCCAGATAAAGTACTCCAAAGGCAATATCTTCTGGCTCGCCGAAATATCCAATGGGATGCCAGCTTAAAGCGGTCTTCCTCTTATTTTCATCTTTAAAAAGCTCATCTACAAGAGGGGTTCGGATCACTCCTGGATGAACAGAATTGACACGGATATTCAGTCCATAACCTGCCTTTGAACATTCAAGGGCAGCGGCCTTGGTAAATACCCTTACCCCTCCTTTGCTTGCATGATAGGCTGAGGTGTCAAGTGTACCAATGATTCCTGCCACTGAGGAGATATTAATAATCGACCCTCCCCCACTTTTCTTCATTGCACCCATTGCAAACTTCGTCCCTAAAAACACTCCATCCAGATTGACACTCATCAACCATCGCCATTCCTCCAGCGTCGTATCTTCAATCTTTTTCCATAACATTACCCCCGCATTATTGACAAGGACATCCAATTTCCCATATCGATCAAGAGTCTTCTGGATCACCTCTGCCCAATCTTTCTCTTGGGTTACATCGTGTTTCATGAAGATCGCTTCGCCCCCTCCGTTTTTTATCTCATCGGCAACCTTCTTCCCATTCATCTCATGAATATCACTGATGATCACTTTAGCTCCTTCCTTGGCCAACAGCACTGAAATGGCTCTTCCAATTCCGCTCCCTCCACCTGTAACAATCGCCACCTTCCCTTTCACCCGATCCATTCTTTACCTCCTTAAGAATAGATTCTTTCGGTTTTTATAAATATTAAAGTCCACAAAATTTGTCAAGCCTTAAGGTGAATCTTTTCAGCTAAGAAATCAACTCTTCAACTCTAACGATTATTTTTTCACTTTCTGGTGAAGGAATGCCCCGCTCATTCGAGGAATTAGGCAGGGATGTAATGTTTTGCACCTCAGGAATGCATTACCCGGCGGAGCTCAGTCCTCTTGACAACCATTTCCAATTTGGATACATAATGGATGACCCATAATGAACATTCTAATCATAATCTAAAAGGAGGAAATTTTTTATGAAAAGTAAAAGATTAGGAATAGGTTGGATAGGTTTATTACTAATTTCTTTGGTGATATCTCCTTTTTTCAGTGTGAGTATTTCAAAGGAAGCGACAGGTGCTAAAATCCTTAAGATCGGTACGGTGATGCCCATTTCTGGCCCATTGGGGGTGATTGGCCTTGCCTGGGATCGTGGGTTTGATCTATGTGCGGATTGGCTGAATGAGAGGGGTGGATTGAAGGTTGGGGGTGAACGATATCAAATCAAATTTATTCATGAGGATGGAAAGGCAAGTCCAGAGGCAGCGGCTGCCGCTGCAAATAAACTCGTTCATCAGGATAAGGTAAAGTTTGTCATGGGTGAAGTGATGACACCTGCCTCTCAGGCCATCTATGAAGTAACAAAACCTGCAGGTGTCCTTCATGTATTGACCTATACCCAAGATCCTTACCGAGAGGATATGTGGGGGATTGGTTCAGATAATCCTCTTTTAGTCCTTCTGATGCCAACCACAAATCTCGCCTACAAACCCTTCTTCGATTATCTAGCAAAAAATTATCCAAATGTAAAAAAAGTGGTTCACAGCGAAAGTACATATCCTTTTGTTCGGATCATCGAGGAGGCCAAGAAGACGGCTAAGGAATGTGGACTCGAGGTAGTCGGTGTGGAACGTTATGACTATTCGTGGACAGATTTCTACCCTTTCGCAACCTCTGTTCTTAAATATAAGCCTGATGCCATTAGTGTTGAGCACGCGGGTCCAGACCAAATGGCGCTGATCGTGAAGTCCGTAAGAGAGCAGGGATTTAAAGGCCCCATCATGTCTTTGGGATCAGCAAGCCCGGTATTCGTATTGGCTGGTGCAGGTGCTGTAAATTGCTATGATGTCATGTGTAATCAAGCATTTGCTGGGGATCCCAATGCCCCTCAGGCAATGAAAGAGGTTAAAAAGAGATGGGAGGCAAAGTATCCCAAGGAGGTATGGGTCGATGATGCCCTAATGCCTTGGGAT
>JBBIRT010000199.1:0-4523 GCA_037441725.1 Deltaproteobacteria bacterium | reverse complement strand
CATGTTCAATCTCGTATTCGGTCTTAACGATGGGTTTTCCGTTACGAATAAGGCTGATATCTGTACTGGTTCCTGAGATATCACATCAGATAATATTGTCCTCACCAATCAGTCGACCCAAATGGATACATGAAACTGTACCTGCAGCAGGTCCGGAATACATGATCCTTGAAGGTTTCTCCATGGCCACCTCAGTGGGAATGAGCATGGCAGCCGAGTCCACTAAGTTCAGATCCCCATTGAACCCAACCCCCTGAAGTCCTCGGCGAAGCCGCTTCACATAGTCTCCATATACTAACTTCATAATCACATCGATCACCGTCGTGGAGGCCCGGGCATATTCCTTTCCCAGGGGACTGACTTCACTCGAGATGGAGATGGGGATCTCTCCCATGATCTCTTTCACCAAATCCCTTAACCTCCTCTCATGCTCCCCATTCACATAGGCATTGAGAAGGCAGATGGCCACTCCCTTCACATCACATTTTTTCAACACTTCAATCTCTTTTCTAGCCTGTTGCTCATCAAAAGGGATCAAGACCTCTCCCTTGCTGGTCATCCTCTCCCGGATTCCCCTTCGGAGGTACCGATCAACCAGTGGCCTGCCTGAATCCCCACAGCCTCTCCTCCAGTTTGCATCGGTAAGGGCATCCATGGGTTTCCATGCCCTTGCAAAGTCTAATATGTCTCGATGTCCCTCAGTGGTGAGAAAAGCCACCTTTGGAAAGCTGCGAGTTAAAATAGCATTCAATCCATGGGTCGATGCGTGGTTGAGAATTCGACTCTCCTTGACCCCCACCCGTTTTGCCCCTTCAATGACAGAATTCTCAGTCGCCTTCATGTCCGTTGGTACTTTTGCCGCTTTAATATTTCCTCTATCATCGATGGCGATGATATCGGTGAATGTTCCTCCTACGTCAATAGCAATCATCTCATCCTCTCCAAAGATTACATAAGATCCCAGAGCAACGTGCAGGGGGCATATTGGTTTTGACTCCTCTTTCTATCTAAGGAATAGAGACAATCCTGACATTTCACCACATCCCACCATCCCCCATCGGTTAATACTCGATAAGCTGCTACCTGATGACTTCCACATTCTGGACAAACTTGATTAACCTTCTCCCTTTTCTCAAAAAGGACTGCTTCTGTGGGTCTTGGAAATTTATTCATGCTCCCTTCATTCCTCCAGAACTCCAGTTAGAACTGTCAAACCTATCCACCAAGATAGGCCTTTTTCACGATCTCGCTGGATCTCAACGTCTCAATCTCTCCTTCTAAGATGACCCTCCCCACCTGAAGAGCATACCCCCGACTCGCCACCTCAAGGGCTAAGTGTATATTCTGCTCCACCAAAAGCACACTCACTCCCTCCTGATTAATCTCCTTGATCACCTCTCCTAAATGCTCAATCACTATTGGAGCCAGCCCAAGGGAAGGCTCATCCATACAGAGTAACTTAGGTTTGGCCATCAAACCTCGGGCAATGGCCACCATCTGTTGTTCTCCACCACTCAAGGTTCCAGCCTTCTGATGACTTCTCTCCTTCAATCTTGGGAAAAGTCGATAAACCTCTTCTAATCTCTTATTGACCTCCTTCTTCTCCTTACAGAGACTGGCCCCTAACTTGAGATTGCTCAAGACACTGAGATATGGAAACAGTTGGCGTCCCTCTGGAACCAAACTAATCCCTAATCGGACAATTTCTACCGTGGCCTTCCCTTGAATCTCATCACCCCTAAACCAGATCTTTCCTGAAGTCAAAGGGACCAGCCCGGTGAGAGCCCTCAAAATGGTGCTCTTTCCCGCCCCGTTGGCGCCAATCATACTCACCACCGATCTTTCAGTCACGTTTATAGAAACATCCTCAACGGCCACAGATTTCCCATAGTGCACCTTGAGGTTCTTTATCTCAAGCAACATGCCTCCGCCCCAAATAGGCTGAAATAACCTCTTGGTTCTCCCTCACCTCTTTTGGATCCCCCTCACAGATCTTCTGGCCAAAACTGATTACGACTACCCGATCACATAAATCCAAAATCTGCATGTTGTGTTCCACAATCAAAATGGTCACCCCTTGCTCTCGAGTCTTCTTAATGTTGGTCAAGGTAAAATCGATCTCCGATGGGTTCATCCCGGCTAAGGGTTCGTCCAGTAATAACAACTTGGGCCTTGTAGCCAATGCCCTGGCCACCCCTAACATCTTTTGATATCCATGGGGAAGGTTTCTGGCTAGTTCATCTTTCACATGAGCCAGTCCAATCAACCTCAAGATCTCCATGGATTGCTCCTTGATATAAGCTTCATTTCGACGATAGGTCTTCGTATTAAAATAGATATCAAATAAACTTGATCTCGGATGGAGATGGAATGAAGCAGAGACATTCTCCAAAACCGTAAAATCACCAAAGAGGGGGTTAAGTTGAAAGGTACGGCCAATTCCTAATTCAGCCACCTGATGAGGTTTTTTCCTGGTGATCTCTCTCCCCTCAAAGATCACCTGCCCCTGGCTTGGTGGAAAAACACCTGTGATTAAATTAAAGATTGTGGTCTTTCCTGCCCCATTTGGACCAATGAGTCCCACAATCTCTCCCTGGTTCACCACCAGGTCAAATTGGGAAACAGCAGAAAGACCTCCAAAATTCTTGGTCAATCTCTTTATTTCAAGAAGGATAGGCAACTCTTTCCTTTCTTTTAGGACTTAGATATCGATGTTTAAAAATCTGGGGCAGACTCACCAGCCCTTGAGGAATCAAGTAGACCACGAGGATCAATATCGTAGCATAAATATATGGAGAATAAATTTTTAAACCACGAAAAAATTCGGGAATCAAAACCAGAATGGCAGTACCAATGATAGGCCCCACAAAACTATTAACTCCACCGATGAGTACATACATCACAATCCATAGGGTGGCGGAGAGATCAAAACTGGTAGGAGATAATACCAAGTTATAATGGGCATAGGCAGCTCCAACCAGACCCACAAAGAAGCACCCAACCCCCACAGCCAGGATCCGATACCAGCCCTCATTAATTCCTACACTGGAGGCCACTAAGTAAGATTGGGCAATGGCTTTTAAATTTATCCCAATGCGGGAAAATTCAAAACGATATAGAGCCAGAATACAGACTAACGCCAATCCGAGAAAGAAATAGTAATAAAGGATTCTTGAACCCATAAAGAGAGGACGAATTCCTGTCAGGCCACTATATCCCCCTGTCCAGACCCCACCCGCAGAGATAATCATAATGATTCCTACGCCAAAGAATAGACTCCCAAGGGCATAATAGAGGGCTCTCAGTCTGGAAAAAGGGTAGCCGATGAACATCCCAATGGCTGCGGTCAAAAGGGCTGACAAAGGGACTGAAATCCAAGGCGACCATCCAAGCCATTTCGATGCCATCCCTGAAAAATAGGCCCCCATCCCCATAAACCCAGCATGGGCAAGGGGAAACTGACCTGAGATCACAATAGCCCTGAGACTGACTGAAGCTACGATATAGATTAAGGTGAGCGTAAGGATGTGGAGGGTATATAAAGAGCTGAGAATGACCGGAAGGATAAACATGACCCCAACGATTCCATAACCTATCAATTTTTTCATCCATGGTCTTGCGATAAAGGTCGAGGAATCGATTGACCCAGAAGTCGTGGGTTCACCTGTCATTTCAGATTCCCGGCCGAAGAAACCCTGAGGTCTGATCAGTAAAAGAATAATGACAATGATTACGGCAATGGCATCACTGGCAGCCCCTGGTAGTAAAACGGGTAAAACGGAGTAAATACCGCCAAGGATCAACCCTACGACGAAGATCCCCTCGAAGCTTCCGACACCTGCCAAAATAACCATCATCAGAATTTTTACAAGCATGGATTGACCCATAAAGGGTCCGAGACTATAGTTGATACCCATCAGGCATCCAGCAATCCCTGCCAAACAGAAGCCCAAGGCGCAGGCAATGTTAGAAACGCGATGGATATGAATCCCCTGTAATGAGGCGGCCTCCATGTTTTGAGAAATCGCCTGCATCTGCTGACCCCAACGAGTACGGTTTACAAAGAGGGTGATAAAGACCAAGATTACGATTCCGAGCCCAGAGGTAACGATTTTGTCCCACCTTATAGAAAGATGACCCGTATTGAGAGAGCCTGTCACAAAGGTGGGGATTCCGAGGGATTTTGTCCCCCATCCGATATTGACCGTGGTGGTGAGAATCACTGTAATTGCAACACAAATCATAATGATACGGTTGAGATCCCCTACAAATGGACGAAAACAGAATCTTTCAAGAAATACCCCCAGACCTGAAATCATGACCATAATCAACAGGAGGGCCAACCAATGGTTTATCCCTAATCCTACGATAAAAAGATATCCAAGGTAAGCCGCTACCATATAAACGGCACCATGGGCCAAATTAAGGATTCCAAGCATGTTGAAAAGAAAGACAAAACCCAAGGCCGCTAAGATAAACATGGAGGATAGGATAAATACATTCCCTACAGTTTGAACAAGAAG
>JBBIRT010000198.1:0-4669 GCA_037441725.1 Deltaproteobacteria bacterium | reverse complement strand
GTCCTCAAATCTTTCTCCACCCGATACACTGATATAATCCACTCCAAATGTTGCAATGCGCCAAGCAATACGTTTGCTTTGAAGAAGTGTATTACCTTCCTTTGTAAAGTCCTCTCCATTGATTCTAACCCCGATTGGGAAATCACCCACTGCCTCTCTAACAGAAAGGATTACCTCTGTGGGTAATCTCATTCTTCCTTCAAAGTCCCCACCAAAAAGATCCTTTCTCTTATTTGAGATCGATAGGAAGGAGGCAAGGGTTGTGAAGTGGGCCATATGGAGTTCAACAAAATCAAAGCCTGCCTCTTTTGCCCGTAAAGCTCCATTAGCAAACTGTTCAGGAATGGCTTCTATCTCTTCAGGCTTTAAATCCTCAACCTTCTGTCTCCAGCCACTCCGAGAGATCTTTAAAAAGTGAATGAGTTGAAGACCTATTCTCACTTCGTAATTGACTTCACGAATCTCTTCAAGAAATCCCTTTAGTTCTGGAATCGAGGAATCATCACTTAACCGAAGATTGAAGGAACTCTTCGAAGGAAGGACTACAGCAGGCTCAATCACCATAGCCCCAGGCCTTCCCATGGCAATCCTCTTATATCTTTCTTTAAAGAGAGATGTGATGTGGCCGTCCTCTGTGGCCAGCCTCGAAACCATAGGGGTTAGGAGGATACGGTTTGGTAAGATACATCCCCTTATCGAAAGGGATGAGAATAGACTTTCGTATTTCGACATTTGTTTTTTAATGCACCTAAATTTTTACCTAAATTGAGTGATTTTTATATAAAACTTTTTGTTACCTGTCATTGCTCAATTAGGACATAAAATATTTCATCCGCTCACCTTGATAACGAGCGATGCCCCGGTATCTCCGGCTGCACAGCCCGTGAAAAGTCCATAACCTCCACCAAGAATCACAAGCTCCTCAATCAATTCTATAATAAGCCTCCCTGCAGTTGGCCCCTGGGGATGACCGAATATGAGAGAACATCCATAGTTATTAAAACTCATCACATCTATCCCAAGTTCCCTTGCCAGATAGAGGTCATTTCCCACAAATGGATTATGGGTCTTAAGGGCCTTCACCTCTTTAATCCCTATTCCTGCCTTCTCCATGGCCATCTTAGCTGCTGGAGCCACAGCCATGGCCATATGTGCTTTCGGTGCACGAGCAAATCCATAGGAAAGAACCTTAATCTCAATCCTCGGATCTTCACTTAACTCTTTTGCCTTCTCCCTGGTGGTCAGAATGATGCCGCAGTTTCCATCAGCAGGATGAGTCTGACTTCCACTTGTATGGACTCCCCCCTCGATGACAACCTTGAGACCTGAAAGCCCCTCTTTGCTTCTGGGGGTGACCCCTTCATCCTGATCCAAAATACCAATCTCTTTTTTACCCTTTTTATACTCCACAGGAACCATGTAACGTTTCTGGAAGGCCCTGTCATTGGCCAGTGCATCTAAGTACTGCTCATATCGCCTGAGTGCAACTTCATCAACCTGTTCACGGGTAACGCCTCCCATCTTTTTAACCACATTCTCAGCAGTCTGGATCATAGGGACCCCTCCCCATGGATCAAAATTGAAATTATCCATCATCCAGTTCTCAGAGATAACCGTGCCACCCATCCCCAAGGGATTTGGCCATATGGTATGGGGGCCATTCGAAGTCTTATCGGCTCCAAGAAAGAATACATTCGAATAGAGACCTACCTCAATCCCAGCGGCTGCTTGATTGATGGAGGTCGTGGATGTTGAACAGGCCTGGGGCACGTGTAGGGCTGGGATATCAGTAGCTCCTATTAGGGCTGAAGCCCAAGGAGCAGAATAAAACATGCGATGATGAGCGATAGTGATTCCAAGAAATAAATAGTCAAAAATCTTGGGATCAAACTTTTTACTGGCAAGCCATTTTTTCGCTGTTGCCGCTGCAAGCTCAACAGGATGTTCATTCTGCAGACTTCCCTGCCAGCGGGCAAATGGAGAGCTAAAGTAGCCCCGGTATGGAATGAAGGTTTTTGAATACATTTTTAAATTTTCCTCCTCTCTCAACTCTTTATTTTTAATCCAAATATATCTGTAAAATACTAACCTATAGAATCAGGGCCATGGTGGTTTTGGGAATATTAGCTTGGCTGTGGCCACCTCCAAGGGCCATACGATTTCCAGTTCTCCCTTTTGCCACTGAAGCCACATGCTCGGGGTCTTCAAGTTTTCCAAACCAGAAAACTTTACAGGCCCGTTGATCGTTATAAACTCTTGACTGGCGATCACATCCCTTAGCTTCCTTCTATTTAGCGTTCCAGCCTTCTCAATCGATTGCTCCAATATCTGACATCCAATAAAGGCAAGGGAAGAATCGAGGTAATCCGGTTTCTTCCTCCAGCGGATTTGATACTTTTCGTGAAACTCTCTGGCCCCTGGCCAGTTTCCTTTTGGACTCCAGTGGCCCATTGTCAAGAGACCTTCAGTGGCCGTTCCAAACTTCTCATAGAAACCAATAATGGCTGGACCAACCAATTCGATGAATAATTTTGGATTTAGTCCCACCTCTTTTGCCTGGGCTGTCAGGAGAAAGGAGTCTGCAGGATAGGTGAGAGCGACAACCACATCTGGATTCTTTCCCTTGGTCTCAGTAAGAAGCGAAGATAGGTCCTTTACGCCCATGGGATAATCCTTTTTCAGAACGATTTGAAATCCTCTCTCCTGCAAGACAGGTTCAAGAAACTGAAGGTTTTCTCTTGGGAAGAGTTCCTGGAGATACAGAATGGCTACAGTATTAACTTGCTCTTTTTTGGCCTTAAGCATTTCTCCCAATGCCTTCATCTGACGGTCAGGAACAGATGATGTGATGAACCAGAAATAGGAGCCTTTAAGTTCTCTTAATTTTACAGATGATGCCGTGGTTCCAATCATAGGGATTTTATATTTTTCAGATAGAGGGGCAATGGCAAAATGGATCGTTGTCCCCCAGGGTGTGAGAACAAGATCGACCTTATCCTGTGTAATCAATTTTTCATAGATCCTTACTGATAAATCAGCCTGACTCTTATCATCATAATAGACCATTTCCACAGGAAGTCTTTTATTTAAATCCTTAACGAATATGCCTCCTTTTTTATTAACTTCTTCGCTCCAGAGGGTATAGGAATTCATCTGGCTTTCTGCCCCTGCTGCGTAAATTCCTGTCAATGCCATAGAGAAACCAATTCTAATCTTGTCCTTACCAAATCCCTCTGAGACAATAATGATGAAAAAAAAGAAGATCATCAACAAGTATAATAACTTTTTCATCGAAGCCCTCCTTTGATTAAAAATTTTTTTTCCCTTTTAAGGCATTGAAAACCTTTTCAGAGGTGATGGGAAGCTCTTTGATTCTTACACCAACGGCATCGAATATGGCATTGGCAATGGCAGGCGAAACCCCCACTAACCCAGGCTCTCCCAAACCTTTGGCTCCATAAGGTCCTGTTTCATCATAGGCCTCTACTAAGATAGAAGAAATTTTTGGAATGTCTGTAGCTATCGGGATTTTGTAATCAGCAAATGAAGGATTGATTACCTTTCCTCCATCAAAGACGATCTCTTCAGTAAGGGCATATCCAAGTCCCTGAACAAAACCACCTTCTATCTGCCCTTCTGCATTCTGTGGGTGTATGGCGCGTCCAAGATCATGGGCTGCGGAACCTTGTAAAACCTTCACCTTACCTGTTTCTATGTCAACCTCCACCTCTACTGCATGTGCACCAAATATATAGGCTGTCATTGTTCCAAAGGGAAAACCAAAAAAGCCACTTCGATCGAAGGGTGGACTTTCTACCATGAAGGAACTTTTCCCAGTAATCTGACCTCCCTTCACCCAACAGCTTATAGCCCCTAATTGTTGGAAGGTCAGGGCCTTCTCTGGTGCTCCCTTTACAAAGACCTTCTTATCTTTGATAATAAGATCTTCTTTATTGGCCTCAAGCTGTGATGAGGCGAGCTCCAAGATCTGTTCTTTTGCATCTTTGGAGGCTAACCTCACGGCATTCCCTCCTGTATAGGTTAGACGACTCGCACTTGTAGCCCAGGTATAAGGGGCAGCATCAGTATCCCTGCTAATGAGGTTGATATCCTCAATCGGAACTCCCAGCTCCTCTGCGGCAATCTGTAGTAGAATCGTATCAGAACCCTGACCGATATCCATCGTGCCCACATGGAGTGAAAATGTTCCGTCCTCATTCAGTCTGATAAAGGCAGAGACCGTTAGAAGACCACTGATGTGATGAATTGAGGCAATTCCTCTTCCCCGATGAGGCTCTTTCTTCTCCTTCCAGCCTATAGCTTTAGAGGATTTTTCCAAGCACTCCTTTAAACCAATACTCCAAAGGGTCTGCCCACCAATGGTCTTATCCCCAGGAATTAAGGCATTCCTTAGACGAATCTCCAATGGATCGATCCCAATTTCCTTGGCCGCTATATCGATTAATGATTCAGAGGCAAAACTCGTCTGTGGATTTCCAAAGCCTCTGAAGGCCCCTGTCTTGACCTTATTGGTATAAACGCAATATCCTTCAATTTTTATATTTGGTATACGATAAGGGCCTCTTGCCATGAGGGAGCCAAATCCGGTCACCCCTGGACCATCATCTGCATAGGCACCTGTATCAAAGATATTAATCATCTCTTTGGC
>JBBIRT010000197.1:2777-4708 GCA_037441725.1 Deltaproteobacteria bacterium | reverse complement strand
GTAGAGACGAAGAAGATCTTTTTTTCCATTTTTCCGATCTTTTCTTGGATTTCAGTGGATCAACCTATCCTCTTTAATCATCTTCACCATCGGGAGGTCGTTAATCTAAATTGCACCTTCTGCCATCGCTATGCGGAGAGATATCGCTCAGCTGGAATCCCCAATATCGATCTCTGCCAGGCTTGCCATTCTACAGAGGCGGTGAGCAAAAGGCCAGAAGCTCTAAAGGTGGTCCAACATATTCGATTAGGCAGGGAGATTCCATGGAGGCGAATGTATGAGCTTCCCAGGTTCGTTGTCTTTCCTCACTGGATTCATATCCAAAACCAATTAGATTGTTCTCTCTGTCACGGGTTAACAGGATTGAAAGAGAGACCTGTGAAAATGATAGATCGAAACTTCATGGCCTGGTGCATAGATTGCCACAAGAGACTTGGGGCGGATACAGATTGTTATACTTGTCACTCGAGTTAGTATCGATAGGGTGGAGGAGGCTTCCATTTGAACCATGAGGATGAATCGGAGGGAACTTTTAAAAATTTTAGGGGCCTCAACTTTTGGGATGGTGCTTCCAGATCAGCTTCTTCAAGCTCTTCCAAAAGAAGGGGAGTGGATCCCATTTGAGGAATATTGGTCAACAGGGATCTGTCTTCAATGTCCAAGTGGTTGTGGATTGCGAATTCGATTGGTCAATCGATGGCCTGTTAAATTAGAGGGAAATAAAGAGTATCCCATCAATCGTGGCCGACTTTGTCCGAAAGGACAATCAGGGCTTCAGGTCCTTTATGACCCGGATCGAATTCGTCATCCAATGAAGAGGAAAGGTAGAAGGGGGGAGGGCATCTGGGAAAAGATTTCATGGGATGATGCCATTGGCCTCGTGGCCCAAAGGCTAAAACGGCTTCGAACAGAGGGGAGGCCTCATAGCGTTCTTTTCTGGAGCGGTAGAACCAGGGGACATATGGCAGACTTGATTTCGCGATTTATGGAGGCCTATGGGTCACCCAATTATCTTAGAAATTCAGCACGGGGGTCTGAAGGGATTTTGAAAGGGCACCTTTTCACCATGGGGGTGAGAGATTTCTTGGCCATTCATTGGGAAGAAGTCAATTATGTTCTTTCCTTTGGGGCTAGCCTTTTGGAAGCCTCCAGACCTTCGATCAGAAATCTTTGGGGCTATGGATATCTTAGAAGGGGAAGGCCGGGGGTGAGAGGGAAATTGGTTCAGATAGAACCTCGGTTTTCTCTCACCGCCTCGAAGGCAGATCAGTGGATTCCTATTGAACCAGGCACGGATGGGGCCCTTGCCTTAGGGATAGCTCATTGGATCATTCAAGAAAAGAAATACGATTCTGATTTTATCAATCATCATACCTTTGGCTTTAACGATTGGAAGGATTCAAAAGGGGAAAACCATCTCGGTTTTAAAAGCCTCGTGGTCAAGGAATATTCACCCGCAAAAGTGTCCTCCATCACAGGAGTTCCAGAAGAGACCATCATCCAGATAGCAAAGGAATTCTCATCTCATCGGCCTTCCATAGCGATCTCAGGAAGGGGGGTAGGAATGCAGACCAATGGGGCTTATAACCAGATGGCCATTGATAGTCTCAACGCCCTGGTTGGATCGATTGATTGTCCTGGGGGACTTCTCCTCCAAAGTCGTCCTCTCTTCAAGCCGTGGCCTTCCCCTCAAAGAGATTCGATTGCAGAGAAAGGGCTTTCTTACCCTCGGGTAGATGGTGCAGGTAAAATTCCTTTTCCTTTTGCTGATGAATCTCCCTATCTTCTTCCAGAGGCAATTAAGACAGGAAAACCCTACCCAATTGATACCCTTTTCCTGTATTACACTAATCCTCTATTTAGCCTTCCAGAATTGGAGACATTCCGAACCGCCATAGAAAAGGTTCCTTTCATCGTCAGTTTTTCACCCT
>JBBIRT010000197.1:0-2754 GCA_037441725.1 Deltaproteobacteria bacterium | reverse complement strand
GGACGAAACGACCTTGCTATCTGACCTTATCCTCCCAGACGGTACTTATCTTGAGAGATGGCAAGATGATCAAGTTGAACCTGGATTGGGTTTTCCCATGTTTGGTCTGAGAAGCCCTGTCCTTCAACCACTCCTTCATGAGAATAGGAATACCGGAGATGTTTTTATTTAAATGGAAAAATGTTTCGGCAAAAACTTGGCATGGGCTTTTCTTTGGGGTTATTTTATGTTGGCTTGTAATTATTGTATTAATGGGTTTTTTATGGGTAAAGGGGTTCGATTCAAACAAATGATTTTGATGAATTTTGGGAGAAACTGGTAGAGCAGGGAGGATGGTGGGATGTTTCCTACCCTTTTGGAGAATGGAAGAAGAGATTTCAAACCCCCTCCGGGAAATTTGAATTCTTTTCTCAAACTATCCTAAAAGGCTTCAGGGAGCTCTCACAGAAAAGTGGAAAGGGATTGAATGAGATCTTAAGGGAGATGAAGATTGAAGCAAGAGGCGATAGAATTTATTTACCACATTTTGAGAATCCTCGATGGGTGGGAGATAAGAAGGAATATCCTTTCCATCTTATTCATTATAAATTAATGACCACGGCGGAAGGAAGGGGGGCCAATCAGCCCTTTCTCCAAGAGATTTTTGGTCCCCATTTGAAAGAGAGATGGAGTTCTTGGGTCGAGATCAATCCAGAAACAGCAAAGGGAATGGGGATTCAAGATGGAGATTGGGTTTGGGTGGAATCAAAAGTAGGGAGGGTTAAGATCAGGGCCAGGCTCTTTCCAGGGACCCACCCTCAATGCATTCATATCCCCTATGGACAAGGCCATCGAGCCTATGGTCGTTGGGCTAAAGAGAGGGGAACCAATCCCAATGAAATCCTTGCAAGAGAGTATGATTATCTTGGTGGATTTATCTCCCATTTTTCAACGAGAGTGAAAGTTTACAAGGCCTAATTCATACAGTTCAAAGCTTAGAATGTGTTTATGGTTTTTTTATGTTGAGTGTTCAAAGAGATGCTTAAATTTTTAGAATTCGATTTGATTTGGGATGGATGAGGGAGAAAATGGTTCGATGGGGTATGGTGATCGATCTTGACAAATGTACGGGTTGCCAGGCCTGTGTAGTCGCCTGTCGTCAAGAGAACAACATCCCTTTTGTCGGCGAGAGGGAGGCAAAGCTTGGAAGGGCAAAGTTCTGGATGAACCTCATCTTTGAAGTCAAAGGAACCTACCCCAAAGTAGAGATGCAGTTCCTTCCTCTGCCGTGTATGCAATGTGATCATCCCCCTTGCACAAGGGTCTGTCCTGTAGAAGCAACTTATAAAAATCCGGAAGGGATTGTTGCACAGATCTATCCCCGCTGTATTGGTGTTCGAATGTGTATTTCCAATTGCCCCTATACAGTCCGTTATTTCAATTGGTACCCACCCACCTGGCCAGAAGAGTATAAGAGAGGCCTGAATCCAGATGTCTATCGTCGGAGAAAAGGGATCACAGAGAAATGTAACTTTTGCATTCACAGGATACGCAGGGCCAAAGAGAGGGCGAAGAGGGAAAACCGAAAGATCAGGGATGGAGAGGTCATTCCAGCCTGTGTGGAGACCTGTCCAAGTGAAGCCCTCTACTTTGGAGATCTCAATGATCCAAAAAGTCAAGTAGCCCGACTTTCAAAAAGCCGTAGGGCCTTTCGATTAATGGAGGATTTAGGGACAGAACCAAAAGTTTATTACCTCAAACAAGGTGAATGGTATGATGGAGAATAAATCCATTGCCCAAAAGCACAGCCGAATCTTAGCCCCTTTGACTCAAACAGGATGGCCCTTCTGGCTCACTGTGATTCCCCTTTCACTCATCTTTCTATGGTCTTTCTTTGCATTTGGTTGGCAGTATCGGAGGGGCCTTGGGGTTACAGGGATGGGACACCCCATGTCTTGGACCCTTTACCTGGTTAACTTCGTCTTTTTCATTGGTATCAGCCATGCAGGGGCATTAGTCTCTGCTGTCCTGAGGATTACCCACGCCCGGTGGGGGACTCCTTTTGGCCGTGCTGCAGAGGCTGTTACCGTTTTTGCCTTGGCAGCAGGTCCAACGAATATCCTTTTCGACTTAGGCCGATCGGCTCGATTCTACTGGGTTGCCCTCCATGCCCAGTTTAAATCCCCACTCCTTTGGGATTTCACCTGTATCCTGACCTATTTTGTTGTAAGCAATATCTTTCTTTATATCCTTATGATTCCAGACATTGCCCTCCTCAGAGATCAATTTCCGAGGAGAAGGTGGTTCTATCGATTGCTTTCTCTCGGATGGGAAGGATCAGAAAACCAATGGCATACCTTAGGAAGGGTGATCGGATTTTTATGTATCGCTGTCATCCCCATCGCAGTGAGTGTTCATACCGTAGTCTCTTGGGTTTTTGGGATGCAGACCCAGCCCATGTGGCACAGTACGATTTCAGGGATTGCTGCCATCCTTATTGTGACCATTGGACTTAGGAAAGTTTATCATCTTGAGCAGTATCTGACCCCTTACCATTTCAATTACATGGGTTTGCTCCTTCTCACCTTCACTCTTCTCTGGGCCTACTTCACTTTTGTAGAGCATCTGGTGGTCGCTTATGGAGGAGGGTCCCATGAGCTGGTGGTGCTCTGGAGTAAATTGACAGGGAGATATGCTCCTCTCTTTTGGACCATGGTTGCCCTGTGTTTTATCATTCCCTTTCCTATATTAGCTTTTAAAAGAAATATACCTCGG
>JBBIRT010000196.1:326-4709 GCA_037441725.1 Deltaproteobacteria bacterium | reverse complement strand
TCAAAGAGGTTTTTATCCGCCTTTATCAAGAAGGACTCATTTATCGTTGGGATTATATCATCAATTGGTGCCCCAGATGCAAGACCGCCCTCTCTGATCTTGAAGTCGAATATGAGCAGATCTTTGTGAAATTCTATTATCTTAAATATCCATTGAAAGAGAGTGATCGTTTTATCACCGTCGCTACCACTCGGCCAGAGACGATGTTGGGGGATACAGCCGTGGCTGTTCATCCTGAGGACGAACGATATCAGGATGTGGTGGGTAAAAGAATCCTCCTCCCGATCGTTCAGCGTGAAATTCCGGTGATTGCAGATCCCTTTGTCGATATGACGTTTGGAACGGGATGTTTAAAGATTACCCCGGCCCATGATTTCAATGATTTTGAAATTGGATTGAAACATCATCTCGAACAGATTCGGGTGATCGATGATGCAGGTCGGATGAATAAGAATGCAGGACCCTATCATGGGATGGATCGATTTGAATGTCGAAATCAGATCGTTGAAGATTTTAAACGGGATGGAGTGTTAGCCAAAATCGAAGATTACCGACACATGGTGGGGCATTGTTACCGTTGTAAGACCATTGTTGAACCCACCCTTTCCCTTCAGTGGTTTGTGAAGACAAAGCCTTTAGCTCAACATGCCATTCGAGCGGTCCAAGAGGGTCGCACTCGGATCATTCCTTCCGTTTGGGAAAAGACCTATTTTGAATGGATGGAGAATATTAAGGATTGGTGCATCTCCCGTCAGATCTGGTGGGGACATCGGATCCCTGCCTGGTACTGCGATTCCTGTGGACAGACTATCGTCTCCAAGGAGACTCCTCCTTCTTGTCATTCCTGTCATTCCAATCGGTTGACCCCTGAAACAGATGTATTAGACACCTGGTTCAGTTCAGCCCTCTGGCCTTTTTCGACCATGGGGTGGCCTAAAGAAACAAAACTTCTAAAACGCTTCTATCCAACTTCGGTTCTCGTCACAGGTTTTGATATCCTGTTTTTCTGGGTAGCCAGGATGATGATGATGGGTCTGAAGTTTATGAATGACGTTCCCTTCAAGGATGTCTACATCCATGGCTTGGTCCGAGATGAAAAGGGAGAAAAGTATTCAAAGACCCGAGGGAATGTGGTCGACCCGATTGATCTGATTGATCGCTTTGGAGCGGATACCTTACGCTTTACCCTTGCAGCCCTGACCATGCCCGGAAGCGATTTGAAGCTTTCAGAGTCAAGAACGGAAGGGTATCGACACTTTGCTAATAAAATCTGGAATGCCTCCCGTTTTGCCTTGATGAATTTAAATGACCTTCATCCTAAGACAATGGTTATCCATTTATCCCCTGAAGCCTTTAGCCTCCCTGATCGATGGATCCGGGGACGTTTGAATCATACGATCCGGGAGGTGAAACGTTCATTAGAAAATTATAAATTCCATGAAGCCACCCATCTCCTTTATCAATTCATCTGGCATGAATTTTGTGATTGGTATCTTGAAATGATAAAGCTCTTTCTCTACCAAGAAGGGGATAAACAGATGAAAGAGCTTACTCAACAAACCCTTCTTGAAGTTCTCGAGTCCATTCTTAAATTGCTTCACCCCTTTATGCCATTTATCACGGAGGAAATCTATCAACATCTCCCTTCCCAGAAGGATCATGAATCTATTATGATCTCTAAATTTCCAGAACCTGATCCAGACTATGATGATGAGGAGATAGAGGACGAAATGAATTTGGTCATTGAGGTGATCAGCGCCCTCCGAAATATCCGTGGAGAGATGAATCTCCCCCCTGGACAACAGATCATCGGATTGTTCCGTACGATGGAAAAGGAGCTTGAACAAAAGCTTCGAAGAAATCAATCCTTCATCCGATCTCTTGCTCAGGTCAAGGAGCTTAAAATCGGCAAGGAGATGGAGAGACCTCTTTATGGTGCCTTCGTCGGGGTAAGGGAGATTGAGGTGTTTGTTCCGTTGGAGCGATCTCACATGGAAGAAGAGGTAAAAAGACTTCAGAAGGAGATCATCCGGATTGAGAAAGAGAGTTCCTTGCTGAAGAAGAAGCTTTCCAACGAGCAGTTTCTCTCCAAAGCCCCTCCAGAGATTGTCCAGGAAGTCAAAGAGAAGGCATTAGCGTTTCAAAATCAGCAGGAGAGATTAGAGGAGAGTTTAAATAAGATTAAAAGAATATTAGGTTAAAAAAACCGGATGGGAAGAGAGAATCATTTCCGTGGAGGGTCAATGGGATGAAAATGGATATCGAAAAGGTGGCTCGATTAGCCCGCCTCGAATTGTCTGAAGAAGAGAAGGTAACCTTTGGGGACCAATTGGAGCAGATCCTTAACTATATGGACCAATTGAATCGTTTGGATACGAGAGGGATTGAGCCTACCTCTCATACCATCCCAATCTCAAATGTATTTCGAGAGGATGAGGTGACTCCCTCTGTTTCACGGGAGGAAATTTTTTCTATCGCCCCTGATGAAGAGGAGGGACACTTTAAGGTGCCCAGGATCCTTGAGTAAAGAGATGGACCTTCATTCACTCACCATTCACCAATTGCACGCCCTTCTTATGAAGAAGGAGATTTCTTCCCGTGAAATTACTGAATCCCTCTACCGCCGGATTCGAAAGGTAGAGGGAAAGATAAATGCTTACCTCTTCCTTACAGAAGAAGAAGCCTTTCGTCAGGCTGATCAAGTGGATCAAAAAATTGCCAGAGGAGAGGAAATTGGGGATCTCGCTGGGATCCCTATTGGATTAAAGGATATCCTCTGTACGAAAGGAACCCAGACGACCTGCGCCTCTAAGATATTGGAAGGTTATATCCCTTTTTATGATGGGACCGTCATTCAGAGATTAAGGCAGGAAAATGCTGTTTTTTTAGGAAAGCTTAATATGGATGAGTTTGCCATGGGATCTTCTACTGAGAACTCAGGGTTTCAAATTACCCATAATCCATGGGATTTGAGCCGAATCCCTGGGGGTTCAAGTGGAGGATCGGCCGCAGCGGTTGCTGCGGATGAATGTATTGCTGCCCTGGGGACAGATACAGGAGGATCCATTCGCCAACCTGCCTCATGCTGTGGTGTGGTGGGATTAAAGCCTACTTATGGGAGGGTCTCGCGATATGGACTGATTGCCTTTGCCTCATCGCTGGATCAGATCGGGCCGATCACAAAAGATGTAGAGGATTGTGCCATTTTGATGAATGCCATCAGTGGTTATGATCCTAAGGATTCAACCTCTGTGAATGTCCGTGTCCCGGATTATAAAAAATCCTTGGAGAAGGATGTCGAGGGCATCCGAATTGGAATTCCGGAAGAGTATTTTATAGAGGGGATAGACCCAGATGTAGAAAGATCAGTGAATGAAGCCATTGATTCTTTTAAGAAATGGGGAGCTGAAATCCATCGCCTCTCTCTCCCCCATACTCCCTATGCCGTAGCCATCTATTACATCATTGCGACTGCAGAAGCCAGTTCTAATTTGGCAAGATACGATGGGGTAAAATATGGTTTTCGATCCAAAGGTTATCGTGACCTCATGGAGATGTATTCCCAAACTCGAGCCAAAGGGTTTGGCAAGGAAGTAAAACGACGGATCATTCTTGGAACCTATGTTCTCTCTGCAGGGTATTATGAGGCCTATTATCGAAAGGCATCACAGGTCAGGACATTAATGAAAAGGGATTTTGATGAGGCATTTCAACAGGTGGATGTCATCGTTACGCCCACCTCACCTACCCCTGCTTTTCGGATTGGAGAAAAGGCGGATAACCCCCTCCAGATGTACCTTTCAGATATCTTCACCATTCCAGTCAACCTGGCTGGTATTACAGCAATTTCTATCCCATGTGGATTTAGTCATGAGGGGCTTCCTATTGGCCTCCAGATTATGGGGAAACATTTCGATGAGGAGACGATCTTAAGAGTAGCCTACACTTTTGAGCAAAATACCGATTTTCATCTTAAGAAACCAACCCTTCCTTAAGTCAGGGATTCATGATTCTGTGTTCTCATTGATCCACCTCAGATAGTTAGAAGAACCTTTTTGAATAGGAAGGCTGATGATTTCAGGGACAGAATAGGAATGAAGGGACCTCACCCTCTTTTCTAACTCATCAAATCTTTGGCTTTGTGTCTTAATGACTAATAGCCATTCCTTTTCATCCAAGATCTCTCCTTCCCATCGATAAATGGAGCGGACAGGGGAGATAAGATTGATACAGGCCGCCAGATGTTCCTCCACTAAGGCGCGGGAAATCCTCAAGGCCTCTTCTTCAGAACCACAGGTGACCAGGACCACCATAGGTTCGAACATACGATTTCACCCCCTTTTTCAAGGATTCACAAGGGGATCATTGAATGTGGCGATCTTT
>JBBIRT010000196.1:0-316 GCA_037441725.1 Deltaproteobacteria bacterium | reverse complement strand
ATCCACGAGACCCTCTTTGGTCCAGCCTCTTTTCTGATAATAGATATCCAGGAGGGCTTCATATTCATCTCGTTTCAAGATCTTCCCCATATGGGGACCCTCGGTCATCGGTAGGCTGAACACCCGATCGGGTGGATAATCATCTTTTCTTGATATCCCAAATTTCATATTAATGGCACGAGTAAGATCGTAGAGGGTCATCGAGCGTTGGAGGAGTTCATTCAAAGTGGTTTCAACCCCTGTGACGGCCGAGTAGAATTCTGCGTATCGATTTTCATCAAAACCCAATTCGATCCAGGGCAATCGACAGACTCCT
>JBBIRT010000195.1:0-4756 GCA_037441725.1 Deltaproteobacteria bacterium | reverse complement strand
CATGGGGTGAAGAAAATCCTTGTCTCTTCTCCTCATTGCTATCATACTTTTAAAAATGAATATTCTGAATTCAAGGTGAACTTTGAGATCGTTCATGTCTCACAGTTTTTATTAGAGCTTATAAAAGAAGGAAGGCTTCAACCCCTGAAAGAATATCGGAAAAAAGTCACCTATCATGATCCATGTTACCTGGGCCGACATAATGGGATCTATGAAGAGCCCCGTGAACTCCTAAAAAAGGTATCTGGTCTAGAACTGGTTGAAATGGCTGATTCGAGGGAAGATAGCCTCTGTTGTGGGATGGGAGGCGGCCGAATCTGGATGGAAACTCCAAAAGCGGAGCGGTTCTCCAACATCCGGTTAGAGCAAGCCCTTAGGGCTGGGGCTGAGGAACTGGTCACTGCATGTCCTTATTGCATCAGCCAATTCGAGGATACTCGATTAAGTCTGAAGGAATGTGAAGCTATTCAGATTAAGGACATTACTGAGATTCTTCAGGAAGTCATTTAAGAAATCAAGACACTTAATGAGGGCATAGGAAAGTGGAAAAGGAACAAATCGAGCAACTTTGTAGGATTTTAACAGATAGTCATTTTGGAGATATTATGGTAGTGGGCGGAGGAATCAGTGGAATCCAGGCCAGCCTGGATCTTGGCAATGCCGGGTTCAAGGTCTATCTGGTGGATAATGGACCCTCCATTGGCGGCCATATGGCCCAGCTTGACAAGACCTTCCCCACCAATGAATGCTCCATCTGAATCCTGTCGCCTAAACTGGTCGAGGTCGGCCGGCATCCAAATATTGAACTCCTGAGTTATACAGAAGTTGACCATGTGACTGGGGAGCCAGGAGACTTTGAGATTACGCTGATTAAAAAACCCAGGTATGTCATCGAGAGCCGATGTACAGGTTGTGGGACCTGCGTGGAATACTGCCCGGTGAAAATCCCCGACCCCTTTAATCAGGAGATTTCGAAGAATAAAGCCATCCATATCCACTTTTCTCAAGCGATTCCATTGATCACCTATATCGATGAAAGTTGTCTCTACCTGAAAGAGAAAAAATGTCGTATCTGTGAAGCAGTATGTGAAAAGGAGGCCATTGACTTTACCCAAAGGCCAGAGAAGGTAAAGGTCAATGTGGGGGCTATTATTCTCTCCCCAGGTTTTGAACCCTTTGATCCTAAGGTGAGGAATGAATATGGCTATGGAAGGTTTGCGAACGTCATCACCAGTATGGATTTTGAAAGGCTCCTCAGTTCCACCGGACCCTATGAAGGTGAGATCAGGCGTACCTCTGACTTGAAGCATCCCAAAAGATTAGCCTGGATTCAATGTGTCGGTTCAAGACAGGTCCTTCCTGGCGGGAATAGTTACTGCTCAACCGTATGTTGTACCTATACCCAGAAACAAGTCATTCTAACAAAGGACCATGATCCTCATGCCGAGTGTACCATCTTCCATAATGACATTCGCTCCTTTGGGAAAGATTTCGAACGCTTCTATGAAAGGACTGAGAGACTTCCTGGGATTCGGTTTATCAGAGGTTATCCCTCAATCCTCAGGGAGGATCCTCAAAGCAAGAATGTCACCATCCGTTATTCTACTCCAGACGAGGGGGTGAAGGAGGAAGAATTCGATATGGTGATTTTATCTATAGGATTGAACCCCCCTTCTGATGCAAAAGAGTTGGCAAGGAAGTTTGGAATCGAATTGGATTCCAACGGATTCTGTAAAACAAATCCGTCCAATCCAATTGAGACCACCCGTCCTGGAATTTTTGTCAGCGGGGCCTTCCAAGGTCCTTTGGACATCCCAGAGTCAGTCTATACGGCCAGTGGAGCTAGCTCCCAGTGTGGCCATCTACTTGACTATCGTCGGGACAAATTGACCGCTGAAAGGATATATCCACCAGAGAAAGAGGTTTCCCAAGAAGAGCCAAAAGTGGGGGTATTTGTATGTTATTGTGGTGCAAATATCGGGAGGGTGGTCGATGTCCCATCTGTGGTTGAATATGCTTCAAAACTGCCCCATGTGGTTCATGTGGATAAGCAACTCTTCTCCTGTTCTACGGATTCAGCTAAGCAAATCACTGAGGCGATAAAAGAAAAAGGGCTGAACCGAGTGGTCGTTGCTGCCTGTACCCCCAAGACCCATGAACCGACCTTTCGAGATTCCCTTAGAGAGGGTGGACTGAACCAATATTTCTTTGACATGGCCAATATTCGAGAACATTGTTCCTGGGTCCATTCTCGAGAAAAAGAGGAGGCTACGGAGAAGGCCAAAGAGATCACCCGTTTGTCTGTGGCTAGGGCCTTACAGCTTGAGCCATTACAGGAATTTGAGCTTACGGTCAACAAGGCAGCTCTGGTCGTTGGAGGAGGTTTGGCTGGTATGACCTGTGCTCTTTCCATTGCTCATCAGGGACATGAGGTCCACTTAATAGAGAAAGAGAAAGAACTTGGGGGAATGGCTAAGAGGATTCACACCACGCTGGAAGGAGTTGATGTTCAAGAATATTTACGTGATCTGGTTCAGAAGGTTTATCAGCATCCCCTCATCCATATATACACAGATGCCTCAATTCTTGAGGCGAGAGGTTATGTAGGAAATTTTATTACGAAAGTAAAGGCGGACGGAGGGGTGAGAGAGATCAAACATGGAGCAACCATCATTGCCACAGGGGCTGCGGAATATAAACCGACAGAATACCTTTATGGAAAAGATGATCGGATCATGACCAATCTGGAATTGGAAGAGAGAATTGCAAAGAGAGATGAAAGGGTCATCCGTGCAGAGAGTCTTGTCATGATCCAATGTGTGGGGAGCCGAAACGAGGAGAGGAATTATTGTTCCAGAATATGTTGTAGTGAGTCGATCAAGAATGCCTTGACTCTGAAAGAGATCAATCCCAAGATGGACATCTATATTCTCTTCCGAGATATCCGAACCTATGGGTTCAAAGAGGATTATTATCGGGAAGCAGCGAATAAGGATGTTAGGTTTATTCGCTATGAATTAGAGGATAAACCTCAAGTGGAAACGGTTGAGGAGAATGGCCGGCAAATCTTAAGGGTGACGGTCACGGACCAACTTTTAGGGAAGAGATTAGAAATCGATACAGACATCCTTGCCTTAGCTGCGGCAACCATTTCCCCTTCGGGGAGTAAAGAGATCTCTCAATTATTTAAGGCCACCTTAGGACCAGATGATTTTTTTAAGGAAGCCCATGTTAAATTGAGGCCTGTTGATTTTGTTGAAGATGGAGTTTACCTTTGTGGGATGGCTCACTATCCAAAGCATATCCCCGAAGCCATTAACCAGGCCTATGGAGCTGCGGGTCGGGTACTTACCCTTCTCTCCCATGATACGGTCGTTGCTTCAGGTTCGGTTTGTGTCATTGATGAGAAGAAATGTATGGGGTGTGGTGCCTGTGTCGAAGCCTGCACCTATGGGGCTTTAGAACTTTATGAGACCAAGCAGGGTGAAAAAGCGAGGATCAATCCGGTCTTATGTAAAGGGGATGGTCTCTGTAATACAAAATGTCCCACCGGAGCGATCCAACTAAAACATTATACCGATGATCAATTGAATGCCCAGATTGATGCTGTAGTGGGAGAGGTGTGGGATTAAGAGGAGTGAAGGAGGTGAGGCAGGGTGGGCGTTGCCACTAAGTTTAAGCCAAGAATCATAGGCTTTGTATGCAATTGGTGAGGATACGGTGCTGCAGATATGGCTGGAGTTTCCAGACTTCAATATTCCAATGAAATCAGGCTTATCCGAGTGATGTGCAGCGGAAGGGTAGACCTGACCTTCGTCTTTAGGGCCTTCTATAATGGAATGGATGGTGTTTTTATAGGGGGATGTTATCTTAATGAATGTAAATACACCACCCATGGGAATTACCATGCTCTCAACATGGTGCTCTTGGGGAAAAGGATCATGGAACATATCGGGTTGAATCCAGAGAGGCTAAGGATTGAATTTATGTCCTCCAGCGAAGGAGCCCGTTTTGCAGACATCGTAAATGATCTAACTCAAAAGATCAGGACCATCGGACCGGTTGGGAAAAGCGAGGGGTTAGACGGAGAGGAATTAAAGACTAAACTTCATGAGATCATGAGGTTAGTCCCCTATATTAAGATTGCAAAAAGTGGCAAGCTCTCTTCACGCCTTCAAGATCCAGGACAATGGGACCAACTCTTTACCAGAGAGGAGATAGAGACATTAATACGGGAAGTCCCCTCCTATTATATCGATCCCGAGAAGTGTCAGGCGTGTATGACCTGCGCCAGAAGATGTCCTGCAGAAGCTATCCTGAGCGGTAAAAACCTGATCCATATTATTGAGCAGGAGAAATGCATTAAATGTGGGACCTGCCTGGAAGTTTGCCCACCTCGATTTAGTGCCGTGATGAAAATTATTGGTGAACCTGTTCCTCCTCCCATCCCTGAGGAAAAGAGAGCGATCATAAGAAAGGGGAAAGAGAAATAAAGGAGAAGAGGAGTAAGGTGAAGGAACCTGGTGGATTAAAATAAAAAGGAGGACCCCTTTTGGCATCGAGAGAAGTTTTTTGGAACATATCCTATGGATCCATCGTTTATCTTTTAGCCGCAATTTCGATCATCATCTGGTTATTCAGTTTTTACAGGCGTTATAAGCTTTGGCAGGAAGGAAGGCCAGACGAGTGTTCTAAGGAGATAGGTATGAGAGTATGGGTTTTTATTAGAAAGATTATTGGGGATATTCTCACTCAT
>JBBIRT010000194.1:0-4822 GCA_037441725.1 Deltaproteobacteria bacterium | reverse complement strand
TTTTCTTTTCTGGATCATAACCTGTAGCATGGCATGGTGTACATTTTGTTTTATCTTTTTCAGAAGAGATATGAGAGAATGCCTTTTTCCCCATTGGAGAATCTTTCCAGGTGTCGATGTGTTCTTTATTTAAACTTTCGTGACACTCAATGCATGATTTTGAACCTACATAGTTTGCCTCTTCCTGGGTAAAGAAGGGTCGTTCTTTTGGGACTGGCTCTTCTTTTATTTCAGGGGCATCTTTTTCCCAGCTTCTTATAAAAGCGACAAGGTCGTAAATCTGTTCAGGATTAAGTGGGCCTCCTTCCTTATCTCCTAAGGCCACCATTCCAGTCCTTGGAATCCCCCTCTCAATAATCTTATAAAGGATGTTATCATCCACAGACTTTAGATAATTTTTTGAATTTATGGCCCTAATCCTTTTCTGCGGTCCTCCAGTTTCACCGTGACAATTTGCGCAGTGGGTCATGTAAAGGGATTGCCCCTTCTTTGCAGTCAATAACCTCATTTTTTCAGCCTCAGCCTTTACCCTCTGAGGCTCAAGTAACCAATATACAGTAAGATAAACAGCAATGGCTCCTGTAAGAATTGTTGCCAAGAAAATCTTTTTTTCCATTTTTTTACCCTTTTAAAATTTGGGATGGTTCAAATTTATTTCTTTCTAAGGGTGTTTTAAAATCTACAACCAATTTTTCTTCGACCACTTGAAGTTTTAATAAATCTAATGGACGAGGAGGAGGCCCTTCTAAAACCTCTCCATTCCGATTGAACTTAGCACCATGGCATGGACATTCAAATATCTTTTTCATTTCATTCCAGTTAACAATACAACTCAAATGCGTGCAGATAGCCGAAAAAGCGATAAAACCCTCATCCAATCTTTGCACAAAGACCCTTTCCTTTCGGAAATATATTACCTCTCCAACCTTGAAATCACTGACCTTTCCGGCTATAAAGATTTTTTCCCCTTTCGCCTCTTTCCTCTTAGGCCAGAGAAAGGCGAAGGTCCCAGCGATCAGTTCCCCAATCACCACTGAGATTGCACCAACCCAGGCATAACCGATTATTTTTCTTCTCGAAAATACAGGCTTAGATTCTTCTTTTAATTCCATTTTAACCCCTCTGTTAAATTATATGAACTAAAGGATGCTCAAGCCATTATCGAATCCTTAGAGAATAAATACTTGGATCCTAGAATCCTAACATCCTTGAATCCCTTTTAATTACTTCCATGGCACAATAAAGCTCCAATTTTCTCCTCTAAAAAGAGAACCAATTACTGTAAATATAAGGGCCCCAAATATAAATACTGTAAACAGGATTACAAGTATTTTCCGTCTCTCACCCCCTACAAATATTTTATTTAAAATGGAGCCAACTTTAGTCCCTGGCTTTCTGTCTATATAGGGAATTGAAAGAAGCCAGATGATTATCAGTATAGGTATAATAATGGCTGGAATTATAGGCTTGGTTGTATAATGAATTAATTCTTGGATGCCTGTAAAATACCAGGGAGCCTTCCCAGGATTGGGGGTTATAAGAGGGTTTGCAAGATCCTCCAAGGGGGCATCAAAGAAAAGAGAAACCACCAGAAGAACAAATGTTACCATCAAGGAGGAGAGGATTAAAAGGATGATGTAGTGGGGAAAGGTGTCCACTGTCTCCTCAACCCTTTTTTCAACCATAGGAGATGTTCCATCCACGATCTCCATGAGGCCATAGGTTTTATTGGGATCCTTTGAAAAGATTTTTTCCCTCGAATCATCCATTTGATGCCCCCGAAATGAAATTTCAAGATTCAAAATTAAGGATTTAAAGAGGATCGGATATCCCTCCGTCCTTTCTTATCCTCCAGAAATGGATGGCTATAAGGATTGCAGTTAAAAAAGGTAAAACCACACAATGAAGCACATAAAATCGAAGCAACGCCTCATGACCCACTTCATCTGCTCCCAACATAAAGAATCGGATATATTTTCCAACAAATGGTGCATAGCTCATAATGGTTGTTCCTACGGTGATCCCCCAGTAGGCCAGTTGATCCCACGGGAGAAGGTATCCAGTATAACTTAAGGCAAGAGTTAAGATAAGCAACCCTATTCCAATCACCCAGTTGAACTCCCTTGGGGGCCGGTAAGAGCGAGTATAAAAGACTCTAACCATATGGAGAAACACTGTGACCACCATTCCGTGAGCAGACCATCGATGTAGATTTCTTAATATCTTACCATTAAACACGAGGGCTAAAGCCTTCATGTCAAAATAAGCCCTTTCAATGGAAGGGGTGTAGAGGAACATGAGGAGAATTCCTGTTACGGTTAATATGATGAATAGAAGACAGGAGATTCCTCCTAGACAGAAGGTGTAACTAAATTTCAGGCCATGGCGTTTCATTTTTACTGGAAAGATATGGAGGAAGAAATTGTGATACATGAACATTGAACGTTTCAAATCTGTATCCGGAATTCCTGTCCGAAAAATGGATCGCCAGATGGCCGATTCAGAAATTCGTTTAATAATCCCCTTGTCCATTCCTCATTATCTCCTTAACATCTTTAACGATAAAAGATTGATCCTCGATGGTACTCTTCCATGGTGATTGCCCCTGTGGGACATCGTTTTGCACAAAGACTGCACTGGATGCATCGAGACTCGTCCTTAATGATCAGGGTAGCTATATTCAACCGTTTGATCTCTTCAAAGGGAGATCCATAAAGAGATTCTACAAGTTTTAGAAACTTTTCATCTCCCTCCACTTCTTTGAGTTCTGCCATTCGAAAGCAGGTCTTAGGACATATATCGACGCACCCCCCACAGAGAATGCATTTTGATCGATCGAAAATGGTAAAGATATGGCACTTTAAGCATCGATGAGCCTCTCTTTGGGCCATTTCTTTTGAAAATCCAAGCTCAACCTCTTTCTCCAGAGAGTGACGTTCAAAGACAGGGATGGTCTCCATTTTCTGTCTCGGAATCTTTTCAATCTCAGGGCATATTTCATGGTTAACCAATGGGGTAAAATAGGCTTCTCCCTTTTTAAGTCTTTCACCACTGAGATAATGATGGATTGATAGGGCTGCCTTCCTCCCATCTGCAATTACCCTTATGACATCCCTTGGGCCTGTCACAAAATCGCCCCCTGCAAATATTCCTTTAATATTTGTCTCAAAGGTATCGGGATCAACCACTAAACGATCCCATCGCGAAATCTCAAGTCCAATCTCCTCTGGAAGAAATGAGATATCAGGAGACTGACTTACAGCCGGGATAAGGAAATCTATCTCAATTTCAAATTCTGATCCTTCGATGGGGATGGGCCTTCTTCTCCCATCCTTCTCAGGGTCTCCTAATCGATTCTTTATGCATCTTGCCCCAGATACGTTCACTCCATCCTTGGAGAGTACCTCAATGGGTTGTGTTAGATAGTTGACTTGAATCCCCTCTTCCTCGACCTGCTCGATCTCTCTCGGATCAACAGGCATCTCCTCCTTGGTCCTTCTATAAAGGATCATGACTTCTTTTGCTCCCATTCGAAGGGATGATCGAGAGGCATCCATGGCAGTATTTCCGCCCCCAACCACAGCGACCCTCTTTCCCCTCACCTCTAAATCTTCCTTAAGGTTAACCATTCGCATGAATGTTACACCATGAATTACACCTTTTAGGTCTTCTCCAGGGATTCCAAGTTTTTCTGCTTTATGTGCCCCTGCAGCGATATAAACCGCATCGTATCTCCTTCTGAGTTCCTCTAAATTTAATTCTTGACCAATAGGGGTATTGAGAATCATCTCAACCCCAATCTTTTTTACTTCTTCAATCGCTTCCTGGACAATCTCTCGAGGAAGTCTGTAAGGTGGAATTCCAACATTTAGCATTCCTCCAGGAATGGAGTAAGACTCATAGAGGGTCACCTCATACCCCAACCTTGCAAGATCATGGGCCGCTGAAAGTCCTGATGGACCTGCACCAATGATGGCTACTCTCTTTTCTCTTCTATGGGTAACCTTTTTAATGGGAGGGGGGGAGCCTTTATGATCTGCTGAAGCTCGCTTTAAAGAACAAATCGAAATAGGAGAGTCGATGAAGAGTCCCCTTCTGCATTTCTCTTCGCAAGGATGGACACAGATGCGGCCTAAAATAGCCGGGAAGAGATTGTCCTCTCGATTGATCAGAAATGCTCGATCATAATCACCCTGTGAGATTGCCAAGATATATCGAGGGGCCCTTGTGTTGACCGGACAAGCATTTTCACAGCCAATGTTTTCTTCAAACCAGGGAGGATCCGGAATACGGATGCGAAACCGATTCAAAGGGCTCACCTCATTAGGATTTTTGTTTAAATCTATTGATAAAATCAAAGATCCCTAACCGTAGGGAATTGAGACGATTAAAATAGATGGAGGCCAGTTGATTCATTATCTCCAACCCCATCTGTTGATCCTCTTTCATCCTTCCTCTCAACCATTTTGCATCGATGATCAATACGTTTGAGGGATTTAGAGAATGGGCTGAAACATTATAGCGAAAAGGTTCCATGAGAGAGGCCGTTCCAAAGACCGCTCCCTCCTTTTCGATCTTAGAAGCTAAGAAGTCGATATGTTCTTTGGTCTTTACGGTAAGATCGATGACTCCTTGAATCAGGACAAACAGGTGTAGCGCCTCTTCTCCCTGAATAAATATGGTTTCCCCTTCATGGTAAGATTTAATGCTTGAATGGGACAATAGTTCTTGGAGCTGGGATTCAAGCAACCTCTCAAATAGCTCTGTCCTCTTAAGCCATTCCCAAGAGACCATCTTGCCCTCCATTGATTTAAACTTCAAA
>JBBIRT010000193.1:0-4977 GCA_037441725.1 Deltaproteobacteria bacterium | reverse complement strand
CCCCAACAGGGTTCCCGTGACAGAATAAAAAGATCTAATCTCTCTTGTGAATTCCTCAATCCTGGCCACATCCGATGCTGGAAAGGCCAGAGAGAGTTCAGGTCGAATCCGGATCCGGTCTTCTTCGATAGAACGCCTCTCCTCCCACCTCTCTGAATCCTCTAAGTAAAGCCGCAAGAGTCTCAGGACCTGATAAAAGGAGAAGGCATGCCCATTCTCCAAGAGGTCTATTTTTAGATTAAAAGATGATCCCCTACCTTGGCTGGCCATCGATAAAGATCTCCTTTTAAGACTTCCTGAACCATGAGCTGGGTATAGGCATTGATGGAGGCATAGCCCCCTAAGAAATGGTCCATGATACAACCAAAGAGAAACATATCCCCCTGGCTTGCGAATTGATCCTGCCTCAAATAGAGTTTGATCTCTAAACCTCTCATCATCATTCCAGAGACCAAACGATTAGAGGGTTGGGTCTCGATCTTTTCAATTCCCCCAATTCGTTTTCGGTTGGCCAGGATGGCTGTGCGATCCCTACTTTCCGGAAAGAGATAGATTCCTAAAAGAGTTCTCAAATTTTCAGCCTTGGAGAGAGAGAGGTAGTTAAGCGAAAGGTGAGAGAGAAGACGCCAGATCAAGTTCGATCCCAAAGGGGGCAAGATATTTGCAGTGGGGGTTCCGATGTTTTTAAATTCAACAAATTCTGGGGAACTGCTGGTCGGCTGTGAGAGATCTCCGATGCGAAGACTCTCCGGCAAAGATCCATTGGTACATACCAATTGGATAGATAACGTCTCAGTGACAGGAGGACCCGATCCTGGTGGATAGGCTACGGAGATAAACACATCGTAACCCGATTGAATGGGAGAGGGTCTTACCATCGTATGATAGGCTGGATGGGTTTGAGGATCCGGATGAAATAGTTCAAAGGGAACATATCTCCTCTCCTCGGCCGTTCCTTGGAGATAGCCTGTCACCCTCTCCACCGAATAGACCTGATAATGTTTTGAGTTGGAACCCGAGGGTCGAACCAGATAGGAAGGTCTTCGATGATCCAGGAGGATGGGATCGGCTTCATGGGGAAAAAGATTGATGGCAGGGGATGCAAAAAGGAAAAAATTCTCCTTTTTCAATCGAGGGGGTAAAAATGGAAGGTCTTGAAGTTCAAAACCAATTTCGAACCTGGTTCCATCCCCTCGATCCTGCCATCTTTCCCAGCCCATCAAGTCTAAAAAGAGAAATTTCTCAGGAGAGAGGAAATATTCTTGTATGATTCGGTATCCAGGAAAGGATTGAGAAGGATAGGGGATTAATGCTTCCTTTTCTGAAAATCCTACTGGTTTTAAAAAATCGGAAGGAAGAAAGCAGGCCTTCCCTTTCTCTTGAGGGGTAATCACAATCTGTTTTAAATGACGTCTCAATAGAAGATAGAGGTCTGAGGCACTGGGGTAATCTCCTGAAAGAAAGAACCGAAGAGATTTGGGCTGCCAATCAGAAAGCTTCAGGCCATCCAGTTCGAGGAGAAGTTTGATGGTAGGAGGTCGTCCAGAGGGCTGTGAAAAAGTGACCTCTAAGAGACTCAAGGGATGCATCTCCACCTCATATGCTGTTTTAAAAAGGCAGGAGGTCCCTTCCACTGGAATGGAGGCAATTTGGATGCCTGAGGGGATGATCTGAGACTGCTTGAGGGTGGGCTTGGGAGTGAAGGTAACGATGGTGGTCGAAGGAATCGGTCTTAAATAGTGGGGCCAGATCAATTGCATGAGCTCATTGATCAGCTCTGGGAATTCATCATCTAATTTTTGCCTTAAAAGGGCGGTCAGAAAGGCGACCCCCTCAAGAAGTCGCTCCACATCAGGATCTGCAGAAGGACCGGAGAGCATTGGGGCCAAGGCAGGATGGGCCTTTGAAAACTCTGCACCCAACTCTTTTAAATAGGCCAACTCATCTTGATAATATCGATTGAACATCGTTATTGAGGACTAACCCTTAATCTCGATCTTCCCCTCAGAATCCACCACGGTCTCGATATAGACCTGGGTCTTCGACTCGGTTACCAACTTCGCAACGATCTGAAACCTGAGCGAGAGACGATCCTCTTCCTGGGGAATAAAATTTACCCGAACAGCCGTAAGGCGTGGTTCATACTTCTGTATGGCTAATCGAATAGATTTCTCCAGCTCCCCAATTGAACGGGGCAATGTATTGATAAAATCTGAGAAATCAGGGATCCCATAGTCCTCTGCGATCAGGACATTTCCCTGTTTCGTATTCAGAATCCTTTTTAAATGCCTTAAGACGGAATCCACAATCCGTCGAGGATCCTCTCTTCCCCGGCGGGCGGGCTCTCTTTCCCAGGTTTGGAGTCGTTCAAGAAGCCTCTCTTCCCTCATTGAAGTTTGAAAATCCTATGAGACCTTCCATTGGTCTGTATGTTCGGTATTGGCATCCCCACTGGAATACCTCCAAGTAATTTCTCCAAAGACAAAGGAGACCTCTTCCATGGCCGGAAGACTCGCTGTACCCTCCTCAACACAATTTGGAGAAAGGGTCTTGATCGATGAGATCCGACACTGCTTCAATTCAATGGTATAAAAATGCTCGGTCGTCCCATCCCCTGTGGGATTTGGCCTATAGAACTTAATGGTCACCTCAACGGGTTCATTATTGCATAAAACTTGATGGAGAATGGGAGAAGATCGATCAATCCTCTTCTTAATGGTCAAAGGGCTATAGATTCTCTCTGCAGAGGCCAAGCCACTCGGGCCTTGAGAAGTCCTGACTCCGAAATCTAATTCAAAGGCCTCAATCGACCCCTCTCGACCAAGGCTTGTGATCGTACTGTCTCCCTTGATATCCCCTGAATTCTCCCCTTTGACCCAAACGTGAACAGTCATGGCCATGGCTTGATCCTCCTGATCCTGAATGACTCCTGACGATATCCATGCTCTCACCCCCTCTTCCCCTTAAGATACGAAGGAAATTCCCTTCTTAATCGAAAAGGAAGAGAGAACTCAGAAAAAGTTTTTAAAAAGAATTTTTAACTGGGGAGGTGGGGTGAATGCCTGCATGCGAAGGGTTTGGTACCCTCCCTCCCCAGTCATTCAAGGAGTTTTTCAGAGGTCTCGGAAATGACCTCTGACCATTACTTAGGCACTTGCCATGAATCCTGGGCTTCCACTCCATCAATCTCCCAAGTCCAGATGATCTTTGAATAGGTGAAAGAAACATCTTCCATGTGGGTATATCTCTCCTTCGATTGATCCAATGCATTGGGAATCCAAGGCTTGATCGAAACAATGATGGCATCTTCCAGTTTGATTGTAAAATAATGCTCCTCATTTCCAGAGGGGTTGATCCGATAATATTTCAAAGTGACATCTGACATCCTCTCCCCTGTGGTAAGGGCTTGGAAGAGCTTTGGGCTTGCTTTATCAAAGACCTTGGTCACCGTAAGAGGATTATGAACCCGCTTCCCCGTGGGAAGACCGGTCTGAGGATCACGAGGGATATAGACTTCATGGTCCAGGGCCTGGCAGAGGATGGTATCCTCACGACCTTGCATGGTGCAACATCCCTGGGCAATTGCTCCTTGAGTCTTTCCTGTAAGGGTCATGTGAAACGGCATTGGCATAGTGAGTTCCTCCTTTCGAAATGGATAGATTGAATGGTTTGGGAATTCCTTCCCTTTTTTGCAATTCCTTACGAGACTTTTGCTATGTTCAGAATGATAGGATAAGGATCTGGCCTTTCATCATTTTTTATCCAACTTGCCCACCAAGGATAGGGTGAAAAAGGCCCCCATATATTTAAAATGGGGTCTTACCTTCAATCCCACCCGATACCAACCTGGCTCTCCTTCCACATCCTCTACCGTGACTTGGGCCTGGCGTAAGGGCCTTCGGCTCCGTACGGCTGGAGAGGGACTCTCCTGATCTGCAACATATTGACGAATCCATTCGTTGAGCTCCCTCTCAAGATCGGTTCTCTCCTTCCAGGTTCCAATGTTTTCCCTTTGGATGACTTTGAGATAGTGAGCCAGACGGCTGATGATAAACATGTAGGGAAGTTGTAACCCCAACTTGTAATTAAGCTCTGCTTCCTTCCCTGCCTTGCTGATACCAAAATATTTTGGCTTCTGAGCAGAGTTGGCAGAGAAAAAGGCAGCATTGTCGCTCCCCTTCCGCATGGTCAGGGCAATGAATCCTTCCTCAGCCAGTTCGTACTCCCTTCTTTCAGAGATGAGAACCTCTGTGGGAATCTTGGTCTGAATCGCTCCCATGGCCTCATATTGATGTAAGGGAAGGTCTTCGACCGCTCCCCCACCGGCAGGACCAATGATATTGGCACACCATCGATACTTGGCAAAACTGTCAGTCAGTCTTGAGGCAAAGGCAAATGCAGAGTTCCCCCAGAGATAATGATCATGGCTTCCTGAAACATCCTCCTGATAATTGAATGCCTTGACAGGCTGAGTATCTGGGCCATAGGGAAGTCTCAAAAGAAAACGTGGAAGGGTAAGGCCTACATAGCGAGCATCCTCTGTCTCTCTGAAAGACTGCCATTTCACATATTGAGGCCCTTCAAAGATCGACTTCAAATCTTTTAGGTGAGGGAGGGTATTAAAATCGACGATCCCAAAAAAGTTAGGACTGGCAGCGGTAATGAATGGGGCATGGGCCATGGCCGCCACACTGGCTGCATATTGAAGCAGTTTCATATCTTGGGGACCAGCACCAAACTCATAATTGGCAATCATCGCGGCAATGGGCTTGCCCCCAAATTGACCATATTCTGCAGTATAGACGATCTTATAAAGCCCTGATTTGACGACCTCAGGAGAGTCCTCGAAATCTTCAAGGAGTTGTTCTTTACTGACATTGAGGATCTCAATCTTGATGTTCTCTCTAAAATCGGTCCGATCCACGAGGAACTTAAGACTCCGCCACGTAGATTCCAATTTGCGAAATTCTTCATGGT
>JBBIRT010000192.1:0-5034 GCA_037441725.1 Deltaproteobacteria bacterium | reverse complement strand
ATTTTCGGAGATATTCCTGCCTGATTCTAATCGGGTTCCCCACTTCAGTACTAAAATATTTTGATTTTCCAAGAACCTTTTGCTATATTAAATCATCTGTGATTGAGGATTGAATTTTAAAAACATTGAGAGGAGGTGAAGATTTTAAAAACCAGGATGCATTAGAAGGGTATGGATGAAAAAGATTCATAGCCATCAGGTCCAATGAAAACATCTTAAAAGACTGATAAGCAGAGAGGAGGTTATTTTATGAAAAAGAAATCTTTGTTTACATTATGGTTGATCCCGATTTTTATCTCTCTATTTGGAATCGGAGTTAATCTATCCCTCGCCAAAGACAAAATCCGTATTGGGCAAGCCGTTTCAGTCACCGGTCCCTTGGGACCAAGCAATGCTGTCGTCAGCACTCCCTATTATGACCTTTGGGTAAAGGATGTCAATGCTGAGGGAGGAATCTATGTCAAAGAGTACGGGAAGAAATTGCCTGTTGAACTTATGATTTATGATGATAAATCAGATATCGGAACCATGACGAGATTATTAGAAAAATTGATCATCGAGGATAAAGTCGACTTTATCTTGCCCCCTTGGAGCACGGCCATGCTCTTTGCTGCTGCCCCCATTGCGAATAAATATGGATACATCCTCATCGGCGGGGCAGGAGGAGCAGAAAAGTTAAAGGAGATTCAACTCCCCTACTTCTTTCAGAGCCTGAATTTTTCAGAAACTCAAATACCGGTTCTGGCTGATATTCTTGTAGAACTGGGGGTGAAAAAGGTAGCCATCATCTCTCATGAAGATCTACACGGGATAGAATATTCTAATAGCGCAGCTCAAGAATTTCCTAAAAAAGGATTGAATATTGTGATGAAAAAGGTTTACCCGATGGGAGTGAAGGATCTCTCCCCTATGTTGAAGCAGGCCAAATGGGATAATGTGGATGCCCTTTGTGGATTTAGCTATCCTGATGAGGTGATGCTGGCCACTGGCCAGTCCATTGAACTTGACTTCAACCCGAAGGTCTTCTTTTTAAGTGTTGGGCCAGCCTTTTCATTCTTTAAAGAGGCATTTGGCGTCAATACAATTGAAGGAGTGATGGGCGGAGGGGCCTGGAATCCAAAGAGTTCTCCTGGAGCCAAAAAATTTGCCGAGCATTTTAAAGAGGTAACAGGAAAAGAGATCGGAAATTATTGGGGATCAATCTATTTCTATTCTGCCATGCAACACTTTAAACAATCTGTTGAGAAAGCAGGAACCCTTGACCAGAAGAAGATCAGAGAAGTGATGGCTACGGAAAGGTTTGATACGGCTTTAGGACCATACTGGTATGATAAGAGGCAAATCTCTGCCAACCATCCTGGACAAATAGGACAATGGCAAAATGGAATTTTTGAAGTGATTGACCCAGGTGCCAAGCGAACAGCACCTCCAATAATCAAACCGGCTTGGCCTAAAAAAACCAAATGAGATGGTTCACTATTCTATCCTCCCCCTTCATATTCTGTCCATGGTAAGGCTCTCAAACCATGCATGATATGATCGCAACTCCCTATGGGGGGGAGGATAGATTTATTCACTCCTCTCCCTTCCTAAAAACTCAAATCCCTTGCATCGTATTGACGAAAAATGTTTTGTATGTCATCTTAGGTTTATATCCCACTGGATTTGTTTGGAGAAGGTTCATATGAAAGGTAAGAAAGTTGAAATCGTTCGTACCACGACTTGGTCTGCTGGTCCGGGTTGCCATGGAGGTTGTGGGGTTTTGGCATATATTGAGGATGGAAAATTAAAAAAGATCGAAGGCGATCCAGATCATCCATGGAATCAGGGTCGCCTCTGTGCCAGGGCCCTCGCCATGACCCAATACATCTACCATCCCAATCGATTGACCAGCCCATTAAAGAGAATAGGAGACCGTGGAGAAGGAAAATGGGAAGAGATCACCTGGGAAGAAGCCTTTGACATGATTGAAAAAAGAATGAAAAAGATTCGAGAAGAATATGGCCCAGAAAGTATGATCTTCTCAATGGGCACAGGTCGAGATATTGGGCCATGGATCTGTTTGTTGGCCTATGCCTATGGAAGCCCAAACGTGATGTTCAGTCTGAGTGGTATTGCCTGTTATAGTCCAAGGCTGGCTGCTGTTGAAACCGTTCAGGGTGATTATTGTGTCATCGATGCAGCCCAGTGGTTACCCGGTCGCTATGATCATCCGAAATATAAAATTCCGGAGTGCATAATTGTCTGGGGCTATAATATTCCTTCCACCTGTCCAGATAATATCTTTGGACACTGGATCATTGACCTCATGAAGAGGGGGACAAAGATCATCGCAATTGATCCCCGCCTGTCATGGTTTGCCTCCCGATCAAAGGTTTGGCTCAGGTTACGACCCGGAACCGATGGAGCCTTGGCCATGGGGTTTCTCAATGTCATTATCCAGGAAGGCCTCTATGATAAAAAGTTTGTTGAGAGGTGGACCAATGCCCCTTTTCTTGTCTCTGACGAAACAGGGAAATTACTGCGCGAGAGTGATCTGGTCAAAGGAGGTTCTTCTACCAACTTCATCGTTTGGAATACTGTTAAAGGGGAACCTGAAATTTGGGATTCTGAGGGGATTGGATATCGATCTCCTCGTGTAAAGCCTGCTCTCGACGGGAGCTATGAGATTAGCCTCACAGATGGAAGAAAGATTTCGTGTAAAACGGTTTGGACCCTTTTCTGCGAAGAAGTAAAAAAATATCCTCTTGATCGCGTATCAGAAATCACCTGGGTTCCCAAGGAAAAGATATTGGAAGCTGCAAGACTTTATGCTAAAAGTAAACCTGCTTCAATTCATTGGGGTGTTCCCATCGATATGACTCCTGCAATCACCCCGACTGCACAAGCCATTACCCATCTCTGGTGTATCACTGGAAATCTTGATATTCCAGGTGGAAATGTCATCTCCCGTTTTGCATTCGATGCCGTGGCCTATGCCTTACCAGGAGCCCAGGGAGTGATCACCCTCGATCCAGAGGCTCACAAGAAGAGGATCGGTGCAGATCGCTACGGTCCTCTCCAAAAATTTATATGGCGTGCCCAAACGGATCTTGTCCTTGAGCAGATCTTTACTGGAAATCCATATCCTATCAAAGGGATGTGGATACAAACCTGCAACCCTATTGGAGGCATAGGCCTGGATCCAAAAAAATGGAGAGAAGCCCTCAAGAGACTGGATTTTATCGTTGCCGTTGACCTGTTTATGAATTCCACAACTCAATTAGCGGATGTCGTCCTCCCCTCTGCCACTTTCCTTGAAAAAGAAGGACTTCGAACCTGGTGGGTTCCTCTTCAAAGCATCAATAAAGCCCTCTCCGTTGAAGGGTGCAAACCCGATATTGAAATTAATTTTGAGCTTGCGAAGAGATTTGATCCAAACTTTCGCTGGAAGAATATCCATGATCTCTTTGATGATATTCTGAAACCTTCTAAAATGACTTTCACCGAGCTTCAAAAGAAAGGCTGGGTTCTTCCCCCTGAAGGACATCCCAGTGCTCCTTACCATAGATATGAAAAAGGATTGTTGCGTCCAGATAAGAAACCTGGGTTTCAGACTCCATCCGGAAAGATTGAACTCTTCTCCTCACTTCGAGAAGAATGGGGATTGGAACCCTTTCCACATTACGAAGAGCCTCCTTTCACCCCTGTAAGTCAACCTGAGTTACATAAGGAATATCCACTGATTCTATCTACCGGAAGGAGATCACCGGCCTATTTTCACTCCGAGCACAGGATGATTCCTTGGCTACGACAGATCGATCCTGATCCTGTGGTTGAGATCCATCCTGATACTGCAAACCTCCTGAACATTGGAGACGGAGAATGGGTTTGGGTTCAAAACTGGCAAGGAAGGGCTAAATTTAAGGCAAAAGTCACGCCTGTGGTTCCCCGATGGATGGTGATGGCCGCTCAAGGATGGTGGTTTCCAGAAAAATCAGCTCCTGAACCCTCCCTATTCGGGGTTTGGGAATCAAATATCAATCAATTGCTTCCCATGGGCTATCAAGGGAAAGATGGTTTGGGGGCCCCTATTAAACATTCACTATGCAAGGTGTATAAAATTTCAGAAGAAGGGTAAAAAAATGAGACAACCACCAAAAGAGGGTCTTTTGATCGATTATGAGTATTGTACAGGGTGTCACACCTGTGAAGTAGCATGTGCACAGGAGTATCAGTGGCCTGCAGGAATGGGTGGGATCAAAGTCATGGAGGTTGTTCAGGAACTCCCCAATGACAAACACTACCTAACTTACCTCCCCTTCCCCACGGAACTCTGCATTCTATGTAGACCGCGCACTCGGAAGGGCCTTGATCCAGCCTGTGTCAAGCATTGCATGGCTGCATGCATAAAATATGGTAAGATTGAAGAATTAGCCAAAGAAATGAAGAAAAAACCAAGGATGGCCCTCTGGGTTCCTCGCTAACCAAGATTCCACTTTGAATGGGGGCCTTTAATCCTTTTTAATCCTTTTTAATCCTTTCTAATCCTTTCAAGATCTACTTCATTAGCGAAGTTCTTTTCAAGAGCTTCTCGTAAGTTCTCAAAATCCTCTGTCCTTTCAAACTCAACGACCAGTTCCTTTTCATCCAGTACCTTCAATCTTCCAAATTGACCAAACACCTCAATCACTTTTATGGGATCAACAGTAATCCACCCCTTCATTCGACGTACCAATTCCTCTCCATTAAAAGACCTCTCGATCTGTGTTCCAACTTTTCTCTGTTTTGCCTCCCACCCAATAATTGCGGGTTGAAGGATGATGGGTGTCACAGGATCATGCATCGCAGCACATCGAAACCATATCTTTGCCCGGATCATCTTAAAATCTCCCTTTCTTTTTGTAATATTGAGATTTCATAAGTTTTAATAAAATTAATGTGCCTCCCTTTCTTTGTCAAGTTAAAATGAAGAGATCTCGCAGGGCCTCACTCATTCTGGGAATCAGGCAGGGATGTCGGAGAAAATTTTATAGCGGAAACCTCAGCTTGCCC
>JBBIRT010000191.1:0-5041 GCA_037441725.1 Deltaproteobacteria bacterium | reverse complement strand
CTTGAGAGCCTCAGAAAAGAGCAGCTCTCCCAAGGGAAAATGCCTCAATACGATGGTCGCTGCCGGTCCCTCTCCCCAAAAGAAATCGATCAAATGGAATCCTCAGGCCTCAAACCTGTGCTTCGATTTCGCGTTGGACCTAACCCAATTCTCTTTGAAGACCTGATCCATGGGAAGATGCATTTTAATTCATCCACCATAGGGGATTTTATCATCATCCGTTCAGATGGAATGGCGGCTTACAATTTTGCCTGTGTCATTGATGACCATTTAATGCAGATCACTCATGTCATCCGTGGGGAGGATCATCTTTCCAATACTCCCAGACAGATCCTTCTCTATCAATCCTTATCCTGGAAACCTCCTGTTTATGCTCACCATCCTTTGATCCTCGGTCCAGATCGATCTCCGTTGAGTAAACGCCATGGGGCCACAGCTGTCTCACAATATCGAGAAGAGGGTTTTTTACCCGAGGCCCTGCAGAATTATCTCGTCCTGTTGGGTTGGACCCCACCCTCTGGTCGGGAAACTCTCTCAATGGATCAAATGATAAAAGAATTCTCCATCCAGAGCGTATCTAAAAGCGCTCCCCTTTTCAATCGTAAAAAATTAGAGTGGTTAAACAGCTTTTATATTCGTCACAAGGAAGAAGATCAACTCTTGAAGACCTTGATTCCCTATTTTAAGAAAGCCAATATTCAGACCGATCAACTCGATCTTCAAAGGTTAAAACAAATTTCATCGATTCTTAAAGAAAACCTCATCCTCCTCTCACAGGTGGAACAGTATTTGGGAATCTTCTTTGACGAAAAATTTTACTTTGAGGAGGAAGCCAAAAACATCATTATAGAGACTAAGAATCGGAAGACCCTTCAAACGATCTTGAACGTTTTAGAGAACTCACCCAAGGAAGAACCAGAGGGATCCGACTCCTTACTCACTCAACTGGAAGAGAAGACAGGATATCATGGAAAAAGCCTTTATGCTCCTCTTCGAGCCGCCATCACAGGCAAAACCAAAGGCCCGGAGTTGGTAAAAATGCTTCCAATTCTTGGGAGAGAAAGAATCGTTCAACGTTTAAAAATGGCATTGGAAATCAGTTAAGAATTCCTTTCTCTATCATTCCATTATTCCGTATGGAAGGAAGGTCTAATGACTCTTCGCATTTTTAATACATTAACAGGAAGGAAAGAAGAGTTTCTCCCCTTACAAGAAAAAAAGGTCGGGATGTATGTCTGCGGGGTGACCGTCTATGATCTCTGTCATATCGGACATGCTCGGTCGGCGATCGTCTTTGATATGATTTATCGGTACCTTCGATACTGTGGCTATGAGGTCACCTTTGTTCGAAACTTTACCGACATTGATGACAAGATCATTAAAAGGGCAAATGAGGAAAGATTGGATTGTCGCATCATCGCAGAAAAATATATTGAGGAATTTAATCAGGATATGGGAAGGCTTGGTCTTGAAAAACCCTCGGTAGAACCGAAGGCAACGGATCATATCCACGAAATGATTCAATTGATCTCAACCCTCCTCCAAAAGGGATTTGCTTACCAGAGAGAAGGAGATGTCTTTTTCTCCATAGAAAAATTTAAGGATTATGGAAAACTTTCCAAAAGAAACCTTGAGGAGATGCAAGCCGGAGTGAGGATTGAGATTGATGAGAAGAAAGAAAATCCTTTGGACTTTGCCCTCTGGAAGGCCAGCAAACCTAATGAACCCTTCTGGGAAAGCCCCTGGGCGAGAGGAAGACCAGGCTGGCATATTGAATGCTCTGTGATGAGTCAGAAATATTTAGGAGAGACGTTTGATATCCATGGAGGGGGAAGGGATCTCATCTTTCCTCACCACGAAAATGAAATTGCCCAATCCGAAGCGGCTACTGGAAAACCCTTTGTCCGATATTGGGTTCATAATGGTTTTGTCAATATCAATAAGGAAAAGATGTCTAAATCCCTGGGTAACATTTTAACCATCAAGGAAATCCTTAAAGAATGGCATCCAGAGGTCCTTCGCCTCTTCTTTCTATCCCATCACTATCGGAGCCCTGTGGACTATACTGAAGGAAGTTTAACGGAGGCCAAAATCGGACTGGATCGATTCTACCATACCCTATACGAAATTCATGAAGAGCTGAAAAAGCCTCCTTCTTCAAAAGTGAAAAAATTGGATTCTCCATCCATTGAAGATCATCGCCAGGCCATTAAATCTTTTCCATCTCGATTGAAGGAAGCCATGGATGATGATTTCAATTCTGCCCAGGCATTAGGATATTTCTATGATCTCCAGAGAAATTTAAATAGCCTTTTGGATATCTCAAAAGGCCATCCGAATGAAGAGATCGCTTCGATCCTAAGACAGGGAATGGAACACTTCTTCAAGGAGGGATGGATTTTTGGATTATTCAGAGAGGACCCTAAGAATTACCTTGATCAACAAAAAAAAGAAGGATTGAAGAAGCTGAACCTTACTGAAGAAGAAATTCTTCAACGGATCGAAGAAAGAAACCAGGCAAGAAAAGGAAAGGATTACAAGAAGGCTGACGAGATCCGAAAGGATCTCCTCTCAAAGGGAATTGTCCTGGAGGACACCCCTACAGGTACCCACTGGAAATTGAAATAATCTCTTTTTTTCCCTGGGGATGAAACCTCACTCTCTTTTCAGCCATCGGATTAAAGCGCTCACCTGGGTGGTAAGATAAGACACCATGATAATCAAAAGAATTAATAAGAAAGTATTGGTATTGACGACCCATAGGATATTCATTGCTTTTCCCTCCTCTATCTTTACCTCAGTATAGGGATGACCCTCTCTTTTGTCAATCCAGTTTTTTATCCACTTGTAAATTTTAGTTGTCTCCTGAAATCATTTTTGGTATATATGAATACGCTATGTTAGCCAAGGTCTTAAGCAGCGCAGTATTTGGAATTGATGCCTATGTGGTTGAGGTAGAGGTGGATATTTCTCAGGGGCTTCCTGCCTTTGCAACAGTGGGACTTCCCGAAGGGGCAGTGAAGGAATCAAAAGATAGGGTAAAGGCCGCTATCAAAAATTGTGGCTATGATTTCCCCTCTCAACGAATTACCGTCAACCTTGCACCTGCTGATATCAAAAAGGAAGGGGCAGCCTTTGATCTTCCTATGGCTATTGGCATCCTCGCCGCAACCGAAGTAGTCCAAAAGAATAAATTGCCCCATTATCTTATCCTGGGAGAACTCTCTCTTGATGGGCAGGTCAAACCCATTAGAGGGACCCTTCCCATTGCTGTGGCTGCAAGGGATGCACAAATGAGGGGGATTCTTTTACCCAGAGAGAATTCAAAGGAGGCGGCTGTGGTAAAAGGGATTGAGGTTCTTCCCCTCGATACCCTTGCTGATTGCGTTCAATTCTTAAATGGGAATCTTCACATCGATCCTGTTGAGGTTGACCTCAACGAAATTTTTAAGACAGAGGTGAATTATCCGGTTGACTTCAATGATGTGAAAGGCCAGGAGCATGTGAAACGTTGCCTTGAAGTGGCTGCTGCAGGGGGTCACAATGTCATTATGATAGGCCCTCCTGGCTCTGGCAAGACCATGCTGGCCAAAAGGATTCCCACCATTTTGCCCGATATGAATTTTGAGGAAAGTCTTGAAACGACAAAGATTCACAGTGTCATGGGCTTGATTCCTCCTGATAGTGCTCTCATTGTCACGCGACCTTTCCGTAATCCTCATCATACGATTTCGGATGCTGGACTGATTGGTGGAGGGCAGATCCCGAAGCCTGGAGAAGTGAGCCTCTCTCATAATGGAGTCCTCTTTCTTGATGAATTGCCTGAATTTAAAAAAAATGTCTTGGAGGTGATGCGACAACCCCTCGAAGAAGAAAAGGTCACTATCTCTCGAGCAGCGACCTCCCTCACCTATCCTGCCCGATTCATGCTGGTAGCAGCCATGAACCCCTGTCCCTGCGGTTATTATAGTGATCCCAACAATGAATGCACCTGTACGATTCCACAGATTCAACGCTATCGATCGAAGCTCTCTGGACCGCTGCTTGATCGAATTGACATTCACATCGAGGTTCCTGCTGTGAAATATCGAGACTTAGCCAGTCGGGAGTCAGGAGAATCCTCCAAAGAGATAAAAAAAAGGATTGATGCAGCAAGAAAAATACAATTGAATCGCTTCAAAGGACTAAGGATTTACTGTAATGCCCAGATGACCAATCGGCAAATCAAGAAGTTTTGCCAGATTGATGAGGCCAGTCAAAACCTGCTGGAGATGGCCATAGATAAGTTTGGACTGAGTGCTAGGGCTTATACCCGGATATTGAAAGTTGCAAGAACCATCGCTGATCTTGAGGGCTACGAAAATATCCAGCCCGCTCACCTCTCCGAGGCCATCCAGTACCGAAGCCTGGATAGAACTCTGGTTTCATAAGTGTGATGATACAGAATAGATAGAAAGAGTTCAAAGGTATTAACAATATCACAAACCATCCAGCGGACTTCTTATTTCAGGGGAGTTCTTTCGTAGAACATGGGTGTAGATCATCGTCGTATTGACATGCTTGTGGCCTAAAAGTTCCTGAATCGTTCGGATGTTATGACCCGCTTCAAGAAGATGCGTTGCAAAGCTGTGACGTAAGGTGTGACAGCTCGCCTTTTTCAGTAAATTTGCCTTCATGACTGCTTCTTTCACCACACGTTGAATTGCTGAGGGATGAATATGCCAGCGCATCACTTTCCCAGTTCTTGGATCCACAGATAATTTCTCTGCTGGAAATACCCACTGCCAGCCCCATTCCTTTGGGGCACTGGGGTATTTCTTTTCGAGGGCATCAGGAAGAAAGACCTCCCCGTAACCCAATTTCAGATCTTGTTCATGGATCTCTTTGACAGATGCGATATGCTTCGCTAGATCCTCTTTAATCTTTTCCGGTATCATCAATGCCCTGTCTTTTTCCCCTTTGCCGGAACGAACCATAAGAAGATTGTTTTCAAAATCGATATCTTTTATCCTCAACCGAAGACATTCCATCAGTCGAAGCC
>JBBIRT010000190.1:0-5062 GCA_037441725.1 Deltaproteobacteria bacterium | reverse complement strand
CGAAAGGCTTTTTATAAAGGGAAAATTTCGATTGAATGCCTCAAAAGAAGATGTTCATTCCAATATTGAGAGCGATCTCATCAATCGGATCGGGATGGAATCAGGTGGGAAGGTTCATACTGGAAGGAGTCGAAATGACCAAATTGTCCTCGATATGCGTCTCTACCTTCGAGACCAAGTTCTGGAATTTGTGGAAGGACTGATCCATCTCCTCGAATCTCTTCTCGTTAAGGCTGAACAACATCATTCAACCGTGATGCCTGGATATACCCACCATCAACATGCCATGCCAACCACCTTTGGTCATTTGCTCCTTTCTTACGCTGAAGCCCTTGAACGAGATGCCCAGAGATTTTCACGGTGGTTTGCTCTTTATAATAAGAATCCCCTGGGAGCAGCCGCTGGTTATGGGACCACTTTTCCCCTGGATCGACAATTGACCTCGAGACTTCTCGCCTTTGATGGTCCGACAGAGAATGTTACCGATCCCATTACCCAGCGATGGGAACCTGAGGCAGAACTGGCTTTTGATGTCTCGGTGATGATGGATCATCTCTCTATCATGGCCCAAACCCTAATCCTTCTATCCACCCGTGAATTTAATATGGTGCGGCTAAATGATAGACATTGTTCGGGTAGCTCGATCATGCCACAGAAACGAAACCCATGCCCCCTGGAGATAATCAAGGCAAAGGCCTCCTTTGTTCATGGAATGCTGGGGAGCCTTCTTTCTGTTGGAAAAGCCCTCTTCATAGGATATAACCGTGATACCCAATGGACCAAGTACTGGATTATGGATCTTGTCGATGAGTCAAAACCCTCACTATGGGTCATGAGCGATCTCATCCGACTTCTCCAGGTGAATAAGATCCAGATGATGAAACGGGCTCAGGAAGAATTTGCAGGGGCAACTTCTCTTATGGAATGGTTGATCTCCCACAAGTCTCTTCCGATGCGAAAGGCTAAAATAATAATGGAGAGGGCAGTAAAATATTCGGAGGAAGAAGGGGAGGAAAGGGTATCTTTCCAGAGCCTTAAAAAAGCACTCCTCGAGATGAAACTCAATATATCCATCACAGAGAGAGAGGTAGAGGAGAGGCAAAGGCCGGAAAAGATTTTGTCCCAAACCTCTTCGATTGGTGCTCCTTCAGAGAGAAGGGTGAGGGAGAATATCGCTTCCCTCTATAAAAAGATTCAAAGGAGGCGAGATTGGGTTAAGGAGAAACGAGAAAGGATTGAGAAGGCAAATGCATTAATTCTCAGAATGGAAAAAAAGCTGATGGGGTGAGTGTTTCATCATGGGATATGGGAGGGTAACTGAAAGAATATTAGAAGATCTCAGAGAGTTAATTATCAAAGTAAGGATGTCAACAGGAGAATCCGTCCTTGACCTTCACAGCCACGATGAATCCTATCATCCCAGGAGAAGACCTGATCTGGTCATCTGGCCCAAGAATACCGAAGAAATCTCTCGGATTCTTAAGATCGCCAATGAAAGGAGGATTCCTGTCACCCCATGGGGGGCAGGGACGAGTTTAGAAGGGAATCCCATCCCCGTGGAGGGAGGAATCGTATTAGATCTTCAACAGATGAACGCAATTTTAAGCTTGAGGAGAGAAGATTTTCAAGTCCGGGTAGAGGCAGGGATCGTCTATAAAGAGTTAAATCAATACCTCTCCCGTTATGGTCTTTTCTTTCCTCCTGACCCTGGAGCCGAGGCCACCATCGGGGGAATGGTAGCCAATAATGCCAGTGGCGTTCGAACAATCAAATATGGGTCTACCAAAGATTATGTTCTCAATATGGTCTTGGTTCTGGCCTCAGGTGAGATTCTCCGGATTGGAACCTCTTCGGCCAAAAGCTCATCTGGATATGATCTTTGCCGTCTCTTTATAGGATCAGAAGGGACTCTCGGGGTGATTACGGAGGTGACGCTGAGGCTGATTGGCCTTCCAGCGGAGTTTATGGCAGCTTTGGTACAATTCAACACGGTCAGGAAAGCTACGAACGCTGTTTTTCAGATCATGCAGTCTGGACTTTCTCCTGCAGCCCTTGAACTTCTGGATGGTCCAACCATTCACGTGGTGAATCAATTCAAAAAACTTTCTTTGAGTGAGAACCCCACTCTCTTTATAGAATTTCATGGAACCAGTGGGGCGGGTTTAAGAGAGGAGTTGGAAATCGTAAGAGAAATTTGCAATGAAAATGGGCCAATTCAATTTGAATCAGGAATGGGAAGAGAGGAAAGAAATCGGCTCTGGGAGGCTCGATATGGAGTTCATGAATCGATTAAGGTTAATCACCCTGGTCTTTATCCCCTTGTGATCGATACAGCTGTCCCCATATCTCAATATCCCGAGATGGTGGAGGAGTCACAGAGAATCGTTGCAAAAAGGGGACTTATCGGGTATGCCTTTGGTCATGCTGGGAGTGGGAATCTCCATATGGAGATTATAGGGAATCCTGAGGAAGGAGATCAGTGGCAGAGGGTTCAGGAGGCATCTGAGGAGATCGTCCGCTTTGCACTGGATTGTGGTGGAACGGCTACTGGAGAGCATGGGGTGGGGATCGGGAAGAAGAGGTTTATGGAACTGGAACATGGGGAGGGCCTTTATCTAATGAGGAGGATCAAAGGACTTTTAGACCCCCAATGGATCCTCAATCCCGGTAAAATCTTTGAACCCATTTGAGGGAATCAAAGTTCCTTAAGGGAAATAGTTACCTGATTCTTTTATGGTCCAGTTCAATTGGTTACTCCTGACTTTTCTGACCCTTTTTCTATTACGATCCGTCGTCCAGGGATTTCTCCACGGGATGAATCTCTCGTTCCTACGGCGTTATGGGACAATTGTTCCAGAGGTTTTTCAAGACACCCTTGATCATGAGAAACTCAAAAAGATTTCTACCTATACCATTGATTCGGAAAAATTCCATCTTTGGTCCACCTTCATTGGTGAAGGGATTTTATTGGCCATTCTGTTATCAGGATTTTTACCATGGCTGGTTAAGATCATTCATCAGTACCCATTCCACTTGATCATCCAGGGGCTCATTTTTTTTGCCCTCCTTTCGATTCTGACTCACCTGATTCATATTCCTTTTGACTTTTATGAAACCTTTGTGATTGAGGAACATCATGGGTTCAACGTCATGAACTTAAAGCTGTGGATCTTGGACTTAGGGAAGGGTATGGTGATCACCGCTATTTTGGGGGGACTCCTTCTCGGTCTTCTCCTGTGGTTAGTCATTGATGGAGGAGAAGGTTGGTGGGTATGGGCATGGGTGGGGGTAGGGGGATTCGAATTATTATTCCTATGGTTATTTCCAGTGATCATCCTTCCACTGTTCAATAAATTTACTCCCATTGAAAATAAAGAACTGGAAAGCCACATCCGAAGATTGATGGAAAGGGTTGGCCTGCGTACTCGGGGAGTGTTTAAGATGGATGCCAGCAAACGGAGCAAACATACGAATGCCTTTTTTGTTGGGCTTGGTCGGACAAAGCGAATTGTCCTCTTCGATACCCTTTTAAACTTTCATCCAGAGGAGGAGATCCTCTCCATCTTAGCCCATGAGGCAGGACATTGGAAGAGAAGGCATGTCTTATGGATACTCCTCCCCCTTGAAATATTCTCTTTCTTCTCTTTCTATTTTGTAGCTAAACTCTTAAAATGGCCATTGCTTTATCAAACCTTTGGCTTCCAGGAATCATTCGTTTATGTTGGCCTATTTCTGATTGGAATCTTCTTCAGTCTAATAAGCTTTTTTGCCCAACCCTTGGAGTCTGCTATCCAAAGAAAATTCGAGAAGGAGGCCGATGATTTTGCCTTAGAACTGATTGGAAGACCAGAGCCCCTCATTTTAGGCTTGAAGCGTTTGGCTATGCATAACTTGGCCAACCTGCATCCCCACCCTCTTTATGCCTGGTTCTATTATTCCCATCCCCCATTCATTGACCGTATAACCCGATTGAATCAGAGGAGGAAAACTAAAGCCTAATCCTTTTTGGTAAGGTTCACCTTTGGCTTTACGGTCTTATTAACCGGATTTAAAGGCCAATATCCACTGAGAACCCTTACCACTTCTTGCGCTGGGTTGACCGGTTGCATCTCTAAGGCTTCGTCCGAGAAAGAGGCGGTATGGGGAATCGTGACAACATTGTTCATCTGGAGTAATGGATGGTTGGGCCCTAACGGCTCTTTCTCAAAGACATCCAAGGCAGCTCCAGCAATCCATCTCTCCTGCAAGGCTTTAATAAGGGCAATCTCATCCACGATAGCCCCTCGAGCTGTATTGATAAGGTAAGCAGTCGATTTCATCTGTTTAAATTCAGCCTCGCCAATGAGATGCCAGGTCTGTTTATCCAGTGGAGTATGGATAGAGACGAAATCCGATTCCTTCAGCAGTCTAGAGAGACTTACAAGGGTGATTCCATATTCACTGGCCAGGGATTTGTCGATATAGGGATCATTTCCCAGGATCTTTAAACCAAAGCATTGTGCTTTCTTAGCCGTCATCCGGCCAATTTGCCCACATCCAATGATTCCAAGGGTCTGCCCGTAAATGGACCCCATGGGTGGCAGCATTCGTTTGGCTTCTGCCCAGAGCCCTTTTTTTGTTAGATCATTGAGCAGGGCAAGCTTTTTGGCACAGATCAGGAGGAGAGCAATGGCATGATTGGAGACTTCTTCCACGCACCAAGCATTTGAAGGATTGTTAACGACAATGATCCCATGCTCTGTTGCTGCCTCAATATCAATGCCATCATAACCCACGGAATAAGTAGCAATGACCCTGCACTTCGACAGGGTCTCTATCACTTTGCGAGTGAAGAGGGGGCCCCCTCCTAATATGGCATCGGCATCCTTTGCCACCGCAATCAGTTCATCCTCGGTCGTACATTTCACCGGAATGAGATCAATTTTAGCATTGAGTCTTGACAGCTCCTTTTCCTCAGCAGTAAATGGGCCCAGGGATAATCTCCCAAAGGCAACAATTTTAAATTGACTTTCCATCCCTTCTCTCCTTCTGCCCACCCATGATATTTTGATTACTGATAAGA
>JBBIRT010000189.1:0-5100 GCA_037441725.1 Deltaproteobacteria bacterium | reverse complement strand
TACAGAATTCCTTAGGTAATGGAAGGCAATGATTTGTTGGAGGATATAACTTTTATCCACCCCTTTTTGAAGTGCTCCGCTTTATAAAATTTTTGGAGATATTCCTGCCTGATTCTAATAGGGTTCACCACTTCGTGATGCATTACGTTGGATTTCAAATTCGGATTGACATTGGTTCGATTTCTATGAATAATCCATTAGAAAATATAAAAAGGAGGATCATTTATGGCCAATCCTGAGAAGGTGATTTTAAAAATTATCTCTGTTAAAGGAACCTGTGCGGCAGGACACTTTGTCGGACAGGAATTTGATCTTAGCAAAGATTTTTTAGTGGGTCTCTCTGGAGATCCCAAGACCCTATGCCCATCGGCCTTCCATGCAGTCTTTCCATCATGGCGAGTGCTCCGACACGGAGGAGAATACCCCTGGGAGGAGGATCATGACAAGACCACTATTGCATGCCCTGATCCGATCAATCCCGTAGGAATGGAATTGAGAAGAATAAAAGAATAGTCAGTAACCCATCGGATTGAAACCATGGTAGGAGGTTAAAGGATGGAAAGGAATACCCTTTTATTTGAAATTCAGGACCATGTAGCCCACATCCTCCTCAACCGTCCGGAAACAGGAAACGCGATCAATGAGAAGATGGCCAAAGAGTTAATGGAGGTCGTGTTCCGATGTGACGAAGATCCTGAGATTCGCGCGATCTTGATCTCTGGAGCAGGAAAGATATTCTGCGGGGGTGGGGATTTAACCGATTTTTCTGCCAAGGGTGACCTGCTCTCAAACTATTTAAAAAAAGTGACTCCCTATTTCCATACCGCAATCTCACGATTAACAAGAGTGGAAGCACCTGTGATAGCAGCCATCCATGGAGCTGTGGCTGGAGCAGGAATGAGCCTGGCTATTGCCTGTGATATCGTAATCGCATCCGAGACATGTCGGTTTATGGTCGCATACACTCGTGCAGGGCTTACCCCGGATGGGTCTCTTACCTATTTTCTACCTCGCCTAATCGGCCTTAAACGAGCCCTTGAACTGACCCTCACCAATCGCATGCTATCCGCACAAGAGGCCTTACAATGGGGCCTCATCACCCGTGTGGTCCCAGATGAGGACCTATTGACTCAGGCAAAGGCTATTGCCGCTCAGCTCGCTTCAGGCCCCACCAAAGCTTATGGAACATCGAAACGCCTCCTTCATAGGGGCTGGCTTGAAACTTTGGAAACTCAGATGGAGAACGAAAGCCAGGCCATCGCCAATAGCGCCTCCACTGCAGATGCTCGGGAAGGAATTCAGGCCTTCCTTGAGAAGCGACCCCCAAGGTTTCATGGAAAATAATGTTACTTAGAAAGAAAGGACATTTATGCAACGAGAAGTGACGAAAGCCAATATCGTTGTCTTTATCGCCAGTTTCTGCACGCTGGTCATTGAGCTGGTAGCAGGCCGAATCATGGCTCCTTACGTCGGGGTCTCTCTTTATACCTGGACCAGTATCATCGGTGTGGTCCTTGCAGGGATAAGCGTCGGAGCCTACCTTGGAGGAAGGGTCGCAGACCGATATCCTAAGCCTTCCACTCTTGGATGGCTTCTCTTTTTCTCTGGGTTGGGAGCCTTTTCCATCTCGCCCCTGACGAATTGGATTGGAGACGCACATTTTCAGACGAGTTTGATGATGCGTATTTTGATCATCACTACAATCATCTTCTTCATCCCTTCCTGCCTACTCGGAATGATCTCTCCTGTTGTTGTGAAACTGACTCTCAACAATCTTAATAAAACAGGTAATATCGTAGGGAAGATATACGCCTTTTCAACCCTTGGCTCCATTCTCGGAACCTTTGCCACAGGATTCTATCTCATCTCGTGGATGGGGACCCGAAATATCCTTCTTTTCATGGGAGTAATTCTTGTCATCTCTTCCTTCATTTTTGGGAATTTCTTAAAAAATAAAAAGAGCTTTTTTCTAATTCTTTTAGTCCTCTTTCTCTCAGTTCTTCTCCCCTTCTTGGGACTTCACGGATATGCTGCATTATATCCTGAGGAATTTACTCTCCCTGGTTCCCCCACAGAATCTTTTAAGACATTCCTCCAATATGCCTTTAAACCTCCTTTAGATGAGGAGACCTATTTTTATAAAGAGAGTGATTATTACACCATTAAATTAAAAAAGAGCATCAGAGGAAATAAGGGAAATCCTTTAGAGTCTCTGGTTCTGGACCATCTGATCCACTCTTATACAGACTTAGAAGATCCCTTTTATCTTGAATATGAGTATATACGGATGTATGAAGAGGTAGTTCGATGGCAGGCAAATAAAAGAAATTCTCTTAAGGTCCTCTTTCTGGGTGGAGGGGGATATACCTTTCCTCGCTTTATAGAAGCCAAATATCCTGAAGCAGAGATTGATGTAATTGAAATCGATCCGGAAATCACTCGAGTGGTAAAAAAATATCTTGGCCTATCAGAAGGTTCAAGAATTCGCACCTTTAATGAAGATGGCCGCTGGTTTGTGATGAATTGTAAAGAAAAAGGGATATACGATTTTATCTTCGGAGACGCTTTCAATGACCTTTCAATCCCCTATCATTTAACCACCAAAGAATTTGCCATTCAATTGAAAGGGTTGCTCAAGCCTGATGGATTATTAATGGCCAATGTCATTGACAGTTTTAAAAAAGGAACTTTTATGCCATCCTATATTCGGACCTTAGAGGAAGTCTTTGGAAAGGGACATGTTAACCTCATGACCCTTACATCAGATTATGAGAAGATTGGAATCAGCACCTGTGTAGTGGTAGCAAGCCCAAAGAGGCTTGATATGGATGAATTTGTCAGGACGATAAAAGCCAAGGGAGGAGAAATGACTTCCCATGTCATGTCCCAAGAACAGTTGCAAAAATATTTAAAAGAACGCCCTTCTCTTATCCTTACGGATGATTATGTTCCTGTTGATAATCTAATCGCCCCCATCTTTGAGGAACGGTTTGGCTACCGACCATAACGTGAGGATTCCCCTCTTCATCACCTATTCTCTGCTCCTCGGTCTTTCACCAAGGATGACCTTCACATCCCTCCATTCTCCCTTTCGATAGACTTTAAGAAATATAGTATTTCCTGGCCTCTTCTCACGGATGTATCGGATTAAATCATCATGGGTCTTGATTTCCTGCTGATCTGCTTTTACGACAATGTCTCCACCCACCATCACAATCATATTCCCAACCTGGACTCTCTGGTCCCCTCCTCTTAAACCTGCCTTATCCGCTGGTCCCCCTCTGACCACCTCTGCAATCATTGCTCCCCTTTCTATTCTAAGTTTGAGGAACTTTGCCAGCTCGGGAAAGAGGGATTGAATGGTTGCTCCAATATAGGGATAGGATACATATCCTTTTGAAATTAGTTCAGGCACCACCCTTTTAGCCGTATTGACTGGAATGGCAAACCCAATACCCACACTTCCCCCGGAAGGGCTGATGATGGCACTATTGATACCAATGATCTCTCCTTCGGAATTGAGAAGAGGCCCCCCTGAATTGCCTGGGTTGATCGCTGCATCCGTTTGGATCACGTCCTCAATAAGATAGCCCGCATCTGAACGAATCGTTCTTCCAAGAGAACTGATTACCCCTGTCGTCAAAGTCCTCTCCAATCCAAATGGGTTTCCTATAGCCAATACTTTCTGACCAATCCTCAAATTCTTTGAATCACCCATGGGGATGACTTTGAGTTTCTCTTTTGGGGCATCAATCTTGATCACGGCCAAATCATTGTCAGGATCAGATCCAACTGGTTTAGCAGGCCATTTGGAACCATCGGCCAAAGTCACCTCTAATTTCTGCGAGTTCGCCACCACATGGTGATTGGTCAGAATATGGCCTTTCAAATCGATAATGGATCCAGATCCTGATCCCTGGGTTGGAAAGGGATTAAAGAAAAAGTCCATTTGGATGGTGATGCTGATGATATTTACAACCCCATCGGCCACTTTCTCATAAACGGCGATATTATTTTTCTCATCATCAGTAATGGAAAAGGCAGGGTAATGAGTCAAAAGAGTGATCGAAAAAACCATAAAGGCAGAAAAAATTAGTTTTGAGATTTGTTTTTGTATCATTATTTCTTCCCCCTTTTTACCCCTTTCTAATTGATCCCTTCACTTCTTTGTTCCATACGATATTTGTCCCAGAATAGCAAGCCTTTTTCTAACCTTCCAACATGGTATTATCGCTATCCTTATTCAACCCATCGGCGGTTTAAACCTCTTCAATCGGAGTGCATTGGAAACCACTGTGACCGAAGAAAATGCCATGGCTCCTGCGGCAAAGATCGGATTGAGAAGAATACCAAAGAATGGAAAAAGAATCCCTGCAGCCACAGGGATGAGGATCGTATTATAGGCAAAGGCCCAGAAAAGGTTTTGTTTGATGTTTCGGATCGTTGCCTTGCTTAAGGCTATGGCCGTGACGATTCCTCTTAAATCTCCTCCGATCAAGGTGATATCGGAGGATTCCATGGCCACATCTGTTCCTGTTCCAATGGCAATCCCTACATCTGCCTGGGCTAATGCAGGAGCATCATTGATGCCGTCTCCTGTTACGGCTACGATTTCGCCTTGTTCTTTCAATAAAGTCACTATCCTTAATTTTTGCTGCGGCGATATTCTTGCAAAAATTGTTGTTTCTTTTAGCTTGGCTTTTAACTCTTCATCACTCATGTTTTCAATTTCATTGCCGCTTAATGATTCGCCAGTGAGTTCTATTTCTTTAGCAACTGCTTTTGCAGTAAGTAAAGAGTCTCCTGTTATCATCTTTACGTTTATTCCGGCTTCTTTGCATACTCTGATCGCTTCCTTGACTTCAGGTCTTGGAGGGTCGAGCATCCCTTGGAATCCAACAAACACCAAGTCATTCTCAGCATCTTTTTGTGTAGCTTTTTCTTTCACTTTCTTAAATGCAAATCCAAGAACTCTGAGCCCTTGTTCTGCGAGCTCAGCATAAACTTTCAATAACTCTTCTTTTCTTTTTTCATTGAGTCTATAATATTTGCCTTCCAGAAACTCATGCTTACATCTTTCGATTATTACTTCAGGAGCGC
>JBBIRT010000188.1:0-5109 GCA_037441725.1 Deltaproteobacteria bacterium | reverse complement strand
ATATCATTTATGGGAATACGAACATGGTGGACGAAAATGGCAAATTGCTCTGGGTGAAAAGGAGCGCTCCCAACATGACCTTGGGATTTCTCGTACGGTGGTGGAGATGTCCAGCCCATCCTCACCAACCTTCCATATTCTTCTCCCGAGAAGTGATCGAGGAGGTCGGCCCCTTTAACCCGGAGCTGAGTTACTCGATTGATTTGGAGTATTGGCTTCGAGCGATCTTAAAATTTCCCTTTTGCTATGTGGATCAGACTTTTGCAAATGCCCGAATTCGTTGTAACTCAAAATCCATTGACACTGAGCCAGAACAGATTCAAAGCCATTGGAAGGTGACTTTGCCTTACCATCCATATCTTTCTCCCTCTGAAAAGATTCATTTCTGGGAAGAATATTTTCTTCATCGGCTCTATGAACGGAGAGATCCTGAACTCACTCGAAAACCCGATCACCTTGAAGCCTTTCTTGGGCTCTCGAGGGCTTTGCTGAAAACCAATCATTTCGAAAAGACCTTCTTTTCCCTTTACCCTACGAAAGAAGAGCAAAGACAAGTCATCAGAGGGGTGGAAAAGGTATTAGAGGGTCAGACAGAGCTTGATTCCCATAAAGGGATAAAAGAATTATGGCAGAAGTTATCTCATGAGATCTCGAAATCCACAAGTCAAAAACCTACTGTTCCATCGATCCTTTGGAAAGCTCCGGCATTTGATCCGAGTGGCTATGCCAACCATTCTCGAAATCTCATACGGCATCTCTCTGAGTCCTGCTCTATCCGCTTACAACCCATCACGCAACCCTCTGAGAAGTTCTTATTACAGTTGGATGCAAAAGAAAGAGAGGCATTGGTCCGATTAACCCAAACACCCCTTGGGGATTCCTACCTTCAATTGATTCATGCCCCAGCTTATGCGTTTCAACGCGATCCTTATGCCGTCTATAATATTGGGCACACGGTTTTTGAAACAGATCGTTTGCCCCCTGATTGGATAAGCCGGTGCAACACGATGGATGAGATATGGGTTCCCACCCAGTTTAATCTCATGACATTTAAAAAGAGTGGAGTGACCGTTCCCATTTATGTGGTCCCTGAGGGAGTAGACCCTGATCTGTTTCGACCTGGTTTATCCCCTTTTCTTATTCCAGATCGACGGAAGTTTGCCTTTTTATCCATCTTTGAATGGACCTATCGAAAAGGCTGGGATATTCTTTTAAAGGCATGGGCTGAGGCTTTCAAGCCAGATGAAGAGGTCTGCCTTGTCATAAAAACTTATCCCCTTCAGTCTTCCCAAGGGGTTCACGTGCATTCAGAGATCGAGGCCCGCATCCACCATTTCCTCCACCACGTCTTGGGACGATCCAGTGAAGATGTGGCTCCCCTCATCATTTTATCCGAGCAGCTCTCCGAGGCGGAGATGCCTCACCTTTATGCTTCAGCCAATGCCTATGTCATGCCTTCAAGGGGGGAAGGTTGGGGACGACCCTATATTGAGGCCATGGCCACAGGTCTACCGGTCATTGGGACCCGATGGAGTGGCAATCTTGAATTTATGACTGAAGAGAACAGCTACCTTCTTGAGATTGAGGGCCTGACTGAAGTGGGTGAGGAGGAAGAGATCCCTTTTCTTCGTGGACATCGATGGGCTGTTCCTTCTCTCCATCACCTCATTGAATTAATGCGATTCCTTTATAAACATCCTGAGGAAGGTCAGAGGAAAGGCCGACAAGCGCGTCAAGATGTGATTGAAAAATGGAGCTGGAAGAGGGCTACCTCTCAAGCACTCAAACGTTTGGAGGAAATCCAACGCTCTCTTCCAAAGCGTAAGAGGGGGAAGGAGTTTGGGGAGATCAAAGGAGGAAGGGTGGACTTTCCAGACCATAAGACCAACGACCAAAATTCAAACCGGTTTTTTTATCTTGTGAGGTATGCGGGAATGGGAGATGTGTTGATGGCCTTTCCACTCACGAGGGCACTCAAGCATGTTTATCCCCAAGGCAGGGTCGCCTTCGTAACAGATAAAAAGTACAAAGGATTGGTTGAGGCTAACCCTTATGTGGATGAGGTGATCCCTTTAGACAATCCTTTCTCTTCTGATTTAAGAAGGAGAATCGATAGAAGGCCAGCAGAGGTATTTGACTTGAATCCTGCCAAATTTGGGATTGGCGAAATGCACCAGGTAGATGCCTTTTTAAATGAGGTCAGGCTCACCGTTCCTGATACCTTTAAGGAGATCGTCCTGAATATTCCTGAATCAGTCATGGATCGAGTGGACAGGCTTTTGGAAGAAAAGGGGAATGGTCTGGGTCCTCCCTCTAAGGGAGGAAAATCAAAGCTTGTGATTCTCCACGCTGCGAAGAATGATCCAAATCGAACATGGCCAGCAGGCCACTGGAATCGATTAGCCCAGATGATCCTCGATGAGGGGTATAGGGTATTGGCTACTGGAGATAATATAAGGGATTCTAAAAGAGGGGTAAACCCTATTCCCACAGAAGGGGTAATCAACCTGGTAGATCAATTAAACCCCTTAGAGTTTGTTGCGTTATGTAGAAGGGCCAATCTCCTGATCACCACGGATAGTGGAACGGTCCAGCTGGCTGGCGCAAGTGATATTGCCATCGCAGGGATTTATACCGTGATTCCTGGCCGATGCCGGTTGCCTTATCGGTACGGGAGATTGATGTGGAATACTGTTTCCATTGAGCCTGAATGTGAGTATTCAGGGTGTTATCTTTGGATGAAAGAGGAAAAATATTTTAGTCCTTGGAAAGAAAAAATCGAGAAGGGAGAGATTTCCCCAATGGACTTATTTGCAACGTGGTGTATTGCAAAGGAGAAGTATGCCTGCCTCCATCATCAAATCACTCCTGAAGAGGTGTGGCAGAAGGCCAAGGCCTTGCTCCTTCAGGAAGCCAACCTTCTTAATGAACTGGGAGAATCACTCTTTTGTGAGGGAAAGGTGGAAGAGGCTGAAGGCCTATTTAAAAAGGTTCTGGAGAAGGAGGCCAATCATTTCTGCGCCTTAAATAACCTTGGAGTGATTGCCTTTCAGAGAGGAGAGATCGATGAAGCGATTTCTTTTTTTACCCGATCGGTTGAAATCAATGGGCATTATTTTGAAGCCATGGATCACCTTGGAAGGTGTATGATGGCTAAACAATTATATCAGGAGGCCATCCATTGGTTTGGTCAGGCATTAGATTTGAGGCCCGATGATGTGGACCTATTGAATTCTCTTGCAAGCTGTTTCATTCAAACTAAAGATTTCCATAGAGCTGAAGAGATTTATCAAAGATCTTTTCAACTCAATCAACATCAGCCCCATGTGAAGGAGATTCTTGGAGAGTTAGAGAAATTAAAGGCCTTTGAAACTCAAAGGAGGGTCACCCCTTGAAGAAAATAAGGAAGAAAAAGAGGGTTCATCTCAAAACCGCTCCCTTAAGTTGGACAAGAAATCAGAGTCTCTCTCTGTGCATGATTGTGAAGAATGAGGCAGGAAATATTATCCCCTGTATCCACCCTTTAAGATCAGTACTCGATGAGATCGTGGTCATCGATACGGGATCAAGCGATTCTACCCAAGAGATCGCCCGGCAATTGGGCGCAAAGGTTTTTGATTTTAAGTGGTGTGATGACTTCAGTGCAGCACGGAATGAATCGATTCGCCAGGCTACAGGAGATTATATCCTCTGGCTGGATGCGGACGATCGGGTAGACCCTCCAGAAGTGAAGAAGATCGAAAGCCTTAAAAAGATGTTCCCTTCCCAAAAAGATCAGGCCTATTATGTGATGGTCAACAATCAGTCTCCTGTAGATGGAGAGACCCGATTCTATCAGTTGCGAATCTTTCCAAGGGTGGAGGGAGTGAGGTTTGAAGGAAGGGTCCATGAACAGATCTTCCAAACTTTAAGAAGACAGGGGATCAAGTTGATCCAGACCGATATCATCATCAGGCACATTGGGTATTCTGATCCAAAGACGATGCTTAAAAAGTCGGAACGGAATTTACATATCATCGAAGAAGAACTTAAAGAGAATCCAGACAATCCCCTGTTGCATTATAATGCGGCCCGCACCCTTGCCGGAATGAACCGGCAGGTTGAGGCCATTTCACACATGAAGAAGATTACAGAGGATCAAACCCTTAGGGAAAGGGAGAGGTTTCTCTATATAGAAGCCTCTTTGCTGATGGGAAAATATTATGTTGAACTAGGGAGGTATAAGGAGGCCATTTTCATCTTTGAGGAGGTATTGAGTCATTTCAAGGGGAATAGCTTGATCCACTTCTGTTTGGGGGAGGCTCTCTTCTTAGCTGGGGATTTTGAGAGGGCGGAGGAGGAGTTAACCAGATCCATTGGAATGGAAATTGAAGTAAGCCTTTTCCCAATCAATATCGATCGCCTTCGCTACTATCAATATTTCAGACTTGGGCAATGTTACTGGAAGATGAAAAGGATGGATTCAGCCCAAGAGATGTTTTTAACATCCTTAAAACTCCATAAGGATCATTCCCAGAGTCTTGAGGCCCTGGCCCTTCTGAATTTAGAGGGAGAGAGATTTAAAGAGGCTGCAGAATATTATGAAAAGGCCATTCAAGAGGGAGCAGAATCGGATCAGAATTATTCAAACCTCGGGCTGGCCCTTTGGAAGATGGGCTCCTGGATAGAGGCAGAAAAGGCACTAAAAAAAGCCCTTGAAATCAATCCCCGAAGACTCGAAGCCCTAACCAACCTCGGACATCTCTATCATGCGAGGCATGAAGAGTTAAAGGCGATAGATTGTTTTAATGAAGCCTTGATCCAAGCGCCTGATTTAAAAGATGTCCGCTTGGGTCTTAGTGAAATCTATTTCAAAAAGTATGATCTTGAGAATTTAGTTGAACAGTGCGATACCCTTCTTGAGGTCTTAAATCTTCCTCGAGATAGGGTGGTCAGCAGTTTTGAGGACTTGGGATGGCTTTACAAGGAGATAGGAGATAGGATCTGTGAACATGGAGCCTTACCCCTTTCTCTCATGGCCTATCATACCTCTTTCTTAATCTATCCCACAGAGGAGGTTTTAGATCGGATTCTCTCAACGGCAAAGGTGACAGGAGGTTTAGTGAGCTC
>JBBIRT010000187.1:0-5139 GCA_037441725.1 Deltaproteobacteria bacterium | reverse complement strand
GGCGAGAATAGAATAGGATTATCATCTTGGAAATTGAAGCAGATAGGATTAGTGGTAAAAGATATGGATAAGGCTGTGGAGCGATTTTCTGTTTTGGGCTTTGGACCCTTTACTCCCAAAATACTTCCCCCAGGGGCAAAGGAATGGTTTAGAGGGAAACCTTTCCAAGGAAGAGTGGATGTCAAGGCCGCTATGGTAGGGAATGTTGAACTTGAGTTATGCCAACCTATTGCTGGTGATTCCCCCCATCAAGAATATTTAGATAGCAAAGGAGAGGGTATTCAGCATGTGATGTTTGCTGTAGATGATCTTCAGAAGGAAATAGATAGGCTCACTCAAAAAGGAGCCAAGGTTCTGCTCAAAGCCACTTTTGATAACGGTAGCCTTGCTTATATTGATCTTGATGTGGGCGGGTTTATTATTGAATTGGTTCAGATGTTTTAGGAAAGAGAGTTTCTGATTTCTAAAGGAAGAAGTAGAGATATGAAAGGCCAATTATTGAGGAAGGAATAGTTTAACGAAGTGCTTTCCAGACAAAATTTTTACCTGCCCATGACAAGAAGTCACATTTTTTAGTCTTAGGATAAATCTCTTAATCCTAAAAAACCAAGATATTAATAGGTTAAAGAAAAATATTTTTGGCATTAATATTGCTAAATAATATTTTATAGAAACCGATAAAGCCAAACCACGAGCGATCGTGGGACGCCTGCCCGCCGTAATCCGCAGAATCCTGTGGATCGGTGGGGGGCCCACTGTTCCCAAGACGGAGCAGGCGGGGAAAGCCACGGGTCCCTCTGGGATAGCCGGGTTGCCGAAATCAGAGGAATTTTTTCTGAGCCCGTGGTCTATTTGGATCATGGGTTTTTTATTCGAGGATGTTTGATAAACAAATCCTGTCAAGGGAGGTTTTCAAATGAGGGCTATAGAAGGAGAAGTATTAAAGAATAAAATAACGAATGATCTCCATTGGGTAAAAAAGATTGGAGATGAAAGGGTGATTTTAGAGAATCAGAATGGATCGATATCTATTTCAGTTAGGAAGAAAGACTTAAATTTTTATTATGAAAAGATTGGGAGTGAAAATTGATCGATGGAAAGATCCCGGGGCCATAAGCATTTGACAAAAAAGAAAATTGGTTTTATAAGGGAAATTTTTAGAAACGATTTCAACTGGAATAAGGAGTGAAAGATGAAGTGTCATCGATGTGGAAGTACCATGGTCTATGAGAATTTTTATGGACCAAATGAGAACTTTACAGGATGGAGATGCATCCTATGTGGGGAGATTGTAGATCAAGTCATCCTTGAGAACCGTCAGACGGCCAGAATCAGAGAGAACCGAGGAAGAAGAAAAGATTGGGAGAATTAGACCTTTCTCTTTAGAAGCCAGTAGATTATCCCCGCGATGATCATGCTTGGCAAAGAAGATCCCAGAGGCCATGGAAAGGAGGCCTTCACCTGAAACACCTTCTCCATCAGCATTGGTGAAAATCCGAGATAGATAGCAAATCCAATGGCCCATGAAAGCAGGGCATAAGGGTTTACGCCTCCTTTAAACCAATAAGATCCTTTTTCTTTATAAAGATCTTCTAAGTCTATTAAACCCCTTCTAATCAGGAAGTAGTCGGCGAGGACGATTCCAAATAGAGGGCAGAACATGGCACCAATCAAGAGAAGAAAATGCTCATAATTGAGAATGGTTGGAAAGAGAAGGGCCACGATGATCCCTAAGATTCCACCAATGAATATCCCTGTACGTTCTCCTAATTTGGGTAATATATTCAGTCCAGAAACCGCTGTTGAATAGATATCTAAAAAGGTGGTTGTAAAGGTTGAAAAGAGAACGATGATGAGGGCAGGGACCGCCCATCCAAATTTAACCATGATGTTCATGACTATTCCTGATGGATCTGGAGATTGGGTGGCTAAGGAGGCTGCCAATCCAATGAGATACATCCAGGAAGAGACAATAAAATATCCCAACCAGGTTCCCCAGAAGCATGATCGCGAAGAGTTGGCAAACCGGGAATAATCTGAAACAAGAGGAAGCCATGAGATGGGCATAGCAATGATGAGATCCATCCCCACCATAAAGGGAAAGTCCTTTTGGGGTGAGATTTGGGAGAGCATACCCCATCCATACTCCTGGAATAGGATATAAGTCATTACAATACATAAAATGAGGAGGCCGGCGACTGAGATTCTTTGTAGCCACTTCCAGATTCGATGACCCAACCATGCCCAAAAGGTGGTGATGATCCCTGAAAGGATGATCCAGAGCGTGGGGTTTGAAAAACCATAAAACTTAGAGATCTCATTGGCTGCCCCCCCACAGACAATTAGCATTACTGCAGTCCAGCCAATTAATTGGATTACATTGAGGGCGGCAGCAAAATAAGAGCCTCGGATCCCAAATGAGGGACGGACACTGACCATGGTTGGGATGCCCCATTGGCTTCCGATGATCCCTCCTAAGGCAAAGGGAGTATTTCCAATGAGATGTCCCAGGAGGATGGCCCAAAGCCCCAGACCCAACCCTAAAGGGATGATGAGGCTACCAGCCCATATCTCTGCCAAAGAAATAGCCGCTCCTGCCCAGAGTAGAAAAAAATCCCATCCTCCTAAATTTCTCTCCCCTTTGGGGATTGGCTCAATTCCTGGCATCTTAACCTCCTCGAACGTCCTTCCATTAAGGGGTTCTTCCAATTCCCTTCAATAATTTATGGACGACCTCCATAGGGGTTTTTCCTAATAATCGGATCATAGGTTCTTTCCCCACATCACCTTTATCATAGATGAAATCAGGAATGGTCTTCATTCTCTTTAAAACCTCTCCAACCCCCCATTCGAGAGAAGATCCTTCCTTCTCTTTTACCTTTTTGGGTTCAAGACTTCGATCAAAATAACTGGCATTCAGCCCTTGTTTCTTGAATAAGGCCACATTTTCTTTTGAATATCTAATGTTCATGGCTGAGCGATATTCAGGGTTAAACTTCATGGTGGTTAAAATGATTTTGGCAATATGTTGAGAGGCTCCAAATTCAGGATCATGATAGGTGGCAATCGAATCTCTTAATCGCATGATTCTTCCCGGAAAGGCAGCTATATCTTCTATCCCTTTAGCCTGGGAAAGGGCATAGCCCAGGTTGGAGGAGACCTCAGGAATGAGGTGGCCAACCTTCTCCTCCTTCAATACCTCCACAGCACTCTTGAGTTCTTGGAGGATTTGATGTCGTTCTATTTCCATGAAGAAATAGGCAGAGGGATTGGTAGGCCCAACCCCCTTTCCAAGATCGAAACCTGATTGGATGGCATGCGTAATAAAATCCTTTGCCTTTTTCACTGCCTCTTCTACAGAATCTCCCTTGGCCAATTGGGTGGCAATGGCTGAAGCAAAGGTACAGCCTGTCCCATGGGTATTTTTTGTTTCGATTCTTTGTCTTTTAATTTCAACAAAACGGTCTCCATCAAAAAGCAGGTCAACAGCCATTCCCTTTAAATGGCCCCCTTTGACCACCACATGTTTTGCCCCTAATTGAAGGATGTGATGGGCTGCCTCTTTCATTGTATCGATAGAATGGACCTTCAATCCAGTTATGGCGGAGGCTTCCATCAGGTTTGGAGTCACCACCCATGCAAGAGGAAGTAATTTTTTAATCAGGGCGGATTGGGCACCCTCTTTCAGAAGAGGAGCTCCGCTTTTAGAAATCATGACAGGATCCACAACCACTTTCTTGATACGATATTGTCTAATCTTTTTTGATACAATATCGATAATCTCTTGATTGGCAAGCATGCCTGTTTTGATAGCATCAGCCCCAATATCAGAAAGAACCGAATCGATCTGCTTTTCTACAAAGGAAGCAGGGATTTCATAAATCCCTTGAACCCCGACTGTGTTTTGCGCAGTCAGTGCTGTAACGACACTCATTCCAAAACCCCCTAACAAGGTAATGGCTTTCAGGTCTGCCTGAATACCAGCTCCTCCTCCCGAATCCGAACCTGCAATGGTCAATATTTTTTTCATATCCATTCCCTTAAAAAGGTGATGAACCCATCTTGATGAGATATTCCTATTTCTTTTTAATTTCCTCCATGATGAGTAAAGCGGCCTTTTCTCCTGAAAGGAGCATCCCTCCAAATATAGGCCCCATTCGATAAGAACCAAAAGTTGCATTGGCTGCCATTCCGCATACATAGAGCCCTGGAAAGACAGGTCTTGTGTTTAAAAGAGTGTCTTGTTCTGCAGCATCGGCCCAGAGTGATCTTTCTCCAGCGATCTTTCCTGTTTCTGTGAAAAGTTTTACATCATTCTTTCTTTGTAAGATGGAAACGACTTCTGTGGCGTGTCCTGTTGCATCAACAACACATTTGGATTGAATGGTTAAAGGATCTACATGTAGGTTTGCCATTTCCACAGCAGTCCAGTTCAACACCAGACCGATTACCCGATTTTCCCTGATCAAGAGATCCTCAGCACTAATTAAGTTGAAGATGGTTACCCCTGACTTTATTGCTTTTGAGCATAGCGTTGAAATCGCTTCAATAGAATCGGACGTATAATAATCTCCATGGTAAGGTTTTGATCGAATCCCAAATTCATCGAGGATTCTCTTTCCTTCCTTTTGGACAACAATCTCATTAAACATCATCCCTCCTCCCCACATTCCCCCTCCAATGGAAAGCTTTCTTTCAAAAAGGGTGACCTTAAGGCCATTTTGGGCAAGGTAGTAAGCACAGACCAATCCCGAGGGTCCACCCCCTACCACTGCTACATCGATTGAAAGGTTTTCCCTCAATTTCTCAAAATATCGGTCAATGATTGCCTGGGTAATCAATCTCTCATCTAAGGCCATATTTTTTTCCTTTCTCACTGGAATAAAAAAGCCGTAATTCCAATGGAGGTATTACGGCTTTCCATTCTTTTTTTTCCGCTTCCCTTCGCTGGAATTACCCAAACAGGTTCGGAGGGTCTCCCTAACCCTACATTTTGTAGGAATAAGGACTCTCAGCCCAAATGAGCTCCCCTAGCTTTTGATTTGATTATACGGAAAAGAGAGGGACATGTCAATGATTAAATTTGAGAGCTCTGAAAAACTTCCAAGATTGAATGGAGAGGTGTAATTCCAAAACTTT
>JBBIRT010000186.1:0-5148 GCA_037441725.1 Deltaproteobacteria bacterium | reverse complement strand
GTTGAAAAGGCAACCGGAGGTAAATATGAACTGGATATAAAATGGTACCCTGTTGCAACTCTATTAGGTGGAGGTGAACAGTATTACGATGGGGTTGTAAAGGGTATTGCTGATTCTGGCACTTCTTCACTTATCTATACCCCTGGTAGATTTCCAGTAATGATTACCCTATATCAACCTGGTGCTGCCCCACCAGAAAGTTCTGATGCTGCTGCTCGTGCTGGATGGGAATTTTATAAGAAGTGGAGGCCCAAAGAGTTTGATGATGCAAAGGTATTGTACTTTTATGCCACCGGGCCAGCTTGGCTCCATACGAAAAAACCGATCAAGAGTATAGCAGAAATAAAGGGTTTGAAAGTAAGAACGACCGCTGATAATGCCGAGGTATTTAGATTACTCGGGGCTGAACCCACCTCCATGGTGATGGGAGAAGTTTACCTCGCAGCGAAAAAGGGGATAATTGATAGTCTTATTTCTCCTCTTGAGACACTCGAGGCATGGAAGCATGCTGAGATCTTTGATTACTCCACCTTTGTCCCGCACTTCTATTCCTCCTTCTTCTGGGTATCCATGAATTGGAACAAATGGAAGTCATTACCCAAAGACCTTCAGGCGGCTTTCGAAGCTGTTGCCGAGGATGCAGTGAAAGAAGCCGGTGCAATCTGGCAACATTTCCAGATCACAGCCATGGAGTTTTCTAAGAAAAAGCCTGGAGGACATCAATTTAATCGTCTTCCCGATTCTGAATGGGTAAGAGTCAAGGAATTAACCGGCCCAATACGCGACAAGTATGTTGCCGATCTGAACGCAAAGGGGTTTCCGGGAAAAGAGATAATGGAGAGCGCAGGCGAGATTATGGCAAAATATAATAAGTTGACGTATGAACCATGGAAACCCTAAAAAAGGGCAGGTCTGAAATTTAAATTAAAAAATCGATAGAGGGTGTTCTAATAGGATGTTTTAGCTAATAGGACACCCTCTATTAAATTTTTTAAGGAGAAATGAGGTTCAATGATTTATTTTGAACGTTTTGTTAACCTATTTACTAAATTTTGTGATCGAATAGCTCAAATTGGCGTTGTGGCGATGTTATTGCTCGTCTTTGGAAATATCTTGGGACGTAAATTCTGGAAACCAATCTTTGGGGCTTATGACTATGTTGGCTTTATCGGAGCTGTCATTGTGGCTTTCTCCATCGCTTACTGTGCTATGAAGAAGGGTCATATTCAGGTGGAGTTGGTGGTAACACGTTTTCCGAGAAGGGTTCAAGGGATTATTGATAGCTTTATTGGAATTCTTAGCCTCGGCCTTTTCTGTGTGATCACCTGGCAGTGTATAGTTTATGGCAACGATATGCGGCGAACCGGTGAATTATCCATGACAGCACTTGCTCCTTTTTATCCCTATATATATGGTATTGCTTTTGGTTGTGCTTTACTCTGTTTGGTCATTTTGTTTGAACTCATTAAATCGGTGAATAAGGCAGTGAAGGGATGAGCCCAGGTAATATTGCTATAATTGGCATTGTACTTCTTGTACTCCTATTCCTGTTACGGATGCCCATTGCCTATTCGATGGCTCTGATCGGACTTCTCGGTTTTGCTTACACTTCCACCGTCGAGGGCGCTCTTAGCGTTCTGGGTAAGGATTTTTGGGGGATGTTCTCATCCTATTCCTTAACAGTCGTTCCCATGTTCGTATTTATGGGGACCATTGCCTTCCATTCCGGAATAAGTGGCCGTCTTTTTCAAGCTACCTATAAATTTCTCGGACGATTGCCTGGGGGTCTGGGGATTGCAACCTGCTATGCCTGTGCTGCTTTTGGTGCTTGTTGCGGGTCAACCGTTGCAGGAGCAGCGGCCATGGGTAAGGTCACATTACCAGAGATGAAAAAGTATAATTATGACCCTTCCCTGGCTACTGCATGTGTTGCTTCTGCAGGTAGCCTCGCAATACTTATTCCACCCAGTACTATCTTTATTATCTATGGAGTAATGACCGGAGAGTCCATTGGTAAACTGTTTGCTGCTGGGATTCTACCTGGGATATTGCTTGCTACTCTTCTCGCTATTACGGTGTTCATTCTCTGCAAAAGGAACCCAAACCTCGGTCCTCCTGGAGAGAGTACGACCTGGAAAGAGAAGATGGCCTCTCTTTCAGGTGTCATCGAAATGCTCGTTCTATTTGCTTTGGTCATGGGTGGTCTTTTTGTTGGTTGGTTTACTCCAACTGAGGCTGGGGCTGCTGGTGCTGCTGGAGCATTGATTATTGCTTTGTTAAAACGGCAGATTACCTGGCGTGGATTCATCAACTCCCTTGAGGAGACCACTCAAATTACAGCTATGGTCTTTCTCATTGTTACTGGGGCTACGATCTTCGGCCACTTTATGGCAATCACTCAAGTCCCCTTTGTGCTTTCAGAATGGGTTGGTGGGTTAGGGGTCTCTCCATATATTATTATGGCTTTCATTATATTTGGTTACTTAATTGCTGGCTGCTTTATGGATTCATTGGCCATGATCACCCTCACCGTACCCATCCTCTACCCTGTCATATTGAAACTTGGTTTTGACCCCATATGGTTTGGGGTGATCGTCGTATTGGTTGCAGAGATGGGAGTCATCACACCACCGGTTGGGATAAATGTCTATGTCATTAAGGGAGTGGCTGCAGATGTCCCCTTGGAGACTATTTTCAAAGGGATATGGCCCTTCCTGATAGCAGAGATAATCTGTGCTATCATCTTGATCGTTTTCCCCAAAATTGCCCTGTTTCTACCCAGTTTTATGACGTGGTAACACAAATTCCAATCGTTATCATCCAACGTCAGATGTGGGGTGTTATGTAGTTTTAAAAAATCTTTATCGACGACCTCGCCTTATGTTTCCTTTCAATCCATTCTTATATTTTGTCGTGATTAATGATAGACTTATGGATAGGAGAAAAAAACCAAAATATATGGGGAATAGAGATAGGAGTAAGAGGCGGCTATGAAAGGGTATCGGGGAAGGCTTCGATCCACGTGATTCGTTTATGTCAATACATGATGGCGATAAAGGATTTGATTTGATTCCAATTGAAATGAGGAGTGATTCTAAAAAAAGGGTTAAGGGATAAGGATGATAGAATGGAAATCCATAGAAAAAAGAGAATCCTTTTAGGAAAGATGGGCCTCGATGCTCATGATAATGGTATTGTGATCGTAGCGAAGTGGCTTTTAGATGCTGGATTTGAAGTCATCTATGCAGGACTTTATAATACCCCTGAAAGCCTTATTCAGACGGCCATCCAGGAAGGGGTGGATGCTATTGGCTGCAGTTTCTTAGGAGGAGAGCATTTGTTCTACACCAAAAGATTGATCGAATTGATGAAAGAACAGCCTATGGATAAGGTTAAACTCATCTTAGGTGGAGTGATCCCTCCTGAAGATGTGGACGAACTTAAAAAGCTTGGGGTGGCTTGCGTTTTTACCCCTGGTACATTAAAAGACACTATGATTGAAACAATCAACCACCTTTTTTAACTCCTGTCTATTCACCCCTTAAGTTCAGAGAGGGAGAAATCTTAAACCATGAAGGAAAGAAAGACCATGGAGATTAAGAGCAGTTATTTAGAAGGAGAACGGGTACCGAATTTCAAGACCCTCTCCGGGTTGGAATATCAAGAGGTCTATACCTCAGAAGATGTTAAGGAGAGGAAAGAGCTTCCAGGTCAATACCCCTTTACTCGTGGGATCCATAGAACCATGTATCGGAGCAGACTCTGGACACGCCGTCAGCAGAGTGGTTACCGTTCTGCAAAGGAAAGCAATGAAAGAATTAAATATCTCTTATCCATAGGACAGACCGGAATCAATATGGATCCTGATCTCCCCACCCATTTAGCCCTTGATCCAGATAATCCTCTGGCCCATGGGGACATTGGACTTCAAGGGACATCCATTGTCATCTTGAAAGATATGGTGGATTTGTATCAGGATATCCCCCTGGATCAAGTGAGTAACACAATGATTGTTGAAGCTCCTACATCAGCCGTCATTATGGCTCAATACCTTCTTATGGCAAAGCAGAGAGGTATTGCTTGGCAGAACTTGATCGGCACCATCATGAATTGTCCCCTGACTCAGTTTGTTGGTCCTACCTATCAGGCCATTACCACATTCTTTCCTGTAAAATTTGCTGTGAAGATAGCATTAGATGTTATGGAATACATGATCCAACGTGTGCCAAAGTGGAATATTGTGAATATCAATGCCTACAATATTCGGGAAACAGGGGTAAATGCGATCCAGGAAGCGGCATTTGCCCTATCCATTGCCCAGGATTATATACGAGGGCTTTTGGAAAGGGGGCTTGATATAGATACCTTTGCTCCTCGAATTGGATTTTTCAGTGCTGTCCACATCGATTTTTTTGAAGAGATTGCAAAGCTGCGTGCCATGAGGCGGATTTGGGCTCGGTTGATGAAAGAGAAGTTTAGGGCCAAAAATGAGAGGAGTATGTGGTTTAGGACCGCCTGCCAGACTTCTGCCTTACCTCTTACCGCTCAAGAACCACTGAACAATATTGTCAGGGCAGGTATTCAGACATTGGCTGCAGTCTTAGGGGGGGTCCAATCGATCCATACGACAAGTTATGATGAAGCCTATTCCCTTCCCACGGAGGAAAGCCATAAATTATCTATTCGGACCCAACAGATCATTGCCTATGAGACAGGGGTGGTGAAATCTGTAGATCCTTTAGGAGGATCTTATTTACTGGAACGTCTCACCGATGAACTGGAAGAGCAGATTTGGGAGCTTCTCAAAGTCATTGAAGAGCGGGGCGGGTTTCTCCAGTGCTTCTTGGATCGCTGGGTGGAGGATCAGATTACCAAGATGCGGTACCAAGTGGGTGAAAAATTCATTTCCGGGGAACAACCTGTCATCGGGGTTAATCTCTTCCGAGATGAAAGGGATACAACCAAGATCAATATTTTTAGGCATAGTGATCAGTGGCAGAGAGAGAGAATTCAAGAGATCATTGATTATAAGAAGAATCGGAATCAGGAATCGGTCTTACGGGCCTTGGAGAGGATTGAGGATCAGATCCAGAAAAGACCTGAAGAGAATTGTATCCATGGAATTATGAGGGCCGTTGAGGATGGAGC
>JBBIRT010000185.1:0-5164 GCA_037441725.1 Deltaproteobacteria bacterium | reverse complement strand
CCACAGTCAGAATTAAATGTAGCCGCTTTATATTTCGGTAATTCATGCATGGCAAGCACTGCCCATATAACATTGTGCCGATCGTATCGGATGTTTTTCACCCTCCTCACCACCTTGGAATCAAGGTTCTCCTCTCCAATGAGCTGAATGGATTGAAGAGCACTCAAATTGCTTACAACCAGGTTCTTAGCCTCTATTTCTGTCCCATCTTTAAGGCGGATTCCTTTCGCCCTATCCTTATCAACCAGAAGTTTGACTACTTCGCTCCGAACAAAGAACTCTCCCCCCATCTCTGTAAATGCCTTCTGGAGAGCATCTGTGATGCTCTGACTTCCACCTCTGGCAATGGCTGCTGGTTCCCAGGAAAGAACTAAGCCAATCGCATGGATAAAACCATGAAGACCAATCACATCATGGGGGGCTCCCCCAAAAGATGTCATCGCAGCCCTCATGAATAAGGTTCTGAGCTCCTCGCTCTCAAAAAGATCATAGGCTATCTGTTGACTGGTCATAAATTGATAAATAGGATCAATGCCATCCTTCGGATCATCACATAATTTTTCTAATTCGTTTTTCTCTCCCCAGGGAGTGGGAGGACTGAAACGGTATTTCCCGAATGCAGCCTTCCATCGTTTCATATATCTCCGAAACAACTCCTCTGCTGTCCCAGCATCTCTCTTTGAAAATCTCTGGATCTCGTTGAGAGTCTTTTGCAAATTTTCATGAGAGACTTCCGTTTTTCCAGTCAAAGGATCAACCACTTTCAAAGCGGAATAGCCGACCAAACAGGTATCATCATCAAAGACCATGGCCTCACTCTCATCAGGGAAAATATATTCTAATCCCTTCTCCCTCAAGTTAAAATCTGCATAAGCAGGATGCCCATAAAAACGAGTCCAATTGGCTCCAGGATTTAAACGAAAGCCTGGGACCGGACCTCCCTCACTGGTTAATGCCCCTCCAAGTTTTGACTGTAATTCGAATATGCCAGTCTTCATCCCTGCCCTCTGTAAATAACAGGCAATAATGAGTCCATGATGTCCACCCCCTACCACAATCGCATCGTAACTTTTATCAGCCATCTATACCCTCCTTATCTCTTATCCTCCTGTTAAAACCATTTTCCTGGTCTCTCTTCTCTTAAAAAAGTTAAGGCCTTTCATTATTCCAGAAAATTATTAGAAATATGAAACTTAGACTATATTCTCCTGAATTGACAAGTCAACACAATTATTCTTATAATGTTATAAAAAAAATTTATGATAATTAGTAAATCATTTATATTTCAAATAGTTTTGCATGATTAGTATGATGAATTTTAAGTGATAAAATATCGGTTCTGTGAGGTAGGTTTTTGAATCTCAGGCAGTTGGAGGCTTTCTATTTAGTTGCGAAGAGGAAGAGCTTTACTCGTGCAGCAGAAGAATTAAATGTTACCCAGCCTGCGGTCACTATTCAGATCAATTCCTTTGAAAAATCATTGAATTTAAAACTCCTCCAGCAGGTGGGGAAAAAGGTTCAGCTCACGGAAGCAGGAGAGGTTCTCTATCAATATGCAGAAAAGATCTTCGATCTTGTAAAAGATGCCGAAGAGAAAATGCAAGATTTTAAGAAGTTGTTGAGGGGCACGCTGCTTATCGGGACTACAAAACATTATGCTCGCTACATCATGCCTTATTTGCTTTCAGAATTTCAGAAGAGATACCCAAGGATCAAAGTCATTTTAGATGAAGGGAATTCTGAGAATATGGCAAGAAGCGTTCTTGAGATGAAAAATGAGATCGCCTTGATTTCGGAACTGAACTTCGATCAAAAGATCAAGTCCATTTTTTTCTCTCCTGTAGAATTTGTTCTGGTAGCATCTTCTGAACATCGGTTCTGTCAAAAAAGAAGGATCAGTCTAAAAGAATTGAACGATGAGCCAATCATTTTAAGAGAGAAAGGATCAGCCCTTCGAACAGCCATCTTGAGGAAATTTCATGAGTATGGGATTTGGCCCTCAGTGATTATTGAGGCAAGCAGTCTTGACTTCATTATAGATTATGTCAAACAGAACAAAGGGGTCTCTTTCATGATCGAACCCGACATCCAAGAAGAATTAAAGAAGGGGACCCTAAAGGTTATTCCTATCGCCGAAGGGAATATCGTCCTCTTTACTGATTTTATCTACCACAGTGAAAAACCTCTTTCGCCTCCAGCGGAAGCCTTTTTAAAAATGGTAGGGGAGTTAAGGGGACAAATTCGAAGGGAGTTTAGGGCATTAACTACTTCCATCCCATCCCAACTCTCCTTTTGATCTTTATAATCCTAAGTAGGCCTTTTTGATGTGATCGTCTTGGAGAAGTTCTTTGCTCCTTCCTTCTGAAATGATCCTGCCATTTTCTAAAACATAGGCCCGATCCGCAATCTCAAGGGTCTGGCGAACGTTTTGTTCGATTAGTAAAATAGAAATCCCTCGCTCTCTCAACCCCTGGATGGTACGGAAAATCTCCTTTACCAGAAGAGGGGCCAGACCATATGAGGGTTCATCAAATATGCATAGCTTTGGCCTCGACATCAACCCTCGTCCAATAGCTACCATCTGAAGCTCTCCTCCACTGAGGGTCCCAACCAATTGCTTCTCCCTTTCTTTCAATCTCGGGAACATTTCATAAATTTGGTTCAGGGTTTCCTCCCTTTGTTTCCAGGCCCTTTGAACATAAGCACCCATCTCCAAATTCTCGCGGACCGTCATTTCCCTAAAGGGTCGACCCCCTTCAGGAACATAGGAGATTCCCAGTTCTCCAATATGGTGGGGAGGCATCTGATCAATCCGGTTTCCAAGAAACTCTATCGTCCCAGAGGCTGGCCGGATTAGATTGAAAATAATATTGAGCAGGGTGGTCTTGCCCGCTCCATTTGCACCCACTAAAGCTACGATCTCTCCCTCATTGACCCTCAATGATACATTCCATAGAGCCTGAATTCCTCCATAGAAGGCATTAATGTTGCTAACTGAAAGCATCCGACTCATTCTCCCAAATAGACTTCAATCACAGTGTTACTGGTTGCAATCTCCTCAGGGGTCCCTTCTGCTATTTTACTTCCATGATGAAGCACGATGATGCGATTGCACACACTCATGATTGCCTTCATCACATGCTCAATCATAAAAATGGTGATCCCTTGCTCCTGGATCTTTTTGATCAGCTCCATAGCCTGGGCTACCTCGGTGGGGTTTAATCCTGCCATCACCTCATCAAACATTAATAGATCAGGTTTCGTGGCTAATGCCCTTGCGACCTCAAGACGTTTTCGACTGGCGATAGGAAGGTCCTTAGCAAGCATCATCCCCACATTGGATAACTCTACAAACTTCAATAAATCCCAAGCCTCTCTTTCGGCATCAGACAAAGAGATTTTTCTTTGTGTCCCAAAAAGGGAGGCGCTCAGAACATTTTCAAAAACGGTCATTCCACCAAAAAGCTTAACTGATTGAAAAGTTCTGGCAATTCCTTTCTTGCAAATCTGATTAGGTTTTAGACCCGTAATCCTTTCATTTTTATACTTTATTTCTCCTGAAGTCGTTGGGAGTAAACCCGAGATTAAGTTAAAAAGAGTGGTCTTTCCAGCTCCATTTGGACCGATCAACCCCAAGACTTCACCCTGATGAAGCTCAAAGTCAACTTGATGGACAGCGGCCAGTCCTCCGAAATGTTTGGTTACCTTCTTTCCCTCAAGGATTGGCATGATGCGGATGAAGACCTCCTTTTCGCCATTTTTGAACCAAACCCACGAGGCCATGAGGTAAAAACAGGATCACGATAATCAGGATGGTGCCAAATAGAAGCATATAATAATAAGGAAATTTTGTAGTCAATATCTCTTCAAGATAGGCGAAAATAGCTGCTCCAATGACAGGACCATAAAGTCGTCCTGTCCCCCCGAAGATGGCCATTAAAACTGGAAGAAAAGAGAGAAGAGGATCAAAGGCAATTCTTGGATCGATATATTTCCATTTGGTCGCCATAATAGCCCCAGTTGCTCCCATGAAAAAGGCACTGATGGCAAAGGTGAGGGTCTTAACCATGGTGGTATTAATCCCAATATGACTGGCCGCCTCTTCTTGCTCCCCGATGGTTCGTAGGGCCAATCCAAACCTTGAGCCTCTAATAAGATAGGTCGTGAGGAGGGTAACCAAAAAAATAACAAGGATAATATAATAAACCACCTCATGGTCCACCATCACCACCCATCGGCCAACCGTTCCTGTCATGTTGGTCTCCCACCATAAGAGGAAATGCCTGATGAGTTCACTGATCGAAAAAGTAAAAATAATGAAATACATCCCTCTAAGCCTAAGAGTAAGAAAACCCATGGCCAGAGCAAGAAAAAAGCTGAACAAACTTCCGGCAACAATAACTACACCTAAGGGAAGGTGATTCCCAAGAAGGGCTGACGTATAGATACCAACTCCAAAAAAAGCAGCCGAGGCCAAGGAGATGTAGCGGGTAGGTCCTGAAAAGATGGCCCAACTCACAGTGAGAATGACATACATAAGGATATTGGTTAAGAAAATGACCAAATAGGGTTGTGCGTAGAGGGGCAAAGTGGCTAAGAGAATTAAGATAAGAAAGATTAATCCTATAGTAAAAGGCCTCTTAAAGATAACTCTAATATCATCCATCTCTTTAACCCGTTACTTTGAAAAAGGGTTTTTCCTCCAATGACAAGGGGATTGATCTCTGTTGTGTTATTATAAACCCTCGAGGGATGGGATAAAAAAACATTATTTTCCCAAAATCCCTGTTGGTCTAATTAAAAGCAAAAGAATAAAGATAACATAATAAGCAATCAGCGACAGGCCTGGATCAAAATAGGTCACAATGCTACCAATCAAACCCAGAATAAAACCTCCAATTAAACTGCCTGTAATACTTCCCAAGCCACCTAAAACAACCACGATGATTGCGATAATAGTATATTCAAGACCCATCGTGGGTTGAATTTCGTACATCATACTGATCAAGGGACCTGCAAAACCTGCCATCAAGGCACCCAAACCAAAACAGATGGCCAAAACTCGATGGATATTCACCCCCATCACTTGAGCGGTTGCAGGATCCTCAGCCGCTGCACGGATGGCCTTTCCTAATCGTGTTCGGGTTAGAAAAAGATAGAAGAC
>JBBIRT010000184.1:0-5571 GCA_037441725.1 Deltaproteobacteria bacterium | reverse complement strand
GGTCGGGGCGAGCCGATTTGAACGGCCGACCTCCTGCTCCCAAGGCAGGCGCGCTGAACCAGACTGCGCTACGCCCCGACGTTTCAAATTATAACAGCTAAATTCAAAATTCCAAATCCTTTGATCAATCGAAAAAATTTTGTGCCAATTGGCCCTTTAAAAAAATTAAACCTCTGGAAAGATTTCTTAATCAGGCTCCAACAAATTTCTTATGATCTTTCTCAATTTCCTAAGGGCTTTTCCCCTGTGACTGATTTGATTCTTTTCTTGGAGTGAAATCTCTGCCATTGTTCTTCCTAATTTTGGGAGAAAGAAGAGGGGATCGTATCCAAATCCTCTTTTACCCTTTTCCTCAAATCCAATTCTTCCCCTGCATGAGCCTTCTACAATAGTCTCTTTTCCATCAGGGGAGGCAAGGGCAAGTACACATCTAAATCTTGCTCCTCTCTTAGAAAATGGAACCCGTTTCATCTCTTTTAGAAGTTTTATATTATTTTCTTGATTCGAAGCCTTTTCTCCAGCATACCTTGCAGAATAAATGCCAGGCAGTCCATTCAAATAATCCACTTCTAATCCAGAATCATCAGCCAGGGTCCACTTCCCAAGATATTTTGAATAAAACCGAGCCTTTTTCAAAGCATTTTCAATAAAGGTTTTACCATCCTCTTCAATCTCAGGGACATCTGGAAAATCTTCCAGGCCCTTGATCCTTAGGCCCAATCCCTTTAAGGCCTCGCGAATTTCACGGATTTTTCCTTTATTCCAAGTCGCAATGACCAACTCAGGTCGTTTTCTAATCGACTTCCTCCTTGAGCAATCCATTTTGGATTCTTGTCAACTCTTTAATTCCCTTCAGAGCAACTTTTATTAATTTATCCATTTCCTCTTTTGAAAAGGCATTGCCCTCTGCGGTTCCTTGAATTTCTACAAACTTTCCACCTCCAGTCATGACGATGTTCATATCCACCTCGGCTTGAGAGTCTTCCTCATAATTTAGGTCCAATAAGATCTCCCCATTCACTTTCCCAACACTGATGGCGGCAACCGAATCTTTTACTGGAATCTTCTCAATCATTCCATTCTTAACCATCTTTCGAAATGCATCTACCAAAGCGATATATGCCCCTGTGATGGAAGCTGTCCTTGTTCCCCCATCAGCTTGAATCACATCGCAGTCAATCCAGATGGTTCTCTCCCCGAATGAATGAAGATCGGTAATGGACCTTAAAGAGCGTCCGATTAATCTTTGAATTTCAAAGGCTCTACCGTTTCCCCTCCCAGTAAAGGAGTCCCTTGATGTACGGGTATGGGTTGATCGGGGAAGCATTGAATATTCTGCAGTAACCCAACCTTTTCCGGTATTCCTTAAAAATGGAGGAACCCTTTCTTCTACACTCGCTGAACAGATGACTTTGGTATCCCCAATTTCAATGAAAACCGATCCCTCTGCATGTTTAAGATAGTTTCTGGTTATCCTTACAGGTCTTAAGGTCTTTGCTCCTCTCCCATCTGAACGTTTCACAAGTCACCATTCCTTTAAAAAGATTATAGGGCCTTCACCTTTGGAGAACCCCTCCTGTTTATAAATATGAAATAAATATTAAAACATTCCATTAAAAAAACCAAAAGGAGCTTCTATGGAAGGCTGTTTTTTCCCTTCCTCGTTATAGGGGAGGGAGATGATTTTTGGATTAATTTAACAGTATTTCATTAAAGGAATCAAGAGGTCTGATTTGAAAATCAAAAGAAAAATAAGTTAATAATTATACATAAGGGAAATACCTCAATTATCTCTTTTAGAATCTAATCTGTTTTTAAGGAGTATAGATATGGGTGGAGATCAAAACAAGAGATTTTCTGGCGCTTCAAAATATGTATTGGATGATGAGTTGGCAAAGATCGTCAACATCTCAATTGCCCTTGAAATGCCCCTTCTTCTCAAAGGGGAACCTGGGACAGGCAAGACCATGCTGGCCCATGCCATTGCTGAGGCCTTCAACATGAAGCTGATTGTCCTCAATGTCAAGTCGAGCATGAAGCTCATTGACGCTCTTTATCAATATGATACCCTGACCCGTTTAAATGATAGTCGATTTGGAGATTCTAAACGGGATGTGAGCAATATTGAGGAGTATATTCGAATGGGAAAGATCGGCCAGGCCTTTGTATCTGACGAGAGAGTGGTCCTTCTAATCGATGAGATCGATAAGGCAGATACGGATTTCCAGGACGATATGCTCGATGTGCTTGACCAGATGGAGTTTGACATCATTGAGATTGATAAGACCATTCGAGCCAAACATCGACCTGTAATCATCATCACCTCCAATGCAAAAAAAGATCTTTCTGACCCTTTCTTAGGTCGATGCAACTTTCATCACATTGCCTTTCCGGAACCTGATATGATGAGAAGAATAGTGGAGGTTCATTTTCAGGGGATTGATAAACAATTGCTTGATAGTGCTGTGAGAACTTTCTATCGGCTCAGGGAGATCAAGGGGGTAGAAAAAAAACCAGCCACCCGGGAGCTTATCAATTGGATTCGAGCATTAAAAGCAGACCCTGACTTCAAAGTTAAAGATCTGATTAAAGGAGAGGTTCCCTATTTAGGTGTTCTCTTTAAGAAGAGCCCAGATTATGTAGTCGCCCAGAATGCGGTAGCCAGGTTTAGGGTATAAAAATGCACGATGCATAGCGCGGAGGGCATAGTGGAAGGATTGACCATTGAATAATCCAACCTTCCAATATTTTGCTTTTCCATTATTCCATGGATAAATTATGTTTGTAGATTTCTTTTACTTATTAAGAAAAGTTGGGATTCCGGTTTCTCCTACCTCTTTTCTTAGACTTCAGCAGGCCCTGAGCATGGGGCTGATTAACTCCATCGACGATTTCTACACCAGTGCTCGAGCTATCCTGGTGAAGAGTGAAAAGTATTTTGACCTCTATGACCAAGTCTTTGCTCATCAATTTAAGGGTGTTGAACTCAAGGAACCCACCGAATTTGAATTGTCAGAGGTGGCCCGAGCACTCCTTGAAGAGTGGCTAAAAGATCCAAAAGCTCTGGCCGATGTTTTAGGAATTAAAGAAGAAGAACTTGGAAGGCTCAGCCCAGAAGAATTGATTCAATACTTTCTCGATCGATTAAAAGAGCAGACTGAGGCTCATCATGGAGGAAGCAAATGGATCGGGACAGGGGGGACCTCTCCAGTGGGCCATTCCGGATATCATCCAGGAGGGATGAGAGTGGGAGGGGTATCTCGAAATAAATCTGCCATCAAGGTAGCGATGGATCGAAGGTATCGCGATTACTCTCAGGAAGGACCGATGACTGCCTCTCAAATGGGAGAGGCTTTGAAGAGACTAAGAAATATGGTCCCTTTCGGCCCTAAGGATAAGGTGAATATTGATAAAACCATTTATGAAACAATGAAGAATGCAGGGGAGATTGAGATCGTCTTTGACCGAAGTCTGAAGGATCGGTTAAAGGTGATCCTCGCTATTGACAATGGCGGATGGTCCATGGACCCCTATATTGAATTAGTCCAAACCCTTTTTAATTATGCCCGCCCCCAATTCAAGGATCTCAAGACATTCTTCTTCCACAATACCATCTATGATTATCTGTGGGAGGATCCTCCCAGACGCTCAAAACCCTTTCCTGTTCATGAATTGGTTCGATTGGATCCGGAGACAAGATTCATCATTGTAGGGGATGCAAGCATGGCACCCTATGAGCTGATGGCCACAGACGGTTCTATCCATATAGAAGAGAGATCAGGAAGGCCAAGTTATGAAAGATTGAAATTTATTGCAAAGACCTTTCCCCATTCAGTCTGGATCAATCCAAAACTTGCCGAAGAATGGCCTTATACCCGCTCGATCCAATATATTCAAGAAATCTTCCCCATGTTTGAATTAACCCTCGATGGATTGGAAAAAGCAATTAGCCACTTGATGAGAAAAAATTAAACTCTTCAAGCTTCATGGATTCTTTTTAGAAGGGGGAGGGGATCGACGAAGTGTTTATCGAGACCCAATTCTTCAAAATTCAGGCCGAAAGCCAATCCCATCAATTGTGTAAAGTAGAGGATAGGGAGGTTAAACGGTTCTTGAAACACCTCTTCGATCTGTTTTTGGCGGGCATCTAAGTTAACATGACACAATGGACAGGCAACGACGATCGCCTCTGCTCCCACGCCCTTTGCATTCGTAAGAATCTTTCGGCTCAATTCCAATGCGATGGGGAGCTGGGTGATCCCGAGGGAGACCCCACAACAGCGTGTTTTATAGGACCAATCAAGCGGTTCAATTCCAAGAATCTTCATCAATCGATCCATATTGATCGGGTACTCAAAGTCTTTCACTTCGGTCATTTGGGGTGGACGGGTCACGATACACCCATAGTAACAGACCACTTTCAAACCTTTAAGGGGTCGGATTACTTTGGAGGCGATTTTTGAATATCCAATTTTTCCGGTCACGGTACTCAACAGGTGTTCAATTTTCAATCCGTTGAAATTGATCCCGGGAATCTGCTGGTGGATTTTTTTTCTTAAATCTCCATCTTCATCTGTTTCTCTTAATGCAACCTTCATCCTGAGGAAACAGGAGGGACAAGGGGTGGTGATGTAGTCCAAACCCTCCTCTCTCATCAGGGCAATATTTTTCATCGGAAGAAGGGTTGAAAGAAAACGATCCGTGGAATGGGCAGGAGTGGTTCCGCAGCATCCCCATCCTTCTGGTTCATGAAGTGGGATACCAAGTTGATGAAATATGGCTTTAGTCGAAAGGTCATATTCCTTCGAAGTTCCATGGAGGCTGCATCCTGGGAAATAGGCGATTCCATCTCTTTTCTCCGCCTTTTTCCCTTTCACCTTTGGCTTTCCAAAGGTCGGAAAGACCTTCAGCTTTCCATTCTTCAACATCTTGAATGCCATGGGTACATCTTTTTTCCAGACTTGATTGAAGTCCAATTGGCCGCTCAACATCTGACGAAGATAGATCTCTCCCATCAAACCCGCTTCATACATTCTTCCAAACCACTTGATTCCTCTCAAGGCAGCCTGATAGAAGAGTGGAACAGATGGAACCTTTGATTCAATGCCTTCTTTCTGAGCCATGATTTTTAAAACATCCATGATTTTGGTGATGTTAATCTCATAGGGACAACGGGTTGCACAGGTCTCGCACATCGCACAGAGCCAGATGGTCTTGGAGTGGAGAACCATTTCCTTCTGCCCTAACTGGATTGCACGCATCACCTGATTGGGAGCGAGGTCAAAGTGTTCAGCAACCGGACAGCCTGAAGAGCATTTCTGGCATTGATAACAGAGAAAGACGTTTTCCCCGCATTCCTTGCGAATGGTCTCAGCAAAGTCGCTGGTCAATATCGTTTGCATTAATGTAATTCCTTTCCTAAGCGCAGAGCGCATAGGGCATAGCGAAAGAAATATAAACGCTCTACACTATGCTCTATTCGTTATGCTTGTGTGGGTTGTGGTCTGGGCAGGAGGCCTGCGGCCTTGACGATTTCCGAAACCTTCTCCTCCCACTCGATGGCCATCACAT
>JBBIRT010000183.1:0-5643 GCA_037441725.1 Deltaproteobacteria bacterium | reverse complement strand
CCTTAGCTAACCGTTTGAATAAATCCTCATTCCCTACCTTCCGTACGCTCTCTCCGCAGCAATTTTCTTTGGAACCAAGGATTCCAAAATCGACTCCTGCTTTCTTAAGAAGATAAGCTGTGGCCTGAGAGACCTTTTTTAATCTTGGCTCATAGCTGGGATAGCAGCAGGGAAAATAGAGGATCTCTGTGTTCTCGTCGAACGCCTTCACCTCTAAGTCCTTAGCCCAATTGGCCCGATTCTCTGGCTCTTGCCCCCAGGGATTCCCTACACTGGCAATGCTTGTCATGACTCCCCGAAGATTAGGGATACTCGCTGGGACCACACCCTCCGGAACTAAAAGCCTTCGCATGGCTCTCACAATGTCGATGGTGGCTACTCCTCGAGGGCACCGTTCAATACAATAACGGCAGGTGGCACATAGCCATAAGTCTTCCGATTCAAATGGAACGATCCCTAATTGGGCCTCATGAATGATTCTCCGAATAAAAAAATTCCTAACCCGATTCCAAGGGCATACTGCCTCACATTTTCCACATTGATAACATAATTTAAATGCGTCTCCACCAGCCTCTTTTATTCCATCAATAACAACTTTAAAGGGGGTAAGGGGAATGGTCTCCATAATGATTCATCCTTGGCCTTTAACCTTTAAGCCTTTTTTGTCATTCTGGCAACGGTATCAATGACCCTCTGCAATCCATATTTGTCCACCATTGATTCCAATCCTAACTCAAGGTCCTCGAGCTTCTCCTCCTCATCTACCTCCTCTTCCCTCTCCTCGTAAACCAAGGCATCATGGATGCACCATTGAACGCACAAGGGCTCCGAGAGGGGGGGCTCATCTTCACACATATCACATTTCAATGGGAGGCCGGAATCAGGTTCTTTGAAAAGGTCTCTCGATGGGCAGGAGGCCCCGCAGAAAGCACATTCACGATATTCCTTCCCATCCATGATATATTGATTTCTGCCTGCGCATTCTGCTGCTGTATACTCACTGGCATAAACAGGGAGATAGATGTTCTTGATTGGATCAAAATGAACCCTAATCCGAGATCGGTTCGGATTATTGCTACTGTATCTCGGAGAGGCATGAAAGGCAGAACAGATTAATTCACAGGCCCGGCATCCATTACACTTGTTGGGATCAATTTTAATCACTTTCACTTTCTTCTTCACTTTCATTTTTTATAATCCCTCTCTTTTCAAGGTCTTCTCCAACGTAGTCCAGCCCTAATTCACTCAAGGTCCCTTTGGTAGGGATTCCCTCACGATTCCATCCCCTAAATTTGTAATACTCATCCAGCAACTTGGCCTCATACTCAGGGAATCTTTTCTTCCAGTGATCCTGGGGAGGACGTTCATCCTTTCTCCTTAATCCTCTTCTGACATTGATTGCCCTAACCAGATTTCGATTTCTCCTCGTAATCTTCCAGAGCTCCCCTTCATCGATATCTAAGCCTGTAGCCAAGGAGATCATTTGGGGTAAATTATTTATGTGATAGGGAGGTTTAATGGGGAAGGATGACAAACCCGCACAGATTCCTGTACAGTCATCGATGTAGTGCATGGTTTCTTGCCATTCAACAAGTCTACAGGTCACTTCAATGGGAGGATAGAATGGAAAAGAATATTTTTCACTGGTTCCCCACTTCAGTATAAATTCCCTAAAATCCTCTGCCCATTTTTCAGGGAGCTGGATCCAATCATTTACAAATTCCTCTCTGATCTCTTGGGGGAGTGGAGCCTGAGGGGTTTGGCCTTCAATTTGGGTAATATTCAACTTCTCACCCGTAGAATACATCAGAAAATAAATGGGATTCAACATTCCCAACTTAATCACCATCTGTTCGTGCTTCTTCGTCGTGTTATGATCATAAGCCTCCGCCCCTTTTCCAATCTGACGGGCTGCCCAATAAACCCCATTGGCTAAAATGTCTCCTATCCCATCCCGCCGAACAATCTTTTCAAGTAAATAGAAGAATCTCTCCTCATTATTTGATGGAAATCCTGGTAAATCCTGATCGGTTAAAATACCAGCTTCATAGAGCTCAACCGCAAAGGCCATCACTTGTGGGGTGGAGTAGCCATCTACCCCATACTCTTGACCATAACCTGCAATCTTAAAACCAAATTCCAAATCATCTGACATGGCTGCCATGACATAAGTCAGTTTCGAATAACACTTCATCATATATTTTGAAATCCCTAAGGCAGGGTAGGAAATGATTCCGCCACATCTCATTGGGCAGTTATAACAACTGATTAGCCTCTCAACGGCTTTTTCCTGAGTTTCCCTCCATTTCTTCTCGGTCTCTTTTGTCCAAAAATCCTTTCTTCGGTAACGGGCATGTCCCCAGGAGAAATTCGTTGTGTGCCATTCCTCATTATGGATTGCCATCTCTTGGGGTGAGCCTAACCCGGCCAAGATGGGAGGGACCCCTTTAATCGGATTTTGTTGCCGAAATTGGATATATTTAAGAACCTCGTTGCAGTACTCTAAGAACTCAGCCGGCCTTGCGATATGAATGTCTTTTGTTCCCCTAACAGCGATTGCTTTTAATCTTTTGTCTCCCATCACAGCGCCAATCCCTCCTCGACTGGCACTGGAACGCCCGTGTTCAATGGAGGCAAAATAGACCCTATTTTCTCCTGCAAGACCAATAGCCAAAACCTGGACTTTTGGCTCCTTCAACTCCTCTTTAATGATTTCTGCCGTCTCAAGGGCACCTTTCCCTTTCAAATGAGTGGCATCTCGAATCTCAACCTTATCGTTGTTGATCCACAAATAGACCAGGTCAGGGGATCTCCCTCGAATAATGATTTTATCATAACCGGCATGCTTCAATTCCGGCGCCCAAAAACCTCCCATCATGGAATAGGCCATCAACAAAGTCTGAGGAGAAAAAGTGGAAACGATTGTACGATTGGCACCAGGAGCAGGTGTGGCACCTAAGAGACCCGTACTAAAAATCAGTAAATTTTCTGGAGATAAAGGTTCGATCTCGGGTGGAACCCTGTCCCATAAGATCTTGGCATTCGTACCTAAACCACCGAGATGAAGTTCTGTCAATTTTGGGTCGGTCTCCACCCTTTCAATGTTTCCCTTAGATAAATCAATTTCTAAATTAAATCCTGTCTCTCCGTACCTCATCTTTTAACCCCTTTTAAGGCATGAACTTGTTATAAATTTCACGTGCTCTTTTATAACTAAATAAAATGCCTCTATCAAGTGAAAAAATCCTATCTTAGATTTTATGTTCTCACAAGATTGTAAAAACTCTAACTCCATAATAATTTAATTAAAATTAATATCTTATTAATAACCCCGTACTCATAACATTTTAGTCCAAATGCTTACTTAGATTTATAAATGGTGAACGGTCAAAACCAATGGCCTTAAAGAAGGAAAGCATATCACCCGCATCCCACCTTACAGAGGTATGAATATCTCGTATCCCCTCCTTTTTGAAAAAAGAAAAAAGGTTTTCGGCTAAGATTCGGCCAATTCCGGTTCCCATCTGTCTTGGATGGACTCCTACCACTTCAATCCAGCCACTCTGTTCAAGACCAAACCCCTCCCCTTTAATCTCTCCAATGATAAAACCTACGATTTGACCTTCCTTCAATGCAACAAATCCTACCCCTTCTTGTTTTTTTAGATGATTCTCAACCATTTGAATCCATTTTTTTGAAACTTTTTTCTGCAATATGGATTCCTGAATAGCCACGATCTCAGAAACATCATCAGCCTTAATCTTTCGGATTTTTACTCTCTTTTCCATTTCTATTTCAGTCGATTCGAATGATTTTAACGCGTTTCCCAACCCATTCTGGAGGAAGATAAACCCTTCCACTATTTCCACTCAATTTAACCTCTTTCTCGATCATCTCCTCCCCATAGACCTCGAACTTAGATTTGTTCTGAACATTCATTGAGGGGATAAAATCAATCATTCTCTCTTTTTTCTGAGCCATAATGTACATCAAATGGGAATAGTTACAAATTAACTATTTTACAATTACAATATATTTATAATAGAGTATTTCACCCCTGTCAAGAGAAAATTCTGAGGGCTCTAAAAATCAAGAATGTAACTTCTAACCATCTGCATTCAAAGCCTTTTATTTAAAATCTGATAAAAAAGCTTTTGTTCAATGACTGTCTTAGATTCTAAGAGATGACTTTCTAAATCTTTATCTTTTATGGGAGGTATTTCCATTGATTCTTAATTTAGTTGCAGAGACTCAGTGAATGATTTATTCTATAGGTGATTTCATCATACGGATAAAAAATGAAATTTCTTGAAAAGACGTTCATCCTCTTATTGAGGGAGAAATCTTTAGAAGGGGGATTTTAATATGATGACACGAAAGGAATTTCTTGAAGAAGTAAAAAAGATGGCTAATCTGAAGGATTTAAAGCAAGCGGATGATGCCACTCGCGCTGTAATTTCTCTTACAAAATTGATTATTGGACCAAAATTATCACAAAAGATTGCAAAGATTTCCCCCCCTGATCTGCGCGAAGGGTGGGAATCGATTCAGCCGGCTTTTCCTAAAAAACCGATCAAGATCATTTCAGGGCCAGGAGGCGAAGATGTTGATTTACGTAAAATCGTCCCATATGTCCAAAAACGCCTCGGAGTCGAGATCCTTATAGAGAATATAGGGGGATTATGGGGAAAGACTCCCTTTGAAAAATTTCAAATGGCAGAACCAGATGGCTATACTTTAATCAGCTATACCTTTCCAAGAAGCATCATTATTGAAACCATCTCTAAGACCAATTTTAGGACTAAAGATTTCACCCCCATCTTTGCATGGTCTGTTGGAAACCAGATCCTGATCGTCCCCCCTGAAACTTATCAAAACTTTGACGAGTTTCTAAAGGACGCTAAGACTAAAACCCTCTCAGGGGCAGTCCCTGTGAGAGGAGGAACAAGCCATCTCGCAGGACTGATGTTGGCTGATGGGCTGGGGATCAATGTAAAGTGGATATCCTATGAAGGTTCGGCTTCAAGTATTGCTGCACTGTCTCGAAAAGATGTTGATTTTACAATCTGTCTGGCTACGGTCCTTCCTTCTTGGATCAAGGCAGGAAAGATCAGACTTCTCGCTGTACTTCAAGACAAGCGTGGACTGGATGCCCCATATTTTCAGAATGTTCCAACCCTAAGTGAACTGGGATATAATTTGGATTATGTACCGATTCGACATGTGGTGGAAGCTCCCCCCAATACCCCACCCCATATCGTAAGGATATTGGAGGATGCCTTCAAGAATGCGGTGAAAGAACCTGGCTATATTGAATGGGCCGGGAAGAATCATGTCTTTGTCGACCCTTTGGAGGCTCAGGAGCTATCTAAAGAAATAGCAAAGACTTACCTTAAGATAGAGAAATTTAGGGAAAGGTTCGGAGAATGAACCTTGGATTTATCTCTGAGGTTTAATTGCCCATGGATCTTTCAATAAGCTCTGCGATATCATAGACCTTTACTGAATAATCTTTCCCTCTTGCTTTGAGGCCATCTTCGAGCATGGTCAGACAATAGGGGCATGCCGTTGCAATTACATCTGGTTTAAGGAGGAGTGCCTGATCGACTCTCATCTCGTTAATCCGTTTCCCTTGGTGCTCTT
>JBBIRT010000182.1:0-5715 GCA_037441725.1 Deltaproteobacteria bacterium | reverse complement strand
AGAAAGAGATTACAAATGCACAAATCAGTATGAAGGTAGTCGATCCAAAAGGGAAAGATCAGATAAAGGTCTTGAAATATGAAGAGATGATGAAGAGTTACGATGCCTATTTTAATCTCCCTGAAAAGGGAAAGTATCAGGTGATGATCCTTTTTAAAATTGGAGAAAAAAAGGGAACCGGTGGGATCTATTATGAGTTAAAATAATGAGATGAAAAAATTCAAAAAGAGAGGAGAGGTCAATGGGAAAATTCTTTAATGACAATTCACTTTCAATTGGAAATACCCCGATGGTTAAGATCAATAAAATGGCCAATGGGCTAAAGGCTACCATTCTTGGAAAGATTGAAGGCCGAAACCCCTCCTATTCTGTGAAATGCCGGATTGGGGCCAGTATGATCTGGGAGGCTGAAAAGAAGAGTCTCCTTAAACCTGGGATGGAGCTCATCGAACCTACAAGTGGAAATACAGGGATTGCATTGGCCTTCGTTGCAGCGGCAAGAGGATATAAACTCCATGTGACTATGCCTGATACCATGTCAATGGAGCGGCGTAAGATTCTGGCCATCTTTGGAGCAAATATCATATTGACTCCAGGGTCTAAAGGGATGCGGGGAGCTGTGGAAGAGGCAGAACGTATTGCCGGCTCAGACCCTTCACGTTATTTTATGCCCCAACAGTTTAAAAACCCAGCCAATCCTGAGATACACTTCAAAACAACCGGTCCTGAGATCTGGGAACAGACCAAGGGACAAATTGATATTCTTGTCTCAGGAGTTGGGACAGGGGGAACGATCACAGGAGTGTCAAGATATATAAAATTAGAGAAAAGAAAGAAGATTCTTAGTGTTGCTGTTGAACCTGCAGAAAGTCCTGTCATTTCCCAAAAACTTGCCGGTCAAGAGTTAAAGCCGGGTCCTCATAAAATCCAAGGTATTGGTGCAGGGTTTATCCCTGAAACATTGGATTTATCTATGGTGGATAGAGTAGAGCAAGTAACGAGTGAAGAAGCCATTGAATATGCAAGAAGGCTTGCAAGGGAGGAAGGCATTCTTTCAGGGGTAAGTTCTGGAGCTGCGATTGCTGTTGCCTTGAGACTGGCTAAAAGTGGAGAGTATGAGGGTAAGAGGATTGTTGTCATTCTCCCGGATTCAGGAGAGCGTTACCTCAGTGGAGCACTCTTTGAAGGCATTTTCGACGAATCCGGTCTCCCAAGAATTTAAATATTTTTTCTGGCACAGGATTTCAGAAGCATTCATTGAAGAGGGAGGAACTCCTTGTTTGAGAAAATGTTCCTCCCTCTCATCATCTATTTCTTCTGATGCCTTGCACGAAGGTCTTCGGCCATCTCCTTGATCTCTGTCAAACTTCTCTGCATTTCACTCCATCCATACCACAGGGCATAATCCGGATTGGCATGGAAGGTTCCTTGGAAAGTCCTCATTCGATGCTCCAGGAACATGACAAAGAGTTTCTGCTCAATCACTGTTGGTGCGTCATGGAAAGTGAGCAGATCCGGAAATGGATAGGCATAGTTTTTCGGCTTGGGGAGGATTCCATCCTTATAGAGACCTGCCACGGGCAGAATGGCTTCAGCCATCAAACGATCAGCTTCTTTGATGATCTGGTCCCCTTTCGCAAGCTCTGTCCTTGCAAAATTGATGGAGTGACATTGATTACAAGTCTTGATTATCTTATCTCGCTCTTTTTGCCAATCCTCCTGGGTTAAACGAGCCACCTGGGCTGCCTTTACCAAATCAAGCCTGGCTGTGGGTTTACCCTCAGGGTCAAGAACCCCAAGCCCCTGGAGAATGGTTGCCCGATCCGCTGCCCATTGTTTATCTTCAGGCATAGGAAGTCTCACCGCAAGAAATCCCCAAGGGGTTCGGACTTCATGATTTCCTCCCTGCATATGACAGGTCTGACAGGTTGGTGCAGAAGCTGTTTGGGGAAGGGTCTTGTTCTGTTTCAGGAGGTATCGAACTCCATGTTTCGAACCCGAATACATCTCCCATTGAGGATGGTCAAATCCCATATGACAGGTCTGACAGGCTTGAGGCTGTCGGGCCTCCTGAACCGAAAAGGTATGTCGGGTATGGCAGGCATCGCAAGAAGCCACACCAAAACCTGCTCCGTTCCTTTTTAATTCTTTGATTTCTGCCTCTGTCTTCAATCCGATCTTATGGCAACCCCCACACCCCTTCATTCCTTCCATCAGGGCCATGGGTTGCCAGTGAGCTGTAGGCATGGCCTTCATCGCTGCCCATCCAAAGGCGTGCTTTCCAGCCTTGAATTGTTTGACGCGCTCCTCATGGCAAGTGGCACAGGTCTCGGGGGTTGGAATTTGGGCCTTTGCAACATCCTGGGAGGTTTTATGCAAATCCCCATGACAGTCCTGGCAACCAATCTTATTCTTGCTGTGCTTGCTCAGTTGCCAATCATTCACAATTCCAGGTGTTGTCTTCTTATGACATTCAACGCATTTCTGGGCAAATGTTGGGACAGCAAAAACTAAAAGCAGAGTAGATAAAAGAAAAGTTTTGATTAACCATCTTCCCATTTCCATCTCCTTTCTTTAAATTTTTTCTCTTGTCTTGGATGATTTCCCTCTCCTCTTCACCTCCTTTATTACTTGAAGTCTGCAGATTTTATCTCCCCGGGGACCGATATGGACCTTTAGGTTAAGCTGTTTAGTCCAGATGGAGAATGACTCGTGACAGTATGCACAGACATCCTTCCTTGAAAGGCTCAGACTGTGCGCAAGTCTCCAGAGATCTTCTCCCCACCCCCCCAAACATCCTTTAATAAAAAGGAGTTCTGCCTTATCCTCCTTTGCTTCTGTTATTTTAAAAACTACTTCAGGGTAGAAACATCTAAAAGCTTCGGCTTCTTTAAGGAGGTACTCCTTAGCGTTGGGAGAAGAACTCCCCATCCACGTTTTAGCCCCTTTACTCCATAAATGACAGGCATAATCCTTTGCGCTAAACCCCTTTTGGAGGGCAAAGGAGAGACCTCCAAGCTCGAGACGAAGCCTACCCAATGAGGTTTTTCGCCAGGAGGCAGAAATACTTTCTTTTCTTGATTTAACCTTAAGCATTGATTATATGGAAAACAGGGTTTATATTAAAAGTGACCCACCTCATCAAGACTTATTTTGTCTTTATCGCAATGCTTAAAACATCTATGATATAGATAATGACCCCGATGAAAAATCCAAGACCTGCAAAAAAGACACCCATAAACCAGGGCCTCATGAATCCCTGAACAGTGAGAAAATCAATACCCAATCCTCTTTGGAGATAGGATTGGATCATACCTGCGCCCCCAAAGGCCAGTCCCATTATGATCATCCCGATCACCATGATCCAGAAGGCCCAAAATCCTTTTGTGGATTTGATGGATTCTTGGCCTTTCAATTTGGGAAGGGCATAGTAGATAGCCGTAATAATAAGCATGGCATAGGCTCCAAAAAAGGCCATATGGCCATGCGAGGCTGTGACCTGAGTGCCATGAGTCCACCGATTGACCACAGGCAATGTGTGGAGTATTCCCCAAACCCCTGCCCCCACAAAGTGGAAGATGGCACATCCCACAGCCCAGTATAGAACCAAGTGGTTGGTAATCTCAACCTTTTTATGCCTCACATGATTTAGGGTATCAAAGACCATAAAGATGATCGGAACAGGTTCAAGGGCACTAAAAATTCCTCCCCACCAAAGCCAGTATTCAGGAGTGCCAATCCAGTAATAGTGGTGTCCTGTTCCAATAATCCCGGTGATCAGCACTAAGGCTACCTCCACATAAAGCCACTTCTCAATCACAGCACGATCTATCCCTGTAATCTTTAAAAGGATGAAGGCCATCAAGGAGGCTGCAATTAACTCCCAGGCTCCCTCCACCCAGAGATGGATCACCCACCACCAATAATAATAATCCAGGGTTAGATTTTTAAAAAAGGGAATCCCAAAAAGCCACATCACTGCCAACATGATAATGCCTCCTAAAAGGAGCCCCTGAATGGCAGTCCACTTCTTAGTGCGAATCATGGTCAGGAATACATTGAAGATAAAGATTAAAGCCACGATGACAATTGCCCATTTCAATTCAACAGGTAATTCCAGCAGTGGTCTTCCTGCTGTCCAACCCAAGAGAAATCCAATCACCCCGATCAATCCTCCAAGGAGGAGAAGCCAAAATTGAAGATTGGCTAACTTCTTGCTATATAATTCTGTTCCAGATTCCTCGGGGACAAGGTAGTAAGTTCCTCCCATAAAACCAAAGATCATCCAGACCACCAGGAGATTGGTGTGGATGGCTCGGGCTGTGTTGAATGGAAGGATCCCGATCAGCGGATCAGGCCAGATATATTTAATAATGAGAAGCAGGCCTACTAACACCTGAAGGCCAAAGAAGATCGCAGAGATCACAAAATATTTTAGAGCTACTTTTTGCGATTCGTAGGTCATCTCCAATTCCTCCTTCTTTTTTAAATTTCAGTTTTAAAGTTAAATGGGTAAACGAAAGTTTTGATGATTTGGATTCTGATCCCACTATTATTTCAGCCCTGCCAGGAAACTGGCCAGCGACTCAATATCTTCATCCGAAAGCTGGGAATAAGCTGGCATCTGAGTGTTGGGATTTAGCGATTTTGGATCTTTAATCTGAGTGGCAAGCCATTGGAGATCCCTTCTGGCTCCCACCTTCGAGAGGTCAGGTCCATGGATTCCCCCTTGTCCTCCGATCTGATGACAGAGATCACACCGATTTTGAATATAGAGTTTTTTCCCAAGAAGAGCTCGAGTGGTCTCCTCTAACGTCACTCCAGTGGTTTTAGCCACTGTAATAGGTTTGGGTGGCCACTGATTTGTATCGATGGCATCCACCCACTTAAGAAAGGCAACCAGTTGATGAATCTCTTCATCAGAAAGATTCTGATTGGGCATCTTCCTCCGTGTTGGGTCCGGCGTTTCAGGATTTTTTAAAAACGCCTTTAACCAGGTCTCTCCTCGGATCGAATAGGTTTTGGTTACATCTGGAGAATAATAACCCCCAATGCCAAGAATCGTATGACAATCATTACAATTATACTTATGCCATACCCTCTTTCCCATGACGACCTCGCTGGTCAATTGATCGGTGTTCGTTCTTTTTGGAATGGTTTGGTGGGTATCAATCGTCAGCCAAATGAACACGACCGTACAGATCGCCGTTCCCCAAATAAAGAAATTTCGTGCCGTCTTTTTCTCCATAGAAACCTCCTTATTGAGACATATCGTTTTAATGGATTAATTATTTTATCTTTGAGAGAGAAAATCTTTGATCTAAGTCAAAGAATCCTGACAGGGATTTATAAAAATATCTTGGGAAATAATTACAAATTTAAAGAATGATTCATTTGGAATAAAAGAATCTTGGAAGGTGCTCCCCAAGATTTTCAGGTTTGCTTAGAATGATCATTTTCTACAGGTCAAATGACTCAAGCCATTCACCATCGAATTAAAAACTTTTTAGGAAAAGCAATGCATCACTGAAGTGGGGAACCCTATTAGAATCAGGCAGGAATATCTCTGAAAATTTTATAAAGCGGAGCCCTTCAAAAAGGGGTTGGTAAAAGTCATTTCATCCAACTCATTACAGCCTTCCAGTGTATAAGGAATTCTATAGTTATGGGACAAGCTGAGGTTTCCGCTATAAAATTTTCTCCGACATCCCTGCC
>JBBIRT010000181.1:0-5765 GCA_037441725.1 Deltaproteobacteria bacterium | reverse complement strand
TCCACATCTTCTCGGTCTTCCCGTGGTGGCGCCATATTCCCCTCCCTTCTCCCGTAAACGATCCCCCAACTCATCCTTAAGCTCAGTAGGAAAAGGGCCCTCCCCCACACGAGTCGTGTAGGCTTTGGCCACTCCAATGACCGAATGGATCATTGTTGGTCCAATTCCTGAACCAGCACAGGCATTTCCTGCCAGTGTATTTGAGGCGGTAACGTATGGATAGGTCCCATGGTCTAAATCTAAAAGGGCTCCCTGTGCTCCTTCAAACAGGACATTCTTGCCCCTTTCAATCTCCTCATATAGAACAAGAGAAGTATTTTTTACATATCTTTCAAGCCTGGTCCTATATCGTAGATATTCATTAAAAATTTCAGAAAATTCAAACCCTTCCTCTTTTAAGACTTGTGTTATATAAATATTTTTCTGAATAAGGTTGGCCTCCAATTTATCTCGAAATACCTTCTCATCCAAAAGATCAACCATTCGAATTCCGCATCGAGCCACCTTATCTTCATAGGCAGGACCAATTCCCCTCCCTGTGGTGCCAATCTTGAAGATCTTTTCCCTCGCCACATCGATCCTGCGATGATAGGGAAGGATGAGGTGGGTTTCTTCACTAATCATTAATTGAGAATCATCTTTAAAATATCCTCTCTTTTTAATCTGGTCAATCTCCTCAATTAATACAGCCGGATCCAAAACTACACCATTTCCTATAATACATTTTTTATTTTCGTAAAGAATCCCTGAAGGAATTAGGTGAAAAATAAACTTCTCCCCTTTTAATACAATCGTGTGACCGGCATTGCTTCCTCCCTGAAACCTCACGACAAGATCTGCATACTGGGTTAATAGATCAATAATCTTTCCCTTTCCCTCATCCCCCCATTGTGCTCCAACCACAACGATATTGGCCATAATATCCTCATCTTTGCCCTATTTCATCACAAGGGCGAATGCCTCTCATTCATTAAAAGAGAGGAAGTAATTTGGATTTTTTATAACTGGTTACAACTGAATTTGACGAACCGAGATGATATTTGGAAGTCTTAGGATCTCGCCTATCATCCCTGGGGGTAAGGGAGCGTCCAGATGGAGTAATGAGATTGCATTACCTCCCATTCGATCTCGCCCAAATTGCATCGTTGCGATATTGATGTTACGGCTTCCCAAAGCTGTCCCGATATTTCCAATTACCCCTGGTCGATCATAATTGCTTACCAACAAGATATATCCTTCAGGAATGGCTTCGATTAAGAAATCATTCAGCTTGACAATACGTAATTCTTTCCTCCCGAAGAGTGTCCCGGCAATATAATTTTCTTCCATCTTCGATCGCGTGGTAATAGCGATAAGGCTGGCAAAATCTTCGGCCTTTCCACTTGTGGACTCTACTATCTTAATCCCCCTTTCTTTTGCCACTACAGGTGCATTCACAAAATTGACCATTTCTCCCACATAGGGGGTGAGGAGACCTTTGAGAATGGATGTGGTAATTGGTTTGGTCCCATATTCCACCAATTCGCCCTGAAATTCAATCCGAACCTCTTCAATGGCATAGTTTGAGATTTGCCCCAAGAAACTTCCTAACTTCTCCCCTAATCGTAAGTAGGGTTTTAGAAATGGAAGAATATCCGGGCTAACCACTGGCATGTTGACTGCATTGCGAGCTTCTCCTAAAAGCAAATAATCCACAATCTGCCGGGAGATAGCGATTGCCACATTCTCCTGGGCCTCCTCCGTAGCCGCTCCCAAATGAGGGGTGCTGATTACCTCCTCCAGATCAAGAAGGGGATTTCCAATCGCAGGTTCTTTTTCAAAAACATCCAAGGCAGCCCCTGCCACTCTCCCTTTTTGGATGGCCTCGTAGAGATCCTTTTCGTTGACGATCCCCCCTCGGGCGCAATTGATCAAAATGACCCCTTCTTTCATTTTTGCGAAGGCTTCCTTGGCAATGAGATTTTTTGTTTCCTCATTGAGAGGGGTATGGATACTAATAAAATCTGAACGTGCAAGAAGCTCCTCAAATGAAACCAGATCCACCCCTTTCTTCTCTGCCACCTCTTTTGAGAGATAGGGATCGTACCCGATGACCTTCATCTTCAAGCCCCTCGCTCGATCCGCAACAATTGTCCCGATGACTCCAATGCCAATCAATCCGAGGATCTTGTTGTATATCTCAATCCCCATAAATCTTTTCTTTTCCCATTTTCCTGACTTCATCGATGCGGTTGCCTGGGGAATCTTTCTTGAAATGGAAAGGAGCATGGCAATGGTATGTTCTGCGGCCGCAATCGCATTCTCCTGAGGAGTATTCATCACCACAATGCCTTTTTTTGTAGCCGCAGGGAGATCAACATTATCCAAACCAATCCCCGCCCTTCCAATTACTTTCAATCGCTCCGCTGCCTCTATGATATCGGCTTTTAGTTTGGTCTCGCTTCGGATGATGATTCCATCATATTCAGGGATAATCCTTTTCAATTCTTCTGGAGAAAGTCCAGGTTTGAGATCATATCTCAAATTCGTTGCCCTATCTAATATCTCCAATCCCTTTTTTGATAATGGATCGCTGACCAATACTTTTTTTATCTCTTCCATCACCCATTCCTTTTCCATTTATTCTTTCATCAGGACCTCTTCGGCAGCCCTCACCCCTATCCCGAGTTCAAATGGATAACCCATCTCCTTCAAAAGCATTTCCAAGGCTGAAATCACCATCACCATATCTAATCTTTCATAATATCCTAAGTGAGCAATACGAATGATCTTGCCCTTTGCTCGATCCTGCCCTTCAGCGACAGTGATTCCAAATTTCTCAAAAAACAGATCCTGTAATTTTAATCCATCAATTCCCTCTGGAATTTTGATGGCTGTCAAAGCATTGCTTGGATTTTCAGGGGCAAAGAGTTCAAGGCCCAAGGCCCTTACAGCCGCACGAGTAGCAGAGGCTAATTTATCATGCCTCCTAAAAACCTTCTCTAAACCCTCTTCCCGAATCATACGGAGAGTCTCTTTCAAACCCACAAATAACGAAATAGCAGGGGTATAGGAGCTCTGATTTTTCTTTGCAGATTTTAATTCCTTTTTAAAATCAAAATAGTATTTAGGCAAATCCGATTTCTCCACAAATTTCCATGCCTTATCACTCAAGGCTACAAAAGCCAGTCCTGGTGGCAACATCAAGGCTTTTTGAGACCCGCTGATGAGCACATCTATTCCCCATGCGTCCATTGGGATATCAAATACTCCGATCCCAGTGATGGCATCAACGACGAGAACAGTTCTATCGAATCTTTTTACGATTTCAGCAATTTCCTTAACAGGATGTTTGACTCCTGTGGAGGTTTCGCTAGCCTGGGTATAAACGGCACGGATAGATGGATTGGCTTCCAACGCCTTTTGAATTTCTTGGGGATCAACTGCCTTTCCCCACTCCACATCAATTGGAATAAATTCAATCCCATAAGCCTTGCAGATCTCTCCCCATCGCTCACCAAATTTGCCACCCCGAATCACCAGGGCCCTATCCCCCCTCGAAAGGATATTAGAAACTGCCCCCTCCATGGCACCTGTCCCCGAAGAGGTAAAGATGAGCACCTCATTTTTTGTTTGGAATAGATATTTTAGACCTTCTCTGATCTCAGAGAAGATTTTCTCAAATTCAGGTTCCCGATGATGCATAATGGGTTCAGCCATCTTCAGAAGGACCTCTGGTGGAAGCATGGTTGGCCCTGGGGAAAATAGATACCTCTTCTCCATAATCTCTCCTTTCAAAAAAACTCTATAATATTATTTTATAAGTTCCAATGTGTCAATACCTTCCTCTTTTTTTGGAGTCTCGTCCAATCCTGTAATCCTCATCACCTATTTGTGGAAAATGGGTATAGATATTGAATTGATCCGAATTTTAAAACCTTCCGAAACTTCTCAATCGTCTGAAAAAATCTTCCTTTCAGTGAGAAATTGCTAAATCAGTTAGGTTAGGCTTGACATTTGTAAAATTATTCTCTATTTTTTGACCATTAACAAGATAAGATGATTAGTATGGATCGTCTGGCAACCAAGACATTGGCTGAAATCTACCTTAAACAAGGATACCTTCAGGAGGCCTATGAAATTTATAAAACCCTTGCTGAAAAGGACCCCTCTGACTCTGAAATCCAAAAGAAAATTAAAGAATTAGAGGTAAAAGTCCACCCATCTCCACCTCATCAGCTTGCCCATTCTCTTTCCAGGGAAGAAAAGATTCGCTATCTTGAGAAATGGTTAGCCAATATCCGGAAGCTTAAAAAGATATGAAAAAAAACTTCCTTTATGAAGACCGTCTGAAATCTGTAAGGGAAATCATGTCATTCCATCAATTGGATGGAATTCTTTTCAGCAATCTTGAAAATATCAGATACCTTTGTGGTTTCACAGGTAGTGATGGAACCTTACTGCTCACCCCTCATCAATCCTTCTTCCTTACAGACTCACGGTATTGGACACAAGCAGGAGAGGAGGTGAAAGGCTCAAAAATCATCCCTTACAAAAAGAAGATGGAAGAGATTGTCTCTCTCTTGTTAGATTTAAATATGAAAACCATTGGTTTTGAATCCGCTTCCCTCACCTTTGCCTTTTACAAATCTCTTTCAGAGAGAATTGCAAATGAAGCCAGGCTCATCCCCCTTGGAAATGAATTAAAAAATTTGAGGGCAGTTAAGGATGAGTTTGAACTTGCCCTCATCCGTCAGGCCATTCACATTGCTTCCCAGGCTTTCGTCCAAGTGATAAATGTTATAAAAGAAGGGATTTCCGAAAGAGACCTTGCCTTAGAAATGGAATATTTTATGAAACGTCAAGGGGCCGAGGATATTGGATTTGATCTCATCATTGCCTCTGGTAAGAGGTCAGCCCTCCCCCATGGCAAGGCAAGTGATAAAAAGATTGAAAGGGGAGAATTCATATTATTCGACTTTGGGTCTGGAGTCCAAGGATATCATTCTGATCAAACACGCACCCTTATTTTTGGAACTCCATCTTTAGAGCAGAGAGAAATTTATCAGGTGGTTAGAGAAGCTCATGATAGGGCAATCGAAAGAATTCGCCCAAATATTTCCATTTCTGAGATAGATGGGGCTGCACGGGATCACATTCGGAACAAGGGGTATGGAGATTATTTTGGACATGGAACAGGCCATGGAATAGGCCTTTCTGTCCATGAAGACCCTGTGATCAATAGTGAAAATCATGATCTCCTGCAGGAAGGAATGATTTTTACCATCGAGCCTGGTATCTATCTCCCTGATTGGGGAGGAGTTCGAATTGAGGATATGGTGCTGGTCACCTCTACAGGAGCGGAGATATTAACTTACCTTCCAATCGACCCCATTAAAGAATAAGGGAAGATGTTTTTAGGAGAAGATGAAGGTTTTATGAGGTGCTAAATCATAGGCTCTTAAAACGTCACCAATGAGTATGATTAGAGTACAGGGTTTTATAGAAGAGGGCTTTGAATCAGTTGTTAAGCCTGTAAATTAATATGCATCTTGCTGTCACAATAACCCCACCTTGCCTCCCCTCATTTTAAGGGAAGGTAGGGAGGAGCCAATTATTCAAGGACTTTTTTTCAGAGTTTCTAAAAATTATCTTGACAATAAGTAAAACTTTCTTGTATTTAATAGGTAAAAATAAGCGAATGCATATTAGGGTGCGGGCATAGCTCAGTTGGTAGAGCATCGGCTTCCCAAGCCGAGGGTCGCGGGTTCGAACCCCGTTGCCCG
>JBBIRT010000180.1:0-5843 GCA_037441725.1 Deltaproteobacteria bacterium | reverse complement strand
AGGACTCAATAGAACAGGAATATAATTTCTTGAAAGCCCCATCCATCCACCGTTTCCTTTTTCTTCCTGGCCTATAATGAGCACCTTCAACTCCTGATTAAGAAATTGATGGAAGAAGGTCTGACGTTTTTGAATTCCTAAGGCCCTCATCCGTTTAGCCCTTTTTTTAATCTCTTTTTCGTCGATCTGATATGGCAATCGATAGGCCAGGGTTCCCTTTTTCCTCGAAAAAGGGAAGACATGGAGATAAGAAAAAGGGAGTGATTCCATCAGGTGAAAGGTTTTGTTAAATTTTTCTTCGGTCTCTCCAGGAAATCCTATGATCACATCTGTCCCCATCGAAAGATTTGGAATCTTTGAATGGAGTTCTTGAACAAGATCGAAGATAAAAGAATGACTATAATCCCGGTTCATCATTTTTAAGATCTCATCCTCTCCACTCTGGATAGGGATGTGGAGATGCGGACAGAGCTTGGTTGACCTTGAAAGGATTGAAATCAATTCTTGTGAGAAATCCCCAGGTTCGATGGAGCTGAGTCGAATTCGATCAGGAGTTTCCTCCTCCTCCAGTCTTTGGAGGAGCTTGTTTAAGGGAAAAGGTGGATTGAAATCTAATCCATAGGCTCCCAGGTGAATGCCAGTCAGGACCACCTCCTTGTATCCCTTCTCTTTCAGTCTTTTCAAATTCTCAACCACTCTTTCAGGAGTTAGACTTCTTGAAGGACCCCTGGCCTTTGGAACAATACAATAGGAACAGGCAGCATTACAGCCATCCTGAATCTTTAAGAAGGCACGAGTATGGCAATGAAAAGTATCGAGGGGGATTTCTAAAAAGAGTTTTTCATCTTGAATATTCCCAATCTGAATCCTGGGAAAATCTCCTTTCTCCATTAAGGGAAGGAGACGAGGGATTTGACCCTTCTCTTTATTCCCTAAGATATATCTGACCCCCTCCATCTTCAAGAAGGGTTCAGGTTCTACCTGGGGATAGCATCCTGTGACAATGATCAAAGCGTTAGGATTGGATCGAAAGGCCCTTCGAATCATCTGTCTTGATTGAAAATCTGCCCGGTGAGTCACCGAACAGGTATTGATGATTGTAATCTCTGCCTTTTCTGGGTGATTAGCAATGGAATACCCATTCTTTTCTAAGGCATCGAGGAGAGCCTCTGATTCGAACTGATTCACTTTGCACCCGAGGGTAGTAATAGAAATGGTGGTCATCTTACTAAAGTTGGATCAGTCTGATCTTCCCCCAGACGCCCATCTTCTCCCCAACAATAATGAGGACCCCTAAAGTCCCGTTGATCTCGCTTCCCCTTTTCAATCCTAATTCAATGTCTTCTTTCCCTTTGATCACATTTCCAATCGCGGTGGCCGCGGCATCTGAAAGGGTGGGGGATTTTGACAGGATGCAGTCGGCAGCGGCCTCCCCAAAACTGAGGGAATGGCCGACGGTTCCTGATGAGGTGCAGATACCCAGGGGAGTCTCTTGTGGAGAGATGAGTAATCCTAATTTTAAACTGAGGGGGAGGTGCCGGCATAGATTCCAATCATTCGTTCCTTAGAGCTTGCAAGAAAGATGTCTCCCCCATTTTCGACAATCACTTCCTTGGAGAATTTGAGCAGGTCCTTCGAAACCCATTCAGCCATGGCCCCAGCCACAGCAGCCATGGGTCCAACCCCTGCCAATCGAGAGCTACGGATCATCTCCTGAACCATCTCAGGGGCATAGGGGTCATCTGTCAGAGGGGTAAGACTTTTCTGGAATTCAGGCTTCATTGAAATATAAGTTTCCAGCTGGTGGCGGTATTTTAATACCGACTCCTTGGTCTCTCTAAAAAGATCTCTTTCAGCACAGACGAGGAGATCGGTTTCCTTCACCTTCACTTCAAACTTAACCAAATCATTGATTTTCACTAAATTTCGATAAGTCCGTTCTTCATACATCTGAAGGTTTTAAGATCTCTTCGGTTGAGAGTATCTCCCCATCTTCTAACTTAGAAAAAAGGGCCACATTCTCTTTCCTTCAATCCCCACGTACAACTCAAATACAGAGATAGAACTCAATGCAGCCTCCTTTTTGGAGATCAGATCCACTACCACTTCTGCTTCTGGTGAATGGCCATCAAAAAAGTCAATGATGATATCTGTTCCTGCATCAGCTTCGAATACCCTCGGAGTCCTCTTCTGGCAGCCAAAGAATGGAGTGTAATTCGGTGGTCATCTGATAATTCAATCGTTGTTCTCATTTTTATGACCTCCTTACGATATAAACATTTGTAATACTCAAGTGCATTTGATGTCAATTGGATGGCTTGATCTTAAATCCCCTCCTAATCCTAAGAGGGTTAACTCTTGACTCCTCATCAGGGTTGAGGCCAGGCCTTCTTTAATGATCCGTCCATTTCTCAGGAGATATCCACGACTTGAAATTGTTAAGGAGAGTTCAATCTCCTGTTCCACGATAAAGAGGGTAAGGCCTCCTCGGTTCATTTTTTTAAATGTCGCAAAGATTTCTTTAATGAGAAGAGGAGCAAGTCCCAAGGAAGGCTCATCTAATAGTAATAGCTTGGGGCGTCCCATCATGGCTCTCCCAATGGAAAGCATCTGTTGTTCTCCACCACTGAGGGTGCCTGCTCTCTGATGGGCTCTCTCTTTTAGTACAGGGAAGAGGCTGTAGACCTTCTCCAAATCTTTTTGATTCTCCTTTTTTTCCTTTCGATATAGGAAAGCCCCCATCATTAAATTATCGATTACAGAGAGGGTTGGAAAGATATGACGACCTTGAGGGACATGCCCAATCCCTTTGGAGACGATCTTACGAGGATCGAGATTGGTGATATCCTCTCCTTCAAAAAGAATCCTTCCTTCCGTTGTCTTGATAATTCCTGAGAGGGTCAGCAGAAGGGTGGACTTTCCAGCTCCATTAGGTCCTAATAGAGAGATGATCTCTCTATGGCTTACTTCTAAAGAGATTTCGTTGATTGCTGCTAAGGGGCCATATTGAACAATCAATTTCTTTATCTTAAGCATCTGCTTTGTTGCCTAAAGTAGGGAATTCTCGGCCATGCCGGCTTAAGTAAGCTTCAATGACTTGAGGATTTTTTCTCACCTCATCCGGTGGTCCTTCAGCGATGAGCTTCCCATGATTCAGAACCGCAATTTCATCGGCTATCTCCATGACTAGGCCCATTCGATGTTCTACGATGAAAAGGGTTACTCCTTCTTGACGGATCTTTGAAATCTGTCTGGAGAGTTGTTCAATTTCTGTATGGGTCAATCCGGAGGCCGGTTCGTCAAGAAGCAGAAGTTCTGGCTTCATGGCAAGGGCACGGCCTAACTCAAGGAGTTTTTGCTTCCCATAAGGGAGTTGAGAGGCCATGGATTCCCACTTGCCCAGTAGACCCAAGGAATCCAGAACCTCCTTAGCCTCTTTTAGGGCATCCCTTTCTGATTTTCTGATCCAGGGAAGCCATAATCCGTAGGAAAACAACCCTCCTTTCAGTCTTCGATTCATCCCAGCCATGATATTTTCAACCACCGTCATATTTCCCCAGACCTGAAGGGTCTGAAAGGTCCTCCCAATCCCAAGGGAAGAGATTTCATAGGATTTCATGGGAGTGATCTCTTTCCCTTTAAAATAGATTTTTCCAGAATCAGGTTTTTCCATGCCGCTGATCAGATGGAAAAGGGTACTCTTCCCAGCCCCATTGGGGCCAATCAATCCTTTGATCTGACCTTTTTCTAAGTGAAGGGAGATTCGGTCCAAGGCCTTGATCCCATCGTATTCCTTTGTAATTTCTTCAATAGAGAGAAGGGCCATCAGAGTTTCCCCTCATCTCTCCTCCTCTTTTTTGCCCAGTAACCAATCAGATAGATAATCCTCACATTCAACCGGGCCCCTATTCCGTCAGGGAAAAAGATGAGGAGTAGAATCAAAATAACTCCATAGATTGGAAGACTATATTCTTGGTATTGGCTCAAGAGGTCCATCAACCAGGTGAGGAGGATAGCTCCAGCTACAGGGCCATATAGATTTCCCATTCCTCCTAAGATGACCATCATGACGATGAGAACAGTGAAACCGAGGCTAAAGGCCTCTGGATTGGCTGTTGACATGATGCAAGAGAAAAGGCTGCCTGCCATCCCTGCATAGGCTGCCCCGAGAATAAAAATCTCCAATTTCACCCTCGGGACATTGATCCCCACACTTGATGCAGCATCCTCACTGGTTGCCACAGCTAAGAGGGTACGGCCGACTTTGGACCGAACCAAGTTTTTCGAGAAGATGAATAGACCGATAAGTGCTCCCCAGGCAAGGTAATACTGTTTGAGATAGGTATCAAAGGAGAAACCCATGATTGAAAACCAGGGGATATCGAAAATTCCAATCACCCCACCTGTAACATTCGTCGATTCTCTTACGATGACCAAAAAGATTTCTCCAAATCCTAATGTCGCCAAGGCTAAGAAATATCCCTTCAATTTTAAGATGGGTTTACCAATAAAATAAGCCACTATGGCAGCAGAAAGGGCTGAAAACCAGAAGGCAAGGAAGGTTGGCACAGAATAACGAGTGGAAAGAATGGCTGTGGTATAGGCTCCAATCCCAAAGAAAGCAGCATGTCCGAGGGAGATCTGTCCAGCATAACCCATAAAGAGACTCAATCCTAATGCCAGGATTGCATAGATTCCTGCCAAGACCATGAGGTGATGAAAGTGTGAATCTGACCAGACCAGAGGGGCTAACAAGATGAGAAGAAGATAGAGGAGGTCTTTCTTTCTAAAGTCTTTTTTATGATAGAGGTAGGGATCAGGTGCAATCAAAGAGATCAACCACATGGGGACTAAAAAGAGGACATCCCTTTTTCGAAACTCTGTTTGTGCTCTCTTTCCTGTTTGAAAGGACATCATAATCTCTATCCCTACCATCTACGACTATCGATGAATGGGGAGCCTAAAATTCCCTTTGGCCTGAAATAGAGGATAAGTAGCAAAATCATAAATGAGACTCCGTCCTTATAACCCGAGGGGATAAAGGCCAGACTCATCGATTCCACCACACCAAGGATAAATCCTCCAAGAATAGCCCCACTGTTTTTCCCCCAGCCCCCTAAGACTGCTGCAATAAATCCCTTCAGGCCTAAAAGGGCTCCTGAGCTATAGCTGGTAAAGAGTATAGGGGTAACCAAGATTCCAGCAAAAGCCCCAACTCCCGCACTGACCCCAAAAGCCAAAAAGACCATGAAGTGTCTTGATATCCCTAATAGGTCAGCACCTAAGGGGTCTGTTGAGCTGGCTTCCATGGCTTTTCCAATAAAGGTTCGATGGGAGAGGAGATAAAGAAAGAATAATAAGAGAAAGGTTGATCCCAGAACCCAAAGGCTTTGGGGAAGGATATAAATCCTTCCAACCTCTAAGGGCTTTTCACCCAGAATCGGTGGGAGGGCTTTTGGAAGGGTTCCAAAAATAAGTCCACTGGTATTGCTAAGGAAGATGGATGAACCGAGGGTGGCCATCATCAGGATCAGGATGGATGCCTTTCTCAAAGGATAGATCACAGAGAGATGCATCAAAAAGCCAATCAAAATGACTATTCCGATGGCGATTAACATGGCGAAAAAATAGGGGAGGTTCACTATTTTGAGGAAAAAAAAGGTAATCACTCCTCCAAGCATCACAAACTCTCCCTGAGCGAAATTGATGATTTGGGAAGCCCTCGAAATGGTCACAAATCCTAAGGCGACCAAGGCGTAGATGGCTCCTATTGTGATACCAGAAGAGAAGAGCTGTGGAAGATAGGTCCAAAATTCAATTGGATATGACCATGATAAAAAAAT
>JBBIRT010000179.1:2876-5849 GCA_037441725.1 Deltaproteobacteria bacterium | reverse complement strand
AAAGCAGCAGGGATTGGAGAAGGAGATCGGGTGATTACCGCTGCCAATTCTTTTATCTCCACCGCCCTTGCTATCTCCTATACTGGGGCTACACCTCTGTTTGTGGATATTGATCCTCAAACTTATACCATGGATCCAGGGGCTTTAGAAACCCTTTTAAAATTTCAAAGGTCAAGAAGGGATGGAGGAAGAATGAAAGCCATCATTCCTGTCCATCTTTATGGTCATCCTGTAGAAATGGAGCCCATTATGGACATTGCACATCGATATGAGATGATCGTCATTGAAGATGCTTGCCAGGCCCATGGGGCGATCTATGGAAAAAGGAAAGTTGGCTCCTTTGGAGCCATGGGTTGTTTTAGTTTCTATCCCACCAAGAATTTAGGAGGATATGGGGATGGCGGGATAGTGGTCACCCATCATAAAAAGTACGAGGAAAAGCTCAGACTTCTTCGATCTTATGGAGAAAGGGAGAAATACCACCATCCCTTAAAAGGGTACAATAGTCGATTGGATGAGATTCAGGCGGCTGTCCTTCGGGTCAAATTGAAATATTTAGATCAGTGGAATGACAAGAGGAGGAAGAAGGCTGAAATCTATACCGAAGAGCTTCTTCCACTTGGCATTGGATGCCCTATAGAAAAGAGAGGAGCTCGATCAGTCTATCACCTCTATACGATCAGAACAAAGGAAAGGGTTTCTCTACAGAAATTTTTAAAAAGGAGAGGGATAGAGACACTCATCCATTATCCCATTCCCATTCCTTTTCAGAAGGCCTATCAAGAATTAGGATATCATCGAGAAGATTTTCCTATCACTTTCCAATGGTCACAGGAGACACTCTCCCTTCCCTTCTTTCCTGAAATAGAAGGATCTGAGATCAAAGAGGTCACTGAGAATATCAAGCGTTTCTATAGAGGGAAAAGGAGTTGAAGAAGATCCGTTCCCTGACAGTTAAAATTTTCGGACTCCAGCATCCTCATGATAAAGTGGTTGAGCTCTTTACTCAGTACGGGCATCATGGGAAGTTATTAGACGCCCCTGCAGGACCAGGGATGATCGCTGAGAAACTGAGAAGGGCAGGGTTTGATGTGGTGGCCGTCGATATTAATCCCAATATATTTCATGTGGATGGGATCCCATTTCAGGAGGCTGATCTCAACTCTCACCTCCCATTTTCAGATGGGAGTTTCGACTATATCCTTTGCTCCAATGGGATTGAGCATTTAGAAAATCCGGTCCTATTTATTAGAGAGAGCTATCGAATCCTTAGAGAACATGGAAAGTTCTTGATGAGTACTCCAAATATATTGAATCTTAAATCAAGAATGGCCAACCTCCTGGTAGGATTCAATCTTTTTACAGGAAGACCCAATAATGAGGTTGATCATTACCTTGGGGGAGAGCATATCCATTTGGCCAGCTATTATGAATTGAGGACTCATCTTCATCGAAATGGGTTTCGGATTTTAAATGTCACCACGCATCATTTCAGCCATCGGGCCATGTTGTTCGCCCCTCTTTATCCTGTGGTCTATTTGGCCACATGGCGGGCCTTTAGAAGAGAGAGAAACTTAAGACAGAGGGAAAGGAATAAAGAAATTTTAAGACATGTCATGTCGGCTGACCTGATCTTTGGCCGAAAACTCTTCATCATGGCAGAGAAGGATCCTCTATACCTAAAAGACCGAAACCGACCAGGACAGATTGAATGAAAGGGGAAAATAGCTCATTTTCAATATGAAAAAGATCCGATTTGCCATAGGCCTTTTGGAGTTTTTAAAAAAGAGAGGAGGAGCTGAGAGGTATTTGGTTGATTTATGTAGCCGAATGGCAGAGGAGGGGTTTGAGGTTCACGTATATACAGAACTCTGGGATGAGGTCAACCCCAAGATTTATTTTCACCCCATAAAGACCCTCTCTTTTCCTCAAAGTCTTAGACTGTTCTCTTTTGCGATCAAGGCCACGAGGGAGATGCATCAAGGAAATTATGATATCACCTTTGGAGTGGGAAATACATTGAGAGCTGATATCATTCAACCCCATGGCGGAGTGCATTGGGCATGGTTTTGGAGGAGTCTCCGGGCCTATGATCACCCTCTCCTCTGGACAGCAAAATTTATCGGAAGGATTTTAAGCCCAAAGCAGTGGATCCAAGGTTGGATTGAGGATGCTCCTTATCGGATCAGGAATTTTCCACAATGTATCGCCATTTCAGAGATGGTAAAAAAGGATATGATGAGATGGTACAGAATTCCCGAAGAAAAGATTAAAGTGGTTTATAATGGAGCCGATATTGAGTTCTTTCATCCAAGGAATCGCCAATTCAGGGAGGAGATCAGAAGCCGATACGGCCTTAGAGACGAATTTGTCATCCTTTTTGTCTCAAATAATTTTCGAATGAAGGGTCTAAATTCTCTCCTTAGGGCTCTGGGTAAAATTAAAGAAGGGACGTCTCTCCCATTCAAGCTTCTCATTTTAGGGAGAGGCAGGGTAGAATCCTATTTTCGTTTGGCTAAAAAGATGGGGGTTGAGGATGAAGTTATCTTTGCCGGATCAACCCATGAACCAGAAAAATATTATGGGGCATCAGATCTTCTCGTTCATCCCACCTTTTATGATGCCTGCTCTCTTACCGTATTAGAGGCACTGGCCAGTGGATTGCCTGTCATCACCACCTGTTGGAATGGAGCCAGTGGGATCATCACTCAAGGCCAGGAAGGATTTGTCCTTTCAGATCCTCAAGACTTCCATAGCCTGGCAGAGAAGATCTCTTTTTTTATGGATTCAGAGAGATTGAGGAAGGCTTCTGAATCCGCCCGTCGTTTAGCAGAGGCCTATTCAAAGGAAAGGAATTGGAAGGAAGTTAAAAATATTCTTGAAAGTTATGTCCAAAGGGGAAATGGAAGATGAAGAAAAAGCCTTTTTGGTATCCCCTCTCCAGTTTAAAAAACCGGTTCTTATTTGGAGGTT
>JBBIRT010000179.1:0-2851 GCA_037441725.1 Deltaproteobacteria bacterium | reverse complement strand
ATCCCATGTGGTAATCAATCGACCCCGATTTGTCCATGTAGGAAATCATGTGCGAATTAAAAGGAATACCAGCATCAATCTTCACCCCAAGGATAAGAAGTCAAAGGAGATTCTCCTTTTTATTGGCGACCACGTCATTATCTCAGAAAGTTGTTTTATCAGTGCCTGTAACCGGATTGTCATTGAGGAAAATGTAGGAATCTCTCCCAACGTGATGATCATTGACAACTCACGAAAGCTTGGAGATGTCAGTCGCCCTAGCAAGGAGCAAGATTTAAAGATCGGTTTTGTCCATATTGGTGCAGATTCTTGGATTGCCTATGGAGCCTGTATCCTGCCCAATGTGACCATTGGGAGACATTGTATAATCGGGGCCCTCTCGGTGGTGAATGAAGATATTCCCCCATACTCATTGGCCGTGGGATCGCCTGCCAAGGTCGTTAAAAGGTTTGATTTCGAAAAAAGAGAATGGGTGAGGGTTTAGGGACCCCCGAGGTCCTCATCGAAAGGACAGGGCTATTATTCTTATGAAAAGAAGATTTTTTAGGCATCTACAAAATATTAAGAATCGGATGATTTTCGGGCATTATGGCCGGAATATCTACATCTTTCCCGGAGTAAATATTGTGAGGCCACGGTTCATCTTTATCGGGGATAACGTGACGATTGGCAGGGATACAGACATCTATGTCCATCCCCTCCACTCTGAAACGAAAGATTATATTCTCCGGATCGGGAACAATGTCCATATCGGGAGTCATAATATCATTGGGGCCCGGAGGAGTATTATTCTTGAAGATAATGTTTTAATTGGTCCCCATGTCATGATTGGAGACCATACTCACCATTACGAAAATATAGAGATTCCGATCAAGATGCAAGAGGCCACGGAGGCAGGACCGGTACGGATTGAACAGGATAGCTGGATTGGGGCCAATGTCTTTATTTTGCCGAATGTCACCATCGGAAGGCATTCTGTGATCGGGGCCAATTCAGTGGTCAATCGAGATATTCCTTCATATTCGGTGGCGGTGGGTATCCCCGCCAAAGTAATCAAACAATACGATTTTAACCTCAGACAGTGGGTCAGGGTAAATGGTCTATAGTCTCTCTTGGAGCCGATTATTCCAATATAGGGATCAGATTCACCGTCGCTATCCCCAGATCTGGGATTTAAAGCTCCTTCGGAAGCGATTCCCTCTGATGCTTAAAAATATTAAGGATGGAGAGAAGGTCCTCGATATTGGAGCTTCCAATCGGAATCTTGAAATGAGATTAAAAGGATATTACCCCAACCTGATCTATAAAAGTATGGATGTGGATCGGAAACAGTTTCACGATTTTTATAGCCTCGAAGAGATCCAGGAAACCTTTGATGTCGTTTTCCTTTTTGAGGTCATCGAGCATTTGAATCTGGAGGAGGGGGTTGGGCTTTTAAAAAGGGTTTATGAACTCCTCAATGAGGGAGGACGATTCATTTTAACCACTCCCAATATCTTTAACCCCAATCGTTTCTGGAGAGATGCGACCCATCTGGTAGCCTATTGTTATGATGAATTGGGTGGGCTTTTACTCTCCCAGGGATTTTCGATCAACGCCATGTATCGCACCTATAATGATGTCTTTCATCGTTATCTCTTCAGGGTCTATGTGATGGCTCCTCTCCATCGATATTTGGGAATCGACTTTGCCAAATCCATCTTGATCATTGCGACCAAGGGAGGAAACAGGATCAAATGAGAATTCTTTTCCTCACCCATTCGAGTGACCAGGGGCATCGGTTCCGGGTCGAACAATATTTCCCCTATCTTCAGGCCCATCAGGTAGAACCTATTTGGCAGCCCCTTTCAGGGACCTGGAGAGAGCGAATGATTATTTACAGACAACTTCCCTTCTTCGATGTGGTCTGTATCCAAAGGAGGCTGCTCTCTCCCCTCGAATTTTACTGGGTGCGGAGAAAGTCTCTAAGAATCCTTTTCGACCTCGATGATGCAGTCATGTACCGGTCATCCAGTTCTTCCCGACCCCACTCCTGGTCGAGGAGATTAAAATTTAAATGGATGGTGAGAGGGAGCAATGTGGTAACCGTTGGAAATCAATTTTTAAAAGATGAGGTTCTCAGAATTGATTCTAAGAAAAAGGTTTTTATCATTCCCACCTCCATCGATATAAGCTCTTATCCCAGGAAGAAGGAGCGATCCTATCAGGAGGAAGTCATTCTGGGTTGGATTGGGACAAAAGGGAATTTAAGATATCTCCAGATGTTAGAACCGATCTTCCAAGTTATTGCGGACCGCTTTCCAGCAGTCAAATTGAAGGTAGTGAGCAATGGCCACTTTGAGTCAAATTATCTCCCCACCATAAATAAATCGTGGAGATTAGAAGATGAGAATGAGGACTTGGTCTCTTTTGATATTGGCCTGATGCCTCTCCATGATGATCTTTGGTCGAGGGGGAAATGTGGGTTAAAAATTATCCAGTATTTGAGTGTCGGATTACCCGTCATCTGTACCCCTGTTGGGATTAATTCAGATATCATTATCAATGGAGAGAATGGATTCTGGGCGAGGAATCCTGAAGAATGGGTGAATCGATTATCTATGCTCATTCAAAATCCAGAGCTCAGGTACCAGATGGGACAGAAAGGGATAGAAAGGGTTGAACAGGAATATTCCCTTTCGGTCACATCCGAAAAATTTTTCAATGTTCTTCAAAGTTTGGTTAGAAAATAGGGGTCCTTTTAATGATAACGGTAATGAAGCCCCTATGGCTACTTATACGATGAACGATGAACAGTGAACAATGAACGATGAACAATGAACAATGAACGATGAACAATGAACGATGAACG
>JBBIRT010000178.1:0-5945 GCA_037441725.1 Deltaproteobacteria bacterium | reverse complement strand
CGGGGTGATAAAGGCCTTCGCTGATGCGCTGAGGGAAGGAGGTTTGGAGTTCTTTTTAAAAAAGGGAGGGTGGTGAGGAGGGTGAAAGAAGAAGATTTTGTATCAGTATTGCTAAACGAGATCCAGGAAATGGTTGCACCCTAAATAGATTTGAAAGGATTTTTCCTCCCTTCGCGATGAGGTTTAGGAGGATTTTTTTTCCATTGCCATTGATCGAACTTTCTCCCAGACGATATAGATTCGATGAACTACCGTGAAATGGGTAAGGATCGCTAAGATCCAGAGGATTGGCTCCATCCAGTAGAGAAGGGCTCCGATCGAGAGGAGGATAATACGTTCTGCTCTCTCCATGAGTCCAGTGGTACAGGTGATCTGGAGGGTCTCTGCCTTGGCTCTTATATAAGGGATTAATGCTGTACCCATGCTGACAAAAGAGGTCAGGATGGCCAGATAATGATTTTCTGCCTTTAGGTAGTAGATTAGTAAAGCCAGGAGGAGGAAGAGATCTGAATATCGGTCTAACACTGAGTCTAAGAAACTTCCAAAAGGGGTTACCTTTCCCATTTTTCTGGCAATGACTCCGTCGAAGAGATCAAAAAGGCCTGAGAGGATGATGGTCAGCCCTCCAACAAACCAGAACCCTTTCATCAGAAGGAAAGAGGCGACCAGAGAAAAGAAGAAACCCATGAGGGTAAAAAGATTGGGGTTGGTCTTTTCCCCCAAGAATCTTTTAAGCATATAGAAAAGATATGGGTCGAGACGATGTCCGATTTTATGGCCTATCATCTGATCAATGGGAAATGGAGATTGAAGTTTGTTGAAAGAGAAGATAACATTTTTGAAGGAAAAGTCAATGATTTAAAACCCGAATTCAAGGAATGACGATGGCATCCAAAGAAGATCTTAGAATCATCCTTACCAGGATCGATGGTAAGGGCTATAAAGCCTATAAAGAGCTTGAGGGGAGTTATGACTTTGGAAATTTTATGCTCCACATCGATCATGTTCAAGGAGATCCCTTTGCTCCCCCATCTCGACTCAGGGCTCAAGTCCTTCGATCAAAGACCGGTTTTCCAACCTTTCTTTATGAGAAGAGGATTAGAAGGATTGCCTTTCAGGATTACATTGGGAGGAGATTTGAAACGGTTCTTTCAAAAATGGCAAAGGGTCATCGAGGGATTGGAAAGAGTGGTCTCATCAGTATCGATACAGGAAGGCAAGAGGTTTTGGAACGGAGTTCTGTTTCGATCAATGCTCATGAAGTGGAGGTTCGATTCTCTGTAGGCCTTCCAGCCGATGGAAGAAGAATTTTAGGGAAAGAAGCGATCGCTATATTATTTCAAGAGATTCCCCAGATTGTTGAGCAATCGCTATTCTATCATTATTATGATACCAACGATGTGAAGATGCATGTGGAGGTGGTCGAGGATCAAGAGGCGATTCGAGATCAGTTAGAAGAGAAAGGCCTGGTGGCATTCATTGGAGACATGTCGGTCCTCCCCAGGAGAAGTGGGGTGGATGATCGACCCCTCACTCAGAATGTTGTCCCTTTCTATTATCCTCCTGAGTTAGAGGTGGAAGTGATGACCCCCAATCGGGGTAAGATAAAAGGGATGGGGATTCCGAAAGGGGTCACCTTGATTGTTGGAGGTGGATTTCATGGTAAAACCACGCTTCTTGATGCCATCGAAAGAGGGGTCTATCCACACATCCCTGGAGATGGAAGAGAGTATGTGGTGACCTTGGGCTCAGCGGTGAAGATTCGCGCTGAAGATGGTCGATCAGTTGAGAAGGTGGATATTAGCCCCTTTATTAGTCATCTTCCCCAGGGTAAGGATACAATACAATTCTCAACAGAAAATGCCAGTGGATCCACTTCCCAGGCAGCTAATATCATCGAGGCTTTGGAGATGGGCTCCAAACTCCTCCTCATCGATGAGGACACTTCGGCAACCAATTTCATGATCAGAGATGAGCGAATGCAAGAGTTGGTGAGCAAAGATAAGGAACCTATCACCCCTTTCGTGGATAAGGTTAAGAAACTTTTTCTCGATCTGGGAGTCTCCACCATTCTGGTGATGGGGGGGTCAGGGGATTATTTTGATGTCGCAGACACAGTGATTATGATGGACAATTACCAGCCTCGCTGTGTGACCCAATTGGCCAAAGAGATTGTTTTAAAACATGGAAGCAAACGGAGGGATGAAGGGGGATCACATTTCGGAAGGATCACGGATAGAAAACCTCTTGTTCAAAGCTTTGATGCAAGTCGAGGACGAAAAGAGGTGAAGATTGAGGCCAAAGGGGCAAAGACCCTACTCTTTGGTTCCTCAGTGGTTGATCTTTCTTTTTTAGAACAATTGGTTGATCCCAGTCAAACCCGAACCATCGGTTTGATGATCCATTACTATAGTGAAAATTATTTAGAGAAGACATCCTCTTTAAGAGAAGGGTTGAGAATGGTTATGGAAGAGGTCCAGGAGAAAGGGTTTGATATTCTCCTTCCTTATCGGGTAGGGAATTTGGCCATGCCTCGAATCTATGAAGTGGCTGGGGCCATCAATCGGATGAGGAGTTTGAAGATTAAATAGATAGTTTCCCATCGATGAAGAATGAATTTATTCTTTCAAGGTTGATCCACTATTTCGATCCTCGGAGGGTCCATCATTTCAATATCTGAGGGAGGATTCTATGACTGAGAAGGTGGTTTCTATGACGGAATTCAAATCGTTACCCTTAAGGGGTAGGGGGAAGGTCAGAGACATCTACGATCTTGGAGATCGGCTTCTCATCGTAGCTACGGATCGGATTTCTGCTTTTGATGTCGTCATGCCTGATCCCATTCCAGATAAGGGGAAGGTGTTAACCCAACTTTCCAAATTCTGGTTTGATTTAACAAAGGGGATTGTCCCCAATCATGTGATCACCACAGAAGTGGAGCAATATCCTGTTGAATGTCAGCCCTACCAGGAGGTTTTAAAAGATCGTTCGATGCTTGTGATAAAAACGGATGTGCTTCCGATTGAGTGTGTGGTGAGGGGATATCTCTCAGGCTCAGGATGGGAGGAGTATCGAAAGAGCAGTGAAGTCTGTGGCATTCGGCTTCCAAGAGGTCTTCTGGAATCTTCAAAACTTGAAGAACCCATCTTTACGCCTGCCACCAAAGCAGAGGTGGGACTGCATGATGAAAATATTCCTTTTGAGGAGGTGCAGAAGAGGATCGGTAAAGAGCTTTCCGAGAAAATCAGATCAATTTCAATAGCGGTTTATAAAAAGGCAAGGGATTTTGCAGAGGAGAAAGGAATATTGATTGCAGACACCAAAATGGAATTCGGGATGAGAGAGGGAAGGCTTTTTTTAATTGATGAGCTTCTCACTCCAGATTCCTCTCGTTTCTGGCCCAAGAATGAATATAGTCCTGGGAGATCTCAAAAGAGTTTTGACAAGCAGTTCTTAAGGGATTACTTAATTTCTATCCACTGGGATAAGAATCCACCTGCCCCTTCTTTGCCAAGAGAGATCGTTCAGAAAACCCGAGAAAAATATCTTGAGGCTTATGAGAGGATTGTGGGAAAACCCCTATAGATCTTATGTCAAAAGAGATGCTTAGAGATAAATTTAAAGGGGCTATCCTGGGATGTCTATTAGGGGATGCCTTTGGGTCAGATTTTGAAGGAATGAATCCAGATCGAGTGATGTTTTATATTGGAAATCTTTCAAAGAGAATGATTAGAAGATATACAGATGACACAGACATGACGCTTGCCTTAGCCGAATCCCTCATTCAAAGTAAAAGGATTGATCCAGCAGATATTTCGGATCAATTCCGCCTTCTTTGTGATCTTACCCGTGGTTATGGCATGGGTACAATTCAGGCGATCATCGCCCTTAGGGCAGGAGTGCCATGGCATCAGGTTGCAAAAACTGCCTTTAAAGAAGGATCCTATGGGAATGGGGCTGCGATGCGAGTCTCTCCGGTGGGTTTGTTTTATCACCATGATCTGGAGACGCTTCGAGAGGCTGCCATCCAGCAAGCCAATATTACCCATGCCCATCCCTTGGGTCAGTGGGGGGCTGTCATGCAAGCGACTGCTGTTGGATTAGCAGTCATCCAAGACCCAAATGAATGTCTTAACGAGGACATGATCATCAGATTAAGAGAAGTCCTTTGGCAGGGACCCATTGAGTATGTCAAGGCCTTAAACCAGATTGAACAGATTCTAAGTCGTAGAGTGAAACCTAAAAGTCAAGAGATTGTTGAGTGGTTTGGAAATGGAGTGGCAGCCCTGTATTCTGTTCCCAGTGCTTGTTATGTTGCGTTGACTTATAGCCCAAATTTTTGCGAGGCGATTCGCGTTGCCATTTCCTTGGGAGGGGATACAGATACCATGGCAGGAATGGTGGGTGCCATTGTGGGAGCCCACATAGGGGAGAAAAGGCTTCCTGTAGAATGGATCGAACAGTTAGAGGATGGACCGAGGGGGTATGCTTTTGCCAAAGACTTAGCCAACAGGCTTTTTGAAACTTGGTGGGAGGTCCATCGGATGGCCTCTCCGAATTCGATTAAGGTTTGAAATATTTCAGAACAGAGGTAAGAAGGGCTCTGGCCAATTTTTCCTGGAATTCATTGCGATTGAGGAGACGTTCATCCTCTCGATTCGTAATATAAGCCAGCTCAACCAGGACCGATGGAAAATCAGGGGCTTTTAAGACGATAAAGTTGGCTTGTCGATAGGTAGAATATTTTAAAGAGTTGACCGCTTTCATCTCTTCAAGCAGTATTTCAGCCAACCGGAAACTTTCCCTCATGGAATTGTTCTGCATCAGATCGAATAGAATTTGGTTAAGATTGGGGTCCTTAGCAAATGCGGTAGGTCTGAGTATTGCCCCTCCCAAGATGTTTGACATATTCTCTTTATCCGCTAAGATCTTGGCCGCTTCATCCGTTGCTCCAGAGAGGGAGAGACAGTAGACAGAAGATCCTCTTGCTTGTGGGTTAAAGCTTGCATCGGCATGGAGGCTGATAAAAAGATCGGCTCCATATTCTCTTGCGATCTTAATCCTTCCCTCAAGGGGAATAAAGTAATCCCCCTTTCGAGTCAGATAGGCCTTTATCTCTGAGGTTTGGTTCAACCGGTTGACCAGCTTTTGACCGACCGAGAGGACTATATCTTTTTCCATCGTCTTTTTAGGGCCTATAGCCCCTGGATCCTCTCCCCCATGACCAGGATCAATGACCACAATCTTTTTGCCTGTTTGTTTAACCTCTCTTTGCCTTTGCCTTTCTTTTATTTCTATTTTTTCCTGAATGGGATCAACCAAGTCAATCACAAGGCGGTAGTTCTTATCCTGATAGGGTTTCAAAAGGAAGACGTTTGAGCTTAAAGGCTTTTTCTGATAAAGAATCAAATGAACTTTATTTTTTTCTAATTCTCTTATTACAATTTTTAAGAGAAAAGGATCTTTAACGTCTATCTCTCTCTTTTGGGTTTGTAGAGAAACTCCATCTAATTCTATTTTAAACCAGGGAGGATTCTCTTGAGAAAGACCTTCATATTGAACGGGCCCTGTAAGATCGAGAACGATTCGGGTATGATCAGGGGCAGACCAGAAACGAACATCTGTAATCAATGTGGCGATAACAGGAAGAGGCCGTAGGAAAAGAAATAGAGTTAGATAGATTGGAATTAAAATTATTTTAGAGTCTCTCACTTTCATTATGGAGTAACCGATAGCATAACTCCAGGGATATGTCAAATGCAGGGTCTCTTTTTGGGATGCCTGTTTTTCCCTTAAATGATCCTTAGACAATGAATTTCTCAAGCCAGCATTCGAAGGGGTTGAAACCCTACCTCCCCAGTCACTTAAGGGTTTTTTCAAAACTCTTTTGAGGAGATCTCTGAAAAAGTATCTTAAGCCATATAGAATGGAGAGGTGTGATGGAA
>JBBIRT010000177.1:0-5963 GCA_037441725.1 Deltaproteobacteria bacterium | reverse complement strand
ATATGGAGAAGACCATCCAATCCTCCTAAATCAATAAAAGCTCCATATTCTGTAAGGTTTTTTACCGTTCCCTCTACAAGATCTCCCTCTTTGAGGCGCTTAAGGGTCTCCTCTCTCAATTGCTTTCTTTCTTCTTCAAGGAGAATCCTTCGTGAGAGGACTATGTTACTCCGTTTTCGATTAAACTTGATCACTTTAAACTTCAATCGCTGTCCGATTAGGGTATCCAGGTTTCGAACAGGTTTGATATCGATCTGAGATCCAGGTAAGAAGGCCTGAATATGGCCAATATCCACAGAAAGGCCACCCTTGACCTTACCGGTCACCTCTCCCTCAATGACCTCTCCCTCCCGACAGGATCGGCTAATCTCTCTCCAGATATTGATCCGGTCAGCCTTCTCCTTAGAAAGGATGAGTAATCCTTCCTCACTCTCCTTCTTCTCTATGAAGACATCGATTCGGTCGCCAATATTGACATCCACTTTCTTATTCCTCTTAAGAAATTCCTGCATTGGGATCTGGCCCTCGGATTTGTATCCCACATCTACTGTGACGTGATCGGGTGTGATGTCAATGACCGTTCCTCGAAGAATTTGACCTTCTTCCAAGGTTTTGAAACTCTCCTCATAAAGCGCCTGAAAATCTTCTCGTGGAGGGGATTCTTCACCCGACCCCTCCTTGGGAGGAAGTTCCTTGTTTTCTTCCTCCTTATCCCTGACCAGAAAGGGTTGATTTACCTCTTCCCCGATAGAAGCCAATTCTTCTTTCACCATTCAAAACCCCCTTTTCCCAATCATAATGGATTGATATATATCACACCCTTAAAAAAAATACAAATCTTTTCACTTCAAGGCCTTTCCAGACTTCGAATCTTCAATTCTACCTCTTTGATGATCCAGGAGGGGGTTGAGGCCCCTGCCGTAAGACCGATTCTTTCCTTCTTGGTAAACCATTCCGGATGGAGTTCTTGGGCTGTCTCAATCTGATAAGTACAGGGCTGGACCCTCTTGCAGATGGCTGTGAGTCGTTGGGTGTTTCCACTATTATAACCCCCAATCACAATCATACAATCGACTTGTTTGGCAATCTCCACAGCTTCGGACTGATGGTTGGTTGTGGCCTTACAGATTGTATTAAATACCCTCACCTCTCTTGCCCTCTCTAAAGAGTAGGCCACTACTTGTTTGAATAGATCAAAGGCTTGGGTGGTCTGGGCAATGATTCCAAGCTTCTCCCATGGTCCTTTTCTTAGAAGGGCCTCTCCATCCTCTACCACATCCACTCCATCTTCAATATAACTTTGAATTGCCTTTACCTCCGGATGTCGTTTATCTCCTACAATGAGGACAGCGTATCGATACCGATGGAGGTATTTCGCAAAAAGCTGGGCCCTTTTGACAATTGGACAGGTAGCATCAATGATCCGTAATCCTTTCTCCTTCGCCTTTTTAAAATCTTCTAAAGAAACCCCGTGGGATCGAAAGATGACCGTTCCCTTTTGGATCTGTTCTATTCGATCTCTTGCTTTTATCCCTAACCCTTCAAGGAAGCCCACTGCCTGTGGATTGTGGATGAGAGGACCGAGGGTATAGATGTCTTTGGGATATTTTTTGACCGCCTCTATGGCCAGATCCATAGCCCTTTTTACTCCAAAACAAAATCCTGCTGATTTAGCAATGATCAGTTCCAATTTGACTCCAAGGAATGTTTGTTGCTGTCACCTATCCTCACTGGTTAGGTCTCCTCTCCTTTTCTGCTCAATGATTCGCATCATCTCTTCTACAACCTCCTCCACAGATCGAAAGGTGGAGTCAATCCCTATGGCATCCTCTGCCTTCTTCAAAGGAGAGTGATCTCGATGCATATCCTGATGATCCCTTTCCAGTAATTCTTTCTGGGTCTCTTTAAAATCCACCCCTACCCCTTTCTCAATCATCTCAAGATACCTTCTTTTAGCCCTCTCCTCTTCTTTGGCATCCAAGTAGAATTTAACCTCTGCATCAGGGAAAACGACTGTCCCAATGTCTCTTCCCTCCAGGATCACCCCACCATTCTTTCCCATCTCCCTCTGCATCTGAACCAAGACCTCCCTCACCCCTTTCTGCTTTGAGAGGATGGAAGCCAAAAGACTGATTTCAGGAGTCCGGATCGCTTGGGTAACATCTTCTCCGTTACAGAAAATAAGATTTTTTTCTCCTTCTTGGATAAAGGTGATATGAAGGGAACAGGCCAATTGACGAATTCCCCTTTCATCGTCTAAAGGAATATTTTTCTCCTTTACTCTAAGGGCAACAGATCGATACATTGCTCCGGTATCAATATAAACATAATCCAATCGTTTCGCTAAGGTCCTTGCGACCGTACTCTTTCCAGCACCTGAAGGGCCGTCAATGGCAATGATCAGTCTTTTCTTTTGAATGGTTGCTCCTATTCCAACACCATATCGGTTTTTATCATCTATGTAGGTCATATCAAGAGATGGTTCTGCAATCCCAAACTTTCAGCCACGGCCTGAGAAACGATCTTCCCATCGATCAGATTAAGCCCTTTCCTTAAAGGTTCATTCTCTTTGAGGGCCCTTTCATACCCTTTGTCTGCAATCTGGAGGACATAGGGAAAGGTGGCATTGGTGAGGGCAAAGGTGGAGGTTCTCGGAAAGGCACCAGGAATATTGGTTACACAGTAATGAATAATCCCCTCATCAACATAGGTTGGATTTTCATGAGTCGTCGGCCGGGTCGTCTCAAAACATCCACCTTGATCCACAGAAACATCCACCACGGCTGAACCAGGACGCATCCTTCTCAGCATCTGCCGTGTCACCAGTTTGGGCGCATGGGCCCCAGGAATGAGAACAGCTCCGATGACCAGATCTGCCCCTGCAATCTCCTCCCCAATGGTCATTCGATTTGAGATAAAGGTAGCGATATGCCCTTGAGTGATGTCATGAAGGTAGCTCAGTCGATCGGGTCGGACGTCTAAGATGCTCACACGGGCTCCAATCCCAATGGCCACTTTGCAGGCATTAGTCCCCACTACCCCAGCTCCAAGGATAACGACCTTAGCAGGAGGCACGCCTGAGGCGCCACAGAGAAGAACCCCTCGACCTCCTTGTTTGGCCTCAAGGCACATTCCCCCTGCGAGAACAGATGCCCTCCCGGCAATCTCACTCATGGGTCGAAGCAGAGGAAGGGAGCCGTCCTTTTCCTGAACAGTCTCGTATCCAATCCCAATGATCCGACGTTCCATCAATTTTAAGGTGAGGTCCCGATTAGCCGCTAAATGGAGATAGGTAAAAAGAATCTGGCCAGGTCTCATCAATGGAAATTCTGTTTCCTGGGGTTCCTTCACCTTCACCACCATCTCTGCTTCAGCCCAAACATCTGTTGCTTTATCAACCAGAATGGCCCCTGCCTTTCCATATTCATGGTCTGAGAAGCCACTTCCTATCCCCGCCCCTTTCTCAACCAACACACGATGGTGATGAGAAACTAATGCATCCACTCCTTGGGGAGTCATTCCCACCCTTTTCTCACCCCCCTTAATCTCCTTTGGAACCCCAATAATCATCACTCCCTCCTATATCAAACCATAAATTCTCCGCGGCATAACCTATCGCTCATAATTGGAAAATAAGGCCAATGGAGATATTACCCACTCCTATTTTAAGATCTTTTAAAACCTCTCTGCCAGATCATTAAGTTCTCTCGACTCCCTAAATTTTCTCATCCCTTCTAAGAGGGATCATCTTTGGCCACAATATTAACTTTTCAAAAATCGGAGGATATGTTATGTGTAATGTTCATTCAATTAAAAAGGTCTCCCTCAATTGAACTTAAACAGAAGGGGAAGAAGGTTATGCTTTTTATATGCATGAAATATTAAATGATTTCAACTCTTAGGATGGAGAATCAAAATGGAGGGAAAAAGATTCATAGAAGAAAGATTGAACGATGATTCCCTTAAGAGGTTATCAGAATTGGCAAGATTGGCAAGGGGAGATATATTGAAGATGACCACCCTGGCTGGGTCAGGACACCCAGGGGGCTCGATGTCCTCTATTGATTTTTATCTGGTTCTCTACTCCTATGCCAATATTCACCCCCAGTCTCCTTCTGATCCAAATAGGGATCGAATAGTGGTCAGCCATGGCCATACCTCTCCTGGAGTATATTCAGCCCTGGGTCGAATTGGTTTCTTTCCCATCGAATCAGCCATCTCGACTTTTCGAAAGGCAGGGAGTCCCTTTGAGGGCCACGTCGAAAAAGGGGTACCAGGAGTGGAGTGGAATACAGGGAACCTCGGACAGGGATTGTCTGCGGGTTGTGGTTTTGCCCTCGGAGCAAAGCTCTTAAAAAGAGGATTTCATGTGTTTGTGACGATGGGTTGTGGGGAACAACAGAAAGGGCAGATTTCTGAAGCACGCCGTTTTGCAATCAAATACGGACTGGATAACCTCACAGTGATCATTGATTACAATCGGAGACAGATCAGTGGGGTGACCCATGAAATCATGCCCCAGAATATCGCTAAGAATTACGAATCAGATGGTTGGGGGGTAAAGGAAATAGATGGCCACAATTTTCAAGAGATCTATATCGCCTTGAGAGAGGCAATCCTTTCTCAACATCCTACGGCGATTATTGCCCATACGATCATGGGAAAGGGGGTCTCCTTTATGGAAGGGAAAGAGGAATTCCATGGAAGGGCTCTTTCCTTCGATGAATATAAGAGGGCTATCCAGGAATTAGACCTTGAAGATGACTTAGATCGATATCGTTTGATTCGTGAAAAAGAGGACCTTCCCTACACGGGTCGAACATACCCCTTAGAAATTTATTCCATGGAGACAGGGACCCCAAGGGATTATGGAAAAGAGCAGAAAATAGACAACCGCACAGCCTTTGGAAATGCTTTAGTCGACATTGCCAAGGCCAATGTCCAAGAAAATTCCTCGCCCCCCGTGGTGGTTTTCGATTGTGATTTAGCCTCTTCAGTAAAAACTTCAGGATTTGCCAAACAGTTTCCAAATCACTTTTTCCAGGGAGGGATCCAAGAACACCATACAGCAACCATAGCCGGTGCCATCTCCACTCTTGGCCTTGTTTCTTTCTTTGCAGATTTTGGAGTCTTTGGTGTAGATGAGACCTACAATCAACATCGCCTCAATGACATCAATGGGACAAACCTGAAACTCATCTGTACCCATAATGGTTTGGATGTAGGAGAGGATGGAAAAACCCATCAATGCATTGACTATATTGGGTTGGTACAAAACCTCTTTGGATATAAGATCATTATTCCGGCTGACCCAAATCAGACTGATCGGATCATTCGTTATGTGGCAAAAACTCATGGGAACTTCCTCGTTTCTATGGGGCGATCCTCTGGACCAATCCTCCTGAATGAGGAAGGATACCCTTTTTATGCCTCTCCTTATGAATTCAAATATGGTCAAGCGGATCTAATACGCAGCGGAAAGGATGCAGCCATTCTCACAACTGGGGGAATGGTCTACCGGGCAGTTCAAGCTTGGGAAAAATTGAAAGAGAAAGGAATCAAAGTCCAGGTTTTCAATATCTCTTGTCTGAGTGACTTAGATATTGATGCCATTCTAAAAGCCTCCAAGACAGGGGTAATCATCACCTATGAGGATCACCATATCCGAACAGGTCTGGGTTCTCTCATTGGAAATGTGTTAGCAGGGCATGGAATGGGGATCCGTTTTCATAAACTCGGAATCACAAAATATGGAAGCTCTGGCAAACCTGATGATCTCTATCGAATGCAAGGGCTGGATGTAGAGAGTCTGATCCACGTAGTGATTGAAGAGATAAAAAAGAAATGAATCGGGTGATCGTTTCAATGAGAACTCCGAAAAACTTCCAAGAATGAATGGAGAGGTGTAATTCCAAAACTTTTGAATGCAGGCGTTTAATTTATGGGTAACCGTCGCCACTGCT
>JBBIRT010000176.1:5714-5982 GCA_037441725.1 Deltaproteobacteria bacterium | reverse complement strand
AATCAGATTCGATAAAGACCGTACATCGCTCACCCATCCTCACCGGTTCATGCGCAGAAAGGGCAAGGGTTCCAAATTCTTCTTTGATTGATACATCCAGTTTTTCAGCTTGCTCTTCAAGAAAAGAACCTGTCCCTGCCGCACAGACCTTATTCATCTCGAAATCGACGACCACCCCATGATCAATGCTGATATATTTTGAATCCTGACCACCAATTTCAAAGATGGTATCCACAGTGGGATCAATATGGATTGCTGCTGTGGCCTG
>JBBIRT010000176.1:0-5704 GCA_037441725.1 Deltaproteobacteria bacterium | reverse complement strand
AGCTCCTAAAAGTCTGCCGTGAGATAACGGCCAGAACCAGTGGTCCCAACCCCTTTGATCTCTACCCTGTCTCCGATCTCTTCCCCAATCTCCCGAAGGCCCGTGCGAACTGCCTCAATGGGTCGACCTGCGGTCATCAAGTAACGCTTTGACAGGACCCTCTTTTCTTTGTCGATGACCACTAAATTGGTGCTAATGGAGCCTACATCCAATCCCAGATAGGCTTCCACCTTTTTCTCTGATGAAAGATCAACGGGATTCTTTTTTTGTGAGCCTGTTGAGGTGGATGGGCAGGTGATATGGTGAGGAGAAAGGGAAAGGGGAGCAAGCGAAGCCTGCTCTTCTCGATGATCCTTGAGATATTGATTGAGTCGGCTTAACCCGATCCATTCTCCCTTGTTCTTCTTTTCTTCCTGAGTGATGAGAATGGCACCAATGGCTCCCATCGAAGCAAAATACTTTGGAATGATCAGCTCTCCATCAGAAAGCTCTAAGACATCCTGAAAGGCTTTTCTCATTCCTACATTGGCTGCCACCCCTCCCTGGAAAGAGACGGGCTTTAAAAACTTTTTCCCTTTACCGATATTACTCTTAAAATTTCTTGCTAAGGCATAACAGAGGCCTGCAACGATATCATAGTCAGGAGTTGCAATCTGTTGGAGATGGATCATATCGGATTTAGCAAAGACACTGCACCGACCTGCAATTCGAGGGGGATTGGTCGATTTAAGGGCAAGATGCCCAAATTCTTCAATGGTCAACCCTAAACGACTGGCCTGTTGATCGAGAAACGATCCGGTGCCAGCCGCACATAAGGTATTCATTGAAAAATCGCTGATTTTAAAACGGCCGTCCTCCTCTTCCAGGAGAATTAGTTTAGAATCCTCTCCTCCAATATCAATGATGGTCTTGACCTGGGGATAAAAATATTGGACGGCTTTGGCCTGGGCGATAATCTCATTCACAAAATTTCCATCTAAAAGTTCTGAGAGGAGTTTCCCTCCTGTACCTGTAAAAGAAATGGTATGGAATTGTTCGAGGGGTATCCGATGGAGGATCTCCTCCAATTCCTTTTGAACGGTTTGAAGAGGCTGACCTTTGGTACGGGTATAATGTTCCTCAAGGATATTCCGAGAATCATCCATGATGATCGTATTGGCACTGACCGAACCCACATCGATGCCCAAATAAAGTGACTTCATCTTTCTTCCCAGCCTTTTGATGAAAATTGATAAAATTCTAATCGATTCAAATTCAACTTTTCAAGCCAAAATTGAAAACCCCTTAGAGCTTGATGGATTGGGTTGATTAAAAAAAAAGACTATGATATGGTTTTGAGTAGATGAGACTTTGTTTTAAAGGATGAGAATGGATAGGGTCAGGGCACGGGTGATCATTGAAGGAAAGGTTCAAGGAGTCTTTTTTCGATACCATACTCAGCAGATGGCTTTTAGGCTGAGGATTACGGGTTGGGTAAAGAATCGAAGGGATGGCCGAGTGGAGGCCGTTTTTGAAGGGGATCGGGATCAAGTGGATCAAATGATCCAATGGTGCCATCGAGGGCCATCCGAGGCAAGGGTATCCAAGGTTTATCTGACCTGGGAAGATTATACCGGAGAGTTTGAAGATTTCTCGATCACCTATTAGTCTTTCTTTGGAACCTCTTTCTCCTCTTTTAAAACCTTCTTCTTCAGCCCACCCAACACATCATCTTTCTCCTTTTTGATCACTTCCTCCAATGCTTCCATCCTCTTTCCAGTTCCTGTTAACCCTTCTCCAATCTTTTTAACCGTTGTTCCTCCACCGAACCAGAGAAAGAAAAAGAAAAGAAGGATACCCACTATCACCCCAAACAAAAATTTTATCATACCCCCTCCTACCCATGAGGCCTACCTCTTAAAGACTTTGAAAAAATTGTCCATAAACCCCTTGTCCTTTTCTGAGACTATTTCGAGTTCCCCTGCGTCCAGCCAAACCCCCTCACAGGAAGAGCATTTATCGACCTTCACCCCCTTATAATCAATCTCGATCAGATTCATTCCACATTTTGGACAGTGCATGAAATGGAGTTCCCTCAATTGGGCTTTCTCTTTTTCGGCCATGGCTTTCTGTCTTTCTTCTTCTATCTTCTTTTTATTTTCAAATTCCAATCTCTTGAAATATTCCTCTTCTCTTTCAGATGGCTTATAGGTCATCCCTCCATCTCCTCCTTTGCATTTTGATTATAGAAATTTCCCCCTTTTCCTCTTTTTATGTAACCCGAGGGCTGTGGTTTCCATTTAACGTACCAGAATTGAAAAATTTTTTCAATCATAGGGTTGAAAATTATTTCAAAAAGAAATATGTATAATTGTAATTAAATCTAAAAGTCATAAAATGAATCAAAAGATATTCACCCGAGATTTCATCTTAGCCTTTCTGGCCCAATTCTTCTTCTTATTCGTTTTCTATCTCCTCCTCCCAACCCTTCCCATCTTTCTCTCACGATCGGGGTCTACGGAAAAAGAGATTGGGATTCTTATAGGGATCTATTTTCTCTCTGCATTTATCTTGAAGCCCTTTATCGGAAGGGCCCTCTCAAGAATTCAAGAAAAAACATTTATGATGGCCGGGGCTCTCACTTTTGCCTTTACCTCTGTAGCCTACCTCTTTTCGCCTCCATTCTGGCCTTTTTTTATCACCAGGCTTCTTCAGGGGATTGGATTCGCTTTTTTCCATACGGCTTCATATACCCTGGCCACGGAGATTAGTCCAAAGAACCAACTTGGACAAAGCGTCAGTTATTTCTATTTAGGATTCAATCTCTCAGGTGCCTTAGCCCCTCCCCTGGGGATTTTCTTAGTTAATCAATTTGGTTTTACCATTCTCTTTATGGTCTGCTCAGGGTTATCCTTGGGTTCATTATTCATTACCTTTCTATTGGCGGATCGGCAAGATTCTCAGCCACAGGTCTCATCCACGAAAGACAATCCTTTTCTCAGTCGAGAAGCTCTTCTTCCCTCGACCGTAAATCTAATTGCCCTATTCCTCTGGGGAGCACTCACAGCCTTCTTCCCTCTTCATGCCATCCATCATGGGGTGACCAATCCTGGGCTCTTCTTTACCACGATTGCCATTATGTTGATTCTTGGTCGCTCTTTAGGGGGCAGGATTTTGGATCGCTATGATAGGGAAAGAATTATCCTCCCTTGTCTAACTACTTATATCCTCTCCATGACCCTCCTTGCTTTTTCTAAAACCTTACCTATGTTTATTCTTACGGCGGTAATATGGGGGATGGGACATGCCCTGCTGGGACCGACTCTTGTGGTTTACGCCATTGACCGCTCAAGCTCATCCCGAGGGTCGGTCATCGGGACCTTCATGGCGATGTCAGATCTGGGAATAAGCCTGGGTCCTGTGATCTCAGGCTTTATCCTTAATGTGACGAGTTACTCTACGATGTTCCTATGTTTAGCCCTAACTGGCCTCATCAATCTCAACTTTTTCTATTTTTTTGTGAGAAAAGGGGATAGACTGAAGGGAAGGGATGACAAAATTTAAAGTTGCCTTTGGATAAGAGTTTAGAAGAGATTCCTGTCAGATCTTTGAACAGGGCCCCTTATGATTGAGGGGTTACTGATAGGGGAAATCCACCATGAGTCATGAGACCCTCCTCACTTATTTTCATAAAAATGTCAATGAGCATCCAAATCGAGTCGCCCTACGTTATAAAGATTATGGAATCTGGCATGACGTGACCTGGGCTCAATATGGAGAAAAAGTAAGGCGGGTGGCTATGGGGTTGATTTGCCTCGGCCTTAAAAAAGGAGAATGTGTTTCTCTCATCAGCGAGAATCGCCCTGAATGGGTTTACTCTGATTTTGGAATCATGTCTGCAGGAGGGATTACTGTCGGAATCTATACAACAAATTCACCCGAGCAATGCGGTTATATTGTTCAGAACTCAGCATCGAGGTTCTATATTGCAGAAAATGAGGAGCAGTTTGATAAGACGCTTAAATTTAGGAAAGAGAACCCCCAATTGGAAAAGATCATCGTGATGGAGATGGAGGGATTGAAGAAGTTTGATGATCCTGTGTTAATGAGTTTCGAAGATTTGCTCAAACTCGGGAAAGAGTTTGATTCGAAAAACCCAGGCCTTTATGAACAAAGGCTGAGCCAAGCAAAACCTGATGATGTCGCCATTCTTATTTATACCTCTGGCACCACAGGCCCTCCCAAAGGAGCAATGCTCACCCACCGAAATCTCCTCTTTATGAGTGAGGCCATGCTTTCCGCTATTCCAATTCTTGATGCAGATGAGACCCTTTCCTTTCTTCCACTCTGCCATGTCTTTGAACAACTCTTTACCGTAATGATCAACATTCGATATAGCACGGTGGTCAATTTCATCGAACATACAGATACCATTATGGAAAATATGAAGGAGGTCTCTCCGACTCTTGTTTATGGCGTACCACGGATCTGGGAGAAATATGCCTCCGCCATCCTAATCCGCATGTCTGATGCGACCTGGTTCAAGCGGATGATGTTTAAATTAGGAATGGGCATTGGGATGAAGTTGGTTGATTTCAAACTACAACCAAAACCAATTCCCCTATATCTGAAGGTGGCCTATTTCATGGCCTATCTCATCGTCTTTCGAAAATTGAAGGAGAGATTGGGATTGGATCGGGTTAAACTTGCCGTTTCAGGGGCTGCCCCGATTTCACCCGAGGTTCTAAAATTCTTTCATGCCATTGGAATTCCTATGATTGAAGGATACGGCCAGACAGAAGGGACAGGGGTGACGACCTGTACCCGTTTAGAAAATATCAAACTCGGAAAAGTGGGTCAGCCTCTTCCTGGAGTGGAGGTAAAGATTGCCCCTGACGGTGAGATTTTAGTAAAAGGGTTGAATGTATTTAAAGGATATTTCAAGAATCCTGAGGCTACGGCAGAAACCCTCAGAGAGGGTTGGCTTTATTCAGGGGATGTTGGGGAATTAGACGAGGATGGTTTTTTAACAATTACTGATCGAAAGAAGGATTTGATCATTACGGCTGGAGGAAAAAACATTGCTCCTCAAAACATAGAGAATCAACTTAAATTCAGTCCTTATATCCATGATGCAGTGGTGATAGGGGATCGTAAGAAGTATCTTACAGCCTTAATAGCGATAGATGAAGAAAATGTTATAAAATATGCCCAGGACCATAAAATCCAATTCAGTACCTATGCCAGCCTCACTCAAGATCCCATGATCCAACAGCTCATCCAGAAGGAGGTTGATCGGGTGAATAAGACACTCGCTCAGGTTGAACAAATAAAGAAATTTGCAATTATTCCAAAGAAGCTTTACGAAGAGGATGGTGAGATCACACCTACCATGAAGGTCAAGCGTAAATTCATCAATGAAGCCTATAAGGATGTCATTGAAAAGATGTATCGATCATAAACATTGTACCCCTTCGCTCATAGAGGGTTATGTTCACAGATCTGGCAGGAACCTCTTGTGAAATCTTAAAAAGTGACGGTGGTAATGCCTCACCCATTCTGGGAATAAGGCAGGGATGTCGGAGAAAATTTTATAGCAGAAACCTCAGCTTGTCCCATAACTATAGAAATCCTTATACCATGAAAGGCAATGATTGGTTGGAGGATATAACTTTTACCCACCTCTTTTTGAAGTGCTCTGCTTTATAAAATTTTCGGAGATATT
>JBBIRT010000175.1:0-6010 GCA_037441725.1 Deltaproteobacteria bacterium | reverse complement strand
GCACCCATATTGAGCTCGTGGGGATAACGCCTTAGAAATTCCTGGTGGGTGGAGAGGCGAACATCCGTTAAAGCCCGGAGCACACGGGTCCTGATCTCATTTTCTTCGCGAATCGCTCCCTGAATCTTTAAAGGTTCGGCCACAATATCAAAGACCGAAAGCCGGTGGCTTACAGACTCAGCAGGATTCTGATAGATCACACCGATTCGTTTGGCCAAAGAAGGGTAGTCCAAATCAATCAATTCATCCATATCACGGCCTTCAAAGATACGGCGCCCCTTATCCGGTTTGAACAATCCAGCGGCAATCATGGCAAGCGTTGTCTTCCCAGAACCGGTTTCGCCCACCAGGCAGAAGACCTCACCAGCCCGAATCGTCAGGTCTGTAGGGTAAAGAGCTGTTGAGGTGGCATAGCTCTTACAGATATGATGAAGTTCGAGAATCTGAACAATCCCACCTCTCAGGCAGCGAACCTCCCGCTCCCCAACCCTCTTAAGAGGAATGGTCTCGCGGCTGCAGGCCTCGATGGCCTGCGTGCAGCGGGGTTGAAACAGACAGCCTCTCCCAGAAACAGCACCCTCTTCGTGTCTGTGCCCTGAGCGATCGTTTTGATATCTTATTCCCGGCTCTTGGCCATTCTTAGAATGGGAGTGGAGAAGTCGAAAGAAGGCATCTCCCCGAATGCCTCCAAGATCGCGATTCGTCTCCAGGGTTGGATAAGAACGGCCAAGACCAAGTGTGTAAGGATGAAAGGGATGTGTAAGCAGATCAGTGCCTGGCATCTTCTCCATGACCTGTCCTAAATAAAGCACGACCACCTGATCAGCCAGCCCCTGCACAAGATCAAGATCGTGTGTGGCCAAAAGGACTGTTTTACCGGTGTCTCTGGCCTGGTGGATGACTCCTGAGACAAAAGACTTGGTCATGGCATCCAGGCCGGCTGTGGGTTCATCGAGAATGAGCACCCCTGGGTTGAGCACAAAAGCCATTGCTAAGAGAGCGCGCTGGATTTGGCCGCCACTCAACTCATGGGGGAAACGATATCCATACTCAGGTTTTAGACCCATCCTTAGCAGGTGAATCTCAGCCTCCTCTCTCGCCTGTCTCTCTCTCATTCCTGCAGAACAGATCAAAGGCTCGGCGACCTGGTCGACAATTCGATGAACAGGGTTCAGGTTTGCCGCTCCATTCTGAAAGACCATGGCTATTTGGGACCAGCGGATTTTTTTCAGGTCCGATTCTTCCATCCCAACAATTTCTCGATTACCCAGTTTTATGCTTCCTCGCACTTCCGCATTTTCCGGCAGAAGTCCCATAAGCGATTTACCCAGGGTGGTCTTACCCGATCCGGATTCTCCCACCAGGGCTGTGATCCGGCCGGGCTCCAAACTGAGACTGACCTGGTCCAGGGCCAGCAAGGAATGGTTCCCGTCACGGTACATCACAGTTAATCGATCGATCTCTATCTTCACCATGCTTCCTTCAATCTTGGATCAAAAACCTTTTCCAGGCTAATCGCCAAAAAGGTAACGGTCATAATCAACAGGGAGAGAAGAATAACCGGAGGCATGATCCAGTTCCACCAGATATTTAGGTAATAGTATTTGAGCGCATAGCCAATCATAAGCCCCAGGGATTTGCGGCTGGGATCGAACAATCCAAGGAAGGCCAGAGAAGCCTCGATGAACATAGCCATCCGGATCTTTGCAGCAAAACCGATCAAATAAAGAGGAAAGAGCTCTGGCATCAAGTGCCTCAGAAGGATATAGCAGCCCGAGGCTCCCATCTGTCTTGAAGCCTGGATATGAAGGCGGTTTTTCAAAACCAGGGTCTGCGACCGGATGGCTTTGGCAGTGGTGGGCCACGAGAGGATTGCCAGGATCAAAGCGAGAATTATCAGCGACGGTCGGAACAGAGCAGCCGTAAGAATCAGGACCATAATTGCCGGAATGGCAAGCAGAATGTCAGCAAACCGCATCATGATCTGGTCCAGAAATCCGCCGAACCAGGCAGAGGCAAGTCCAATGGTCACTCCAAGAAACAACGCAATGATTCCAGTCAGGAGGCCAAATCCAACTGTATTCCGCATCCCGTAGAGGAGTTCAGAGAATATGTCCATTCCACCGTCATTGACACCCAGCCAGTGCACGCTGGAGGGTGGACTGAGTGGCCGAAAGGACATGTCATGAGGATCGTGCAGAGCAAGCATAGGACCGAACAACACTAAAAAACATATGAACAGGGCCAGTCCCATGCCTGTTACAAACCAGGGATCCCTAACTAACTGACCGCGAACATCAATATGCATGCTTCACCCGTGGATCGATCCAGCCGTATATGGTGTCAAGAGCCAGATTGACCAAAAGAACCATCAGAGATGAAAAAAGGACGATACCCTGAATCAGGGGTAAATCCCGCATCCCAATGGCATTGAACAGTAGTGTGCCGAGGCCTGGATAAGAATAAATATTTTCAACCACCAGGGCCCCGGTTACCATGAAAGCAATGCGTAATCCGAATCGCGTTGTAAGTGGCAAGAGGACATTTCGCGCCGCATGCGCATACCGGATACGTAAAGGTGGTAAACCTTTGGCCCGGGCTGTCTGGATAAACTGCTCCTTAAGCACCATGACCATACTTCCCCGCGAAAGAAGGAAGTTTCCAGGAAGATAGGCAAGAATCAACGTGCAAAGAGGCAATGTGAGGTGGTGTAAAACATCCAAGGCCCATTCTCCGAGAGAGTGCCGGGCATAAGCCGTTTCAGCACCGGATGCCGGGAACCAACCGAGATAGAAGGCAAAGATCAAGAGCAGAATCACACCGCTGCTGATCTCAGGCACTCCTTCCATGATGGTCATCGACCCAACCCCGATCTTCTCCAAATGGCTGCCTCGACGCCAGGCCAACTCCACGCCGGCGATAAATCCGAAAACCATGGAAATCATATGCGCACACCCCACAAGCAATAAGGTCCATGGAAGGGCTTGTAGGATCAACTCCGATATAGGGGTCAAAAAGGCATAGGAATATCCCCAGTTCATACTAAACAGATTCACCAGGTATCGAATAAAACCCTCCTGCTGGGTATAAAAAGCTCTAACCTGTGCCTCCTGATCTGCGGTCAGGGTCACGTGGGAGCTCGAATACATGGCAGTTACAAAATCACCGGGCAGAAGCCTCGGCAGGCAATAACTCAGGTAGATCATAATCAAGGCTGCAAGAACATAGACTAGGACTGTCTCATACTTTCTTAAAAAAACTTTCATACAAGGCCATAACATTTAAATCTAAATCCGCTCCCTCAGAAACCGTGAAAAAATAACCCAAATCTGCAAGGTTGGGCAGGGATGAATGATCCGCAATTGTAAAACTTTGAAGATATCCCCTGCCCAACTTCCTTTTGAATAATGTATTATTACGGGTTCGTCACCCCCGAACGATGAAAATTTATTGAGTTTTTAAATTCGTGTTACGGTTTTGAAGCCCGTTTCGTATATCGTAAAGGGGTTACGGCTGAAGGATTTTAAAGACGAATAACATAACCGTTAAACGATACGGGCGTCGTTACCATTTCCGATGGATGAAGCCTTTTATTTTCTGAGCAATTATCTCACAAGGGACATCTTATTCTGTGGAATCGGAACCCCCTTGCTGATTCCACCTTTGGTAAAAAACCAGGTGATCCCCTTCTTTGGGTTGTAAGCAGCCACGGAATCCGGGTAATATAGAGAAATGGCAGGCAGATCCTCAGCGTAAACTTTTTGGATCTCATGAACAATGGCCTTCCTCTTTTTCTCATCCATTTCAATCATCTGAGCTTCCAAAAGCCGATTCAGGACCGGGTTTGCATCATAACGGGCACTGTTGACCGACCCTGCGCCGTAATGAGAGGAAATCATTTCATTTAAAATTTTTGGGTCCCCAGATATACCGCCATGACCAGAGATGGCAAGATCAAACTCCCAATTTTTTACCTTTGCATCTGCAGTGGCCTGTTCAAGGGTAATTAAATCCACAGATATACCCACAGCCTCCAATTGTTTCTTCATCACCTCTCCATCACGGTCTGGAACACTCTGGCCTGCCACTGTAATTTTTGAAGCCAAAAGTTCCAACTTTAAGGTACGACCCTCTTTGACATAAAATCCCTGAATGTCCTTCTGATAACCGAGGGACTCTATCAACCTTCTGGCTTTATTGGGATCAAAATGGTAGGTGGGAGTATTTGGGTTATACATCTCATGATCAACAGAGAGCAATCCATAAGAGGCTAACGACGCGAATCCTCGGTGGGATTTATCTATTATTTCTTGCCGGTCAATCGCAAAGGCCAGGACTTGACGAAATCGCTTGTCGTTGAAAGGGGCTTTCTTATGGTTGATCATCAACTTTTTGTTCCAGCCTCTCTCATCCCGAATCACAACCATCCCGCTCTTTTCCAGGGTTTCAGCCATATCAGGTTGAATCGTTGCCAAATCGGCTTGGCCGGTTTTCAGACTGATCAGGGGCTGTGAGGATTGGATGTAGATGAGCCTCTCCGCTTTGGGTCTTCCCTGATAATACTCCTTGAAGGCTTCATAAAGGTAAGTGCCTTGGACTTTATTAAAGTCTTTAAAGACATAAGGACCGCATCCAACGAAGGCCTTGGGATCATTAAAGGACTCAGGCTCTTTTACCTCTTGCCAGATGTGCTTTGGAAGGATAGGCATTGTTCCTCCGATGTCAGAAATAAATGGGGCGTAAGGTTTGTTGAGGTAAATCGATACAGTGTGAGGAGATAATGCTTTGGCCTGACCAACATAATCCAAAGTAATCCAGTGATAGGGATGATGTTTGAAATAGTTTATAGTGAAAACGACATCATCCGCTGTTACAGGTTGACCATCATGCCATTTGGCTTTTACGTTCAGATTGAAAGTGAATGCATGTTCTCCTGGATGGTATGACCATGAATCAGCCAGGGCCGGGATGAAACCATTTTGGTCTTTCCAAACCAGGGTATCAAAGACCCAACTCATGCGCACATAACCTGGGCCTCGTGGGTAGTGTCTGTAGGGATTCGGAAAACCCCAATCCCCCGTGCTATCCGCAATTCGAATTTCATTAATCTGGGCAAAAACTGGAGCCTGGCAGATAAAAAACATTAAAAACAAACCTAAAAGCATGCTTATCAACTTTAGTTTTCCTGTCATGTGGATACCTCCAAAAAGTGAACTGAAATCGTTGAGCGGATTATTTTCAAAACAGAACAAACTCCATAAGCAAAATATTTCTGTTTTCTTATGGCAAGCCTCCTTATTTTTTTCCCCATTTCTTCTGAAAGGATTTTTCTTAGAGAGTTATTAAGAAGTGGCTTCGTACCGGGATTTCGAGTGATAATTAAGAAGAATCAACCGTTCTTTTTCTTCTCTCGCCTTCTGGCCTTCTCATACCATCCTGCAATAGCATGGGGAAAGGCATCGATGTCAGGATTGTAAGGCTTGATGTCAATGACCGGAGTGCCATCCAAACAGTCTACTCCTCTAATACGAAGTCGGCATCCATCGATCTTGAGAAGTTCGACCACCGCCAACCCAATTGGATTGGGCCGATGAGAACTGCGGGTGGCAAAGGTTCCATGAATCTCTGGTCCATGGGGAGTGACCGTCTGTAGTCTCTTTCGATCTGCAGAGTGCATAAAGGTCAAAAGGTAGAGATGGCTGATTCCTTCCAGATCCTTCAGGGCTGGAAGGAATTGCTCTTTTAACACAACTTCTCCAACTGTACCCGCCTTAGCTCCCTGGAACGGACAGTCCTCCATTCGTTTGAACGGGGAATGGACGATACCAATGGGAAGGACTGAAAATGTTTTTTTTGAATTTGAGACAGATCTCACGGAGAGGATCCTTTCCCCAATAAAAAAGCCATGAAGCGCGAGATCTGCAGATCTCTTTACCTTCATGGCTTTAGATATTTATAACTTTTACTATTCAGTTTGTCAAATTTTTTTTCTTGACAGAGGAGAGAGAAT
>JBBIRT010000174.1:0-6012 GCA_037441725.1 Deltaproteobacteria bacterium | reverse complement strand
TATCAATAGGTCTCTTTGAGGATGTTATAGAAATCTCACCTTTGGCCAGGTAAAAATTGCCGCTTTTGACGGAAAAATTTTACCTCCCTTGTCATATCAAACATCCATTTGGGATTAGGGAATTTTGAGCAATGAGAGTAAAACCTTCCTATCTCTATGTCATTTCAGGATGAAGGCCAAGGAGGGCTCACTCTTTAATAAATAAGGCATAGTATTTGCAATAATTTTAATACTCAAGGAGGGAATCGATATGAAAGTTAACTCCATCTTTTATCACCCCTCTTCTGTAAATAATTTGAAAAAGAATAATCATAAGGGTCATCCATTGGATTTTAAAACCTTACTTGAAAATGCTGATAAAAAGATCTCCTCTCTTTCTTCCTCTCTATCGATTCCATCAATGGAATTAGAAGAGATCAATCAAATCCGTTCTCTTGGTGTGAAAACCTCTGAAGAGGTCCTTAATCTGTTGGAGGATTATCAAAAGGCCATGGCCAATCGTCAGATCCCTCTGGATAGGATTGAGCCACTGATCCAATCCCTATCCAAAGGGGTAGGTCAGTTGCAGATTCTTACTGATAGGGTCCCTGCTTCAGATCCCTTGAGGAAGATCCTCACCGATGTTGGGATCATATCAGCAGTAGAGATCGAAAGATATTATCGAGGAGGATATTAATTAAAAATCTTCAAACCCAACCTTTCAGGAATTACTTAGGAATGATCCACCCTCCCCTTCAACCCTCACTTTAAATTCAAAAGTCAAATAATTGACATTTTTTCTTGTTTATATTAGGATTGCATAAAAATTTCAGGGGGAAACTAACATGAGAAATGAGAGTATCCTTCTCATCGATGACTCTCCGGATATCCTTATGAATCTTTCTGAATTTTTAATGGAAAAAGGTTGGGAGGTGGATACAGCATCCGAGGGAATCGCTGGGATCTCTAAGATAGAGAAGAAGCAGTATGATCTGGTGATCACGGACTTAAAGATGGCAGATGTCGATGGGATGGAGATATTAAAATATTTGAAGGAAAACTCTCCTGAATCCATCTGCATCATTCTTACAGGATACGGGACGATTAAAAATGCAGTGGAGGCCATCAAATTGGGGGCCTTCGACTACTTGACCAAACCGGTCAAACTGGATGAGATATTCATTTCGATTGAAAGGGCCCTGGAGCATCGTGACCTCAAGAGGGAAAATTTGAACCTCAAAAGCCAGTTGAAGAAAAAATATAAATTTGAAAACATCATTGGTGACAGTGAAGAGATACAAAAGGTTTTTGAGACGATTGAGAAGGTGGCCGATACGGACAGTACGATCCTCATCCTTGGGGAGAGCGGGACAGGCAAAGAATTGATTGCTAAGGCGATTCACTATAATAGCTCCAGGAGGGAGGGGCCGTTTGTTCCTGTCAATTGTGCAGCCATTCCAGGAGAACTCTTAGAGAGTGAACTATTTGGTCATGAAAAGGGAGCCTTTACCAATGCGATCCGAACCCGAATCGGACGCTTTGAATTGGCCAATCGGGGAACACTCTTCCTTGACGAAGTCGGAGATATGAATCCGAATTTACAGAGTAAGTTGTTAAGGGTTCTTCAGGAGAGGCAGTTTGAGAGAATCGGAGGGGTTAAAACCATCAAGACGGACATTCGGGTAATTGCAGCCACTCATCAGGATTTAAAAAAGGCAGTAAAAGATGAGAAATTTAGGGAAGATCTCTACTACCGATTGAATGTGATTCCGATCAAAATTCCACCCTTAAGGGAGAGAAAATCGGATATCCCTCTTTTAGTTCACCATTTTATTAACCAATTCAGCCGCAGCAAGAAAAAGAAGGTTACTGGGATTACTCCTGAGGCTATGCAAAGGTTGTTTGAATATCATTGGCCAGGTAACGTCAGAGAACTCGAAAATACTATCGAACGGATGGTGATCCTGTCAAATAATGAGACTTTATCCTTCACTGATTTGCCAGAGAAATTTCAACTCCCTCCTGAAGTTGATTCTCCTCTTGAATTTGAAATTCCTGAGATGGGGATCTCTCTGGACACAGCTGTGAATGAATTTGAGAGGAGGTTGATTCTTCAAGCCCTTAACAAGACCGGCTGGGTAAAGAATAAGGCTGCCCAACTGTTACAGATGAATCGAACAACATTGATTGAGAAGATGAAAAGACAAAATCTGAGACGGTCCACCCCATAACCCCTTTTTCTCATTCCGATCCCTTCATGTGATCATCGTTTAAGGCTTGTCAAAATGATGACACAGCTATCTATTTTTGACATTTCTTAAACCTAATCTTTCCTAACTATTTGTCATTATTAAATTATTATTTTGGTCTATGTGGCATAGGATTTGCTCTTAAGATAAAAAAATTCTCTTAAGTTAAAATGACGATTTGATCACCTGAGACCAGATTCTTAATGATTTTTAATCGTTCAATCATTGCGTCACTTCGGGAGGGGGTCATTCTCTTTTTAAAAGGAGGATATATTGTTTGAACGGGAATAGATTGATACTCATTGTGGATGATGAAAAGGAGATGACTAAAATCCTTTTTGAGGATCTCTCGAGAAATGGGTTTTTAATCTACCTTGTTGAAAATGAGGAGAAGGCCTTGCAACTCCTCGAAAGGAAATCCTTTGATTTGGTCCTTCTAAGCAGAGAATTGCCCGATGGAAATGGATTGGATCTCCTAAGGCAAATTAAATTAAGGTATTTCCACACCCCGGTGATCATGACCGGTTATGGGTCAATTCAGGACGCAGTGGAGGCAATAAAAGGAGGTGCGGTGGATTATCTCTCCAAACCAATTTCATTAGAGGTCTTGCAAGAAAGGATCAGGATGATTTTAAAACCTGGTCTCTCGCAACAAAAGATTCATTTTGGAGAGAATCTTTCCGATCCCTCCATCCCCATCCTTACCTGTAATGACAGGATGAAGGAGGCCATCCATTTATGTGAACGGATTGCCCAAAGCAAAGTCCCTGTATTGATCCAAGGGGAAAGCGGGACAGGGAAAGAGCTTTTTGCAAGATTTATTCATGATCTGAGTCCTCGAAAAAATGGCCCCTTTGTTGCCATCAACTGCGCTTCACTACCTGAGACCCTTTTCGAGAGTGAATTATTCGGTTATGAAAAAGGAGCCTTCACAGGGGCTTTAAATCGAAAGATTGGAAAATTTGAAATGGCTCAGAAAGGATCCCTTCTCCTCGACGAAGTCAGTGAGATGAGCCCTTTTCTTCAGGCAAAGATCCTCAGAGTTTTACAGGAAAATGAAGTCGATCGAATTGGGGGGAGAGATCCCATTCCAATCGATGTCCGAATCATAGCCACCACCAATCGGAATATTGAGGCCTGCATTGAAAAGGGAGAGTTTAGAGAGGATTTATACTATCGACTCAATGTGATCACCATTAAACTTCCACCCTTACGGGAAAGGGTGGAAGATATTGAGTTGCTGGCCAAATGGTTCTTAGAAAGATACTCTTCCCATTATCAGAAGACTGTCCTATCCCTTACGGAAGATGCCTTAAATTGGTTAAAAAGACAACCTTGGCGAGGAAATGTCAGAGAGTTAAAGAACCTGCTCGAACGTACGGTCTTAATTGCTTCTAAGGAGACAGTAGATTTAGATGACCTTTGCCCCGAGAAATTGAAGGCAAGGGATGAACTGAAAGGGGACGAGATTTCTTGTCTCTCTCTTAGGGAGATGGAGAGGAGATTAATTTTTAAGGCCTTGGAAAAGACCAATGGAAATCGAACATATGCAGCCAAGGCCTTAGGCATCAGTATCCGAACCTTGAGGAATAAACTTCATGAATATAAACAGAACCTTCCATCCTGGGAGAGTCCATAATCTCATGAGATGGTTGGTTTCATCAAAATTGGCATAATTATTGCTCTTAATTTTTTTATGAAATTTTCTTTTTCACAACAATTATTTGATCGAACGGTCCACTTCTTAGAAAGGTCCTTAGATCTTTCAACCTTAAGACATAAAGCGATTTCAAACAATATCGCTAATGCAGAGACAACTAACTATCCCTCTATGGATATCCCTTTTCAAGAGATCTTGAGGAGATCAATCGATCGGGGACAAACTATTCAACTCATCAAAACCGATCCCCATCATCTCTCTGACCCTATTGAAAAAGAGGTGTTGACAGAAAACTTTCATGGGGAGGTCAACATCGATCAGGAGATGGCCAAATTGGCACAAAATCATCTGATGTTTCAAGCTGGGGTGCAAGCCTTAATGAAGAAATTGGAGGCCTTAAAGGTCACGATTATGGAGGGAGGGAAATAGGTCTTATGGAACTATTTAAGGCAATGGGCATTAGTGCGAGTGGACTCAATGCCCAGAGGACGATGATCCAATCGATCTCCATGAATTTAGCGAATGTCCATACGACAAGGACGGAGGATGGAGGGCCTTATCGTCGAAGGAGGACTGTTTTTTCAACCATCCCCTCCCCTCCTGATTTCAAGGAGATTCTTTCCTTTCAGATGGGAGGCTCTCCTGCTCTCAAAAGAACCCATCCCGATCATTTTTCTATCGGAGAGATCCCTCCAAGAAAGGCAGATAGGGAGGAGGGAGGAGTGAGGGCTGAGATCATCGAGGACTGGAATGAACCAAGGATGAATTATGACCCAACTCATCCCGATGCTGATGAATATGGCTATGTCCTGTTTCCTAATATCAACCCGATTGAAGAGATGGTTGACCTCATGGGAGCCGTACGAAGCTATGAGGCCAATGTCACTGCCTTTAATGCAGCCAAAAGCATGGCTTTAAAGGCATTGGAGATTGGACGATAACCAGGTTCTTTCAGACAGAAGGTTACCTTCCTCTCAGAGAGGTGGGGGAGGGAGGAGGCTCGAACGAAATAGGGAGAGAAGCAATGAGTTTAGATGAGATGAAAGGTGTTTTATCTTCTCCAATTGGGAGGAGAAATCCTCAGTCCATTTCCCATGACCCTATTTCAGATTTTAAAAAGGTTTTAAATCAATCGATCGATCACCTAAATCAACAACTCAAGCAGGCGGATCAGGTGACCCAAGAGATGGTCTGAGGGGAAAAGGATATCCATCAGGCGATGATCGCTCTTGAGCAGGCCAATATCTCCCTGAGACTGATGATTCAGATTCGAAACAAGATCCTTTCCGCTTATGAAGAGATCATGAGAATGCAATTTTAATCCCTGATCCATAGAGAGAAAATGGCTGAGAAAATTCAAGAACAATTCACCCATCTTTTGAATTCCCTCTTAAAGGGTCGGAATATTACGATCCTTTTGGTCTTCCTAATTGCGTTCATTGGGTTTGGGTCTCTAATCTATTGGAACAGTCAACCAGATTATCATGTGCTTTTCACCAATCTCTCCCCTGAGGATGCCGGAGAGATCATCAATAAACTTAAGGAAAAGAAGATTCCCTTTCGCCTTACTCAAAATGGGACCGCCCTCTTAGTGGCAAAGGATCAGGTATATGATACTCGCCTATCCTTAGCGGCTGAAGGATTGCCAAAGGGAGGAGGGATTGGTTTTGAGGTCTTTGACCGTACCAATTTAGGGACCACCGATTTCGTTCAAAAGTTGAATTATCAGAGGGCACTCCAAGGGGAACTGAGCAGGACCATTAAACAGATCAGAGAGATCGAACAGGCCCGAGTCCATATTGTTACCCCTAAGGAATCCATTTTTGTTGAAGAACAGAAGAAACCCACGGCCTCGGTCTTTATTAAAACCCGATCTGGAATGGCCTTGAACTCCTCTCAAGTAGAGGGGATTGTCCATTTGGTGGCCAGTGCGGTGGAGGGATTGGAGCCTGAAAACATCACGGTGGTGGATACCTCAGGACGGATCTTGTCGAAGAGGAGTGACCGGAATTCAATCGCCCAATTAACTACCTCCCAATTGGAATATCAACGGAGTGTTGAGGAGGATTTAAAGGGGAAGGTACATGGGATGCTGGAGGAGGTCCTTGGGCCTGGCAAGGCCAT
>JBBIRT010000173.1:0-6069 GCA_037441725.1 Deltaproteobacteria bacterium | reverse complement strand
TCAGGAGATCCAGAAGGCCTATATCGGTGAACGCTGGAGCAAACCCCATGCTTAATTAAGGAAGAAGAGAGAATTCTTAATAGGGTAAACCCTCATGCTGGGAATTCTAAGTTTTGATCTTCTTATTCAACTTTTTGTCAGTGGCATTCTTTTTGGTACCATGTATGGGATTGCCGCCATTGGGCTCAGTTTGATCTTTGGGACCATGCGAATCATTTTTTTTGCCCAGGGAGCCATGATCGTCTTTTTTGCTTATATCTGTTATTGGTTATTCACCCTTTTGGGGATTGATCCGTATTTATCCCTTATTCTAATCATTCCAGTCACGATGCTCCTTGGGAGTGGATTTTATTATGGACTTTTCCAGAAGGCCGCTGCCTTGGAGGATAGGGTGAGTTCTCTTTTGATTGCTGTGGGTCTGATCTTCTTTTTAGAAAACTTCATGACCGTAGCTTGGACCCCTGATCCCAGATCCATTGTTACAGGCTACACTTCTTATGTGCTAAGACCCTTTGGAATCAATATTCCCTTTACACGTCTGATTGCTTTAATAATCGCTATTCTTTCAACACTTGCGGTCTACTTATTCCTTAAAAGGACTCTTATTGGAACAGCCGTAAGAGCGGCATCAGAAGATGTAGTCTCTACGACCCTGATGGGAATCAATCCTAATCGGGTCAATGCGATCGCCTTTGCGATTGGCATTGGACTTACAGGGGTAGCAGGCGTTACCCTGGCAACGGTTTACTCCTTTGACCCTGTTTATGGTTTTATTTTCGCTTTAAAAGCCATGATTGCGTTAGCCCTGGGTGGGTTTGGCAACGTAGGGGGAGCTCTTTTAGGAGGAATTCTGCTGGGGTTGATTGAGAGCTTGGGCTCCTTTTTTGTCGGCGCTGGATGGAATGAATCCATAGCCTTTGGGGTATTTCTATTGGTGTTGTCATTTAGGCCGCAGGGTCTCTTTGGAGGGTCAGCTGAGAAAGCGTAAATAATGAGAGATATGAATTCTTATATTGAGCAATCCAGGTTGGCAAACTTTCCATCCAAGATTAAAAAGAATGGGATCTATCTCCTTATTGTGGTTCTTCTGATCATCGCCTTTGGCACATTACCCTTTTATGTTGATGTTGAGACTTCCTATTTTGCCTATTATTTATTCATCGTTTTTTTCTATATTACGATCTCGCAAGGATGGAACCTTGTGGCAGGGTATACCGGTCAGGTCAGCTTGGGTGGGCACGCATTCTTCGGTCTTGGGGCCTACACGACTGGCATTATCTGGTTGAGGGACCTTACCAAAACGGGTTACTACTTTGACCCGATTCTCATGATCCTCAGTGGGCTGGTCCCGGTTGTCTTGGCCATCATCATTGGAATACCGCTTCTGTCAAGGCTTAGAGGTGATTACTTTTCTTTTGGGACATTAGGAGTGGGACAAATTATAACCGTGATTTTTATAAAAGCACGCCAATATACAGGAGGAGCGGATGGACTTCATCTTCCCTCCACTGTCTTTGAATCCATGAGGCCCTATTATTGGACAAGTTTTATTTTGGCCATATTTGCAATTGGGTTGGTCTATTTCATCACCCAGTCCAGAGTTGGTCTGGCCTTGAGGGCCATTAAAGAGGATGAGACCTCAGCCTCCTCCCATGGGATTCATGTCCTGAAATATAAAGTTTTTGCCTTGGCCATCTCTGCATTTCTTGCAGGTCTCTGTGGTAGCCTTTATGGCATCTATCTATTCCACATCAATCCAGATTCTGTGATGAATCTCAATAACTGGATGTTTTACCCCATTCTGATGTGTATCTTAGGAGGGAATGGGACGATTTTAGGCCCGATCATCGGTGCCTTTTTTATCAGTGCGGTTTTTTCCTTTGGAGATGTCTATTTTAAAGGAATCCATCCAATTTTTTCAGGGTTGCTTATTATCCTTGTCATGAGGTTTATGCCAGGCGGCCTCATCGGGTTAATCGAAAGTAGGAAGAGTTGAGTTTAGGACTTTGTGGAAATTACGATTAATCAATCCCCGGAGTGAAGAAATTTAAGCAGAGAGAGAAGTGATAATGGGGAAGGGTAACGAAAGGATTTGGAAAAGGTCATGAAAAAGGAAAGGAGGTGAAAAGGAGATTTTAGAGATCAGTTGCAATAGGCAGTAAACATAGAGAGGTTTATCAGGTCCTACTTTTACAAATTTAATTCATAGAAGGAGGGAGAGTTATGAGAGAGAAAAAATTATTGGTATGGGCAGGATTCTTCTTTTTTCTCTTAATGGTTTGCTTGACCCCTTTGAATGAGGTATCTGCAGCAGCAAAGAAGGAGATCCTTGTGGGGGTGATTAATTCGATGACCGGAGTAAATGTGATGACCGGTGAGCAGCAGAAATGGGCTTATGAACAGGCAGTCGCTGATATCAACAAGGAAGGTGGGGTATTCGTAAAGGAGCTTGGTAAAAAGCTACCCATCAAACTTGTCTTTGCAGATGATAAGAGTACTCCTGCTGAAGGGGCTGCAGCCATGGAGAAACTCATCAAGTTGAATAAGGTTGATTTTGCTCTTAGTTCCAACATAACCCCAATTAATATTGCGGCAGGGACTGTTGCGGAAAAGTATAAAGTATTCTTTTTTATTACTTGTAGTTGGTTGGATCAGATTGGGGATCAGAATTTCAAATGGTGTTCTGACTTTTTCTTTTCAACGGTTACAGCATCACAGTCTCCGTTTGATGTTTGGAAGGTCCAGAAACCTAAGGAAGAGCATCCAAAAGCTATCTGGCTGATGATGGAGGATAATCCAGATGGCCAGGGGTTTGCTACGGGATTTAGAAACCATGCAAAGAACTTAGGCTATAATATTGCTGTCGATGAACCCTATACCCCTGGAACAAAAGATTTTACCCCCTCGATTCTGAAGGCTAAGGCGGCTAAATGCGATGCCCTCTTCTGGCTGGGTTTTCCACCTGACAGCATCACTCTGATCCGACAGATCAAAGAACAGGGATTGAATCTGAAATATGCGCATGGGTATAAAGGATTCTGGCCTACAGAATTTTACCAGACCCTCGGAAAGGATTCGGATTACATTATTCATGATGGGTTCTGGGCAGAAACCTTACCATACCCAAGGTGCAAGGAGCTTGGGCAGAGATTTAAAGATAAATTCGGGATGGATTCTGTCAATGTGGGGCTATATTATGCTAATCCCTGGGTTCTGAAACAAGCTGTCGAAAAGGCTGGATCAATTAAATCGGAAAAAGTAAGAGAGGTCATGTTCAGTGGCCAATTCACAGCAGTGGGTACCACTATGGGTGATCTTAAATTTAATGAGAAAGGATTATGTCTTACCCCGATTCTTGCCCTTCAGTGGATGGATGGAAAAAGGTTGCCTGTTTATCCAAAGGTTTATGACCTTAAATGGATGCCCCCCTGGGATAAACGATAGGATCTAACAAACGGATCTACCCTTTCCTCAACCCTCCTTCCTCTTTAATAAGGAGGGTTGAGGGATATTTATTTAAGGGGAGAAATCCCTTCACTGGCTTAAAGAAGGGGGAAATTAAAATGAGTCAACATTATAAAATGAGAAGTATAAAATCTTTGTGTGGCCTTGAAAGTGCAGATATTCGAAACGTAATTAAGGCCATGGGATATTCCGATGATGATCTGACTACGAATCGGCCTGCCATTGGAATAGCTAATTCATGGAATACATTGATTCCTGGCCATTTTAACCTTAATCAGATCAGCGAACAGGTTAAGAAGGGTATTCACCGTGCAGGGGGAACCGTCTTCGAATTTGGTGTTATAGGTATGTGTGATGCCCTTGCTAAAGATCATTTCAATTATGTCCTCCCTTCAAGAGAGGTGATCTGCGACTCCATTGAAGTCATGGTAGAGGCAAATCCACTGGATGGGATTGTTTTAATAGGATCCTGTGACAAAATTATTCCGGGAATGCTCATGGCAGCAGCAAGATTAGATATTCCTGCTATTTTGATTAATGGTGGTCCAATGCTGAGTGGAGTTCCATTTGGAGGCAGGCGATCGGATTCCACCTCTGTTTCAGAAGCATTGGGCATGTACAAGACCGGAAAAATTTCATTAGAGGAATATAAAATAGTGGAAGATTTATCTTGTCCAACCTGTGGTTCTTGTTCCTTTATGGGGACTGCCAACACCATGGGCTGTTTGACGGAGGCCTTAGGAATGAGTCTTCCCGGAGCTGCAGCCATCCCTGCGGTCTATGCCGATCGGTTAAGGTTAGCCGAGCAGACTGGAGAGGCCATCTGTCATTTGGTCAATCGAGGGATTACGGCCAGGGACATTATTAATAAGGAGTCTTTAGAAAATGCGATCAAGGTTTGCCTTGCCATTGGAGGTTCGACCAATGCGGTTTTGCATCTGTGCGCCTTAGCCTATGAGGCGGAGGCGGAGATCAACGTCATGGATGCTTTTGATCAATTCAGTAAAAATACTCCGACGATTGTAAAGATTTTCCCTGCCTCCCACTTTGATATGGAAGACCTCTGGAAAGCCGGAGGTATTCCTCGGGTCATTGAAAGGCTTCAATCCTTACTCCATATGGATGTGATGACCTGTACTGGAAAAACGATGAAGGAAAATATTCAAAAATATTTTTATCCATTCCCTGAAAATAATGAAGTGATCAAGACAATTGATCAACCCTTTGCCCCTTCAGGTGGATTGGCAGTGCTTAGAGGGAATCTTGCTCCCAAAACAGGGATCAGCAAGCCTGCGGCCATAGATCCGAGTGTCAGACAGTTCACAGGAACGGCTGTGGTCTTTGATTCAGAAGAAGAGGCCAATCGGGCTATTTTAGATGGAAAGATCAAAGCAGGAGTTGTGGTCGTGATCCGATATGAGGTCCCTAAAGGTGGGCCAGGAATGGTGGAGATGTATAGGGCATTGAAATACCTGTATGGCATGGGTTTAAATAAATCTACCGCTGTCATTACTGATGGCCGGTTCTCGGGAACCAATAATGGATGTTTCGTTGGCCATATATCTCCAGAGGCTGCAGAAGGTGGACCCATTGCAATCGTAGAAAATGGGGATAAGATCAGCATCGATGTCATTCAAGGGACCATCCATCTTCATCTATCCGATAAAGAGATTGAGCAACGTTTAAAAAACTGGAAAAAACCCGAACAAAAGGTTAAGAAGGGGTATCTTAGTCTTTACTCAAGATTAGCCTCCTCTGCAGATGAGGGAGCCATTATCAAACATCGATTTTAGAGGGTTGAAAAAATAAAGAAGTTCATTTAAATAAGGATAATTCTTCAAAAGAAGATCATTTTTTCGTTTAGACTTTCTTTCTATACACGATGGGTTGGAAAGTCTATCACCCGAGGGGGGATTCTTGATGAAAGAGACGATTCAGGAGATGTTTAGCTTGGAGAGTAGGGTGGCCATTGTCACGGGTGGAAACGGAGGCATTGGTAAAGGTATTGCTCGAGGACTGGCAGGGGCAGGAGCTAATATTGTGATTGCCGCAAGAAATGAAACCAAGACAGCTCATGCTGTGGAAGAGATTAAAAAGGATTTCGGAGTTGAGGTGATCGGTTTAAAAACAGATGTCTCGCATGATGAAGAGATTTATAATATGGTGAAAAAAACACTCGATCGATTTAAAAAGATTGATATCCTTGTAAGCAATGCAGGGATTGCTATCCATAAATTACCCCAGGAGATGTCCATTGCCGAGTGGGATGAAAATGTTGGGATCAATCTTCGTAGTTTCTTTATCGCTGCCAAAGCAGTCTACCCAGTAATGAAAGAGAGGGGGGGTGGAAAGATCATCAGCATTGGGTCCATGACTTCGATTTTTGGGGTGGGAGCCCTTCCTGCCTATGGAGCGAGCAAAGGAGGAATCTTACAATTGACCAGAAGCCTTGCTGTAGCCTGGGCTAGTGATAATATTCAGGTCAACTGTATCCTTCCGGGATGGATCAATACGGATCTTTCCGCAGGGGGGAAAAGAGATATTCCAGGATTGGAGGAAGGGGTCATTGCACGAACCCCTGCAGGTCGCTGGGGGGATCCCATT
>JBBIRT010000172.1:0-6097 GCA_037441725.1 Deltaproteobacteria bacterium | reverse complement strand
TATCGACCACCAATAGGAATTTTGTTGGGAGAATGGGAGATCCAAGAAGTGAGGTATATCTTTGCAATCCTGCTGTAGCAGCAGCCAGCGCAGTGAGGGGAAGAATTGTCGATCCAGAGGAAGTCATTAAGAGGTGAGAGTCGCACGGAGGATAAAGGATGATCCTTAGAGGGAGGGTATGGAAGTTTGGAGATGATGTGGATACGGATGTAATTATTCCAGTTCAATATACAAGTGGATCAGATCCCGAGGAATTTAGAAAACATTGCATGGAAGGGATCGATCCTGATTTCCCGAATAAGGTGCGACCCGGGGATATTCTTGTGGCAGGCAAGAATTTCGGTTGCGGATCCTCCCGAGAACCTGCTCCCATTGCGATCAAAGCCACTGGGATCTCCTGTATTATTGCCAAGACCTTTGCCAGGATCTTTTTCCGAAATGGTTTCAATGTTGGACTCCCCTTGATGGAATGTCGTGAGGCTCCTGACCAAATTGAGGAGGGCCATGAGATCGAGGTCAATCTGGATACAGGCGAGATTCGAAATCTCTTTACCCATCAATCTTTCCAGGCAAAGCCTATTCCTCCGTTCATGCAGGATTTGATTCGAGAGGGTGGATTGATGAATCATCTGGCAAAACAACTCCATTTTCAAAAGGATTTTGTTAGAAAATGAACCTATCGAATTCCAAAAAGATAGAAACGGAAATTGTGATCATCGGCGGAGGGGGAAGCGGTCTTTCTGCAGCAGTTGCAGCCCGAGAAAAGGGAGTAGAGGTGGTCGTGCTTGAAAAGAGACACCATGTTGGGGGAAATGCAGCCATTGCAGGTGGACTCTTAGCTGCAGAAAGTCCTATTCAAAAGCGTTTAAAGATTGATGCCCGAAAGGATCAAATCTTTAAGATGGCCATGGACTATTCTCATTGGAAGATCAATCCAGACATCTTTCGTGCCTTTGTGGATAAATCAGGAGATACCATTCGATGGCTTGAAGAGATGGGAGTTGAATTTGAGGATGTCCCCCATTTTCTCCCCAATCAGGTACCACGGGTTTTTCATTTACCCAAAGGGCATGGGGCAGGTCTGGTTAAGGGATTGGTTCGGAGGGGTGAGGCTTTAGGGATTCAATGTTTTTATGAGACTGCTGGAAAAGAGATTCTTCTAAAGGAAGAAGGCATAGAAGTGCTGGCATCAAAAAGGGAAGAAGAGGTTAAGGTGATGGCGAAGGCCGTCATCATTGCCACAGGGGGGTATGCAGGGAATAAGGAATTATTGAAAAGATATTATCCTGACTATACGGAAGAACTCTATTCCGTGGGTCTCCCTCATATGGGAGATGGTCTCTTAATGGCTCTCCAGATCGGAGCCGCTACAGAAGGCCTGGGATTTCTTCAATTGAGGGGGCCTTATTTTAGAGGATCTTTAGAAGTGGTTACGGTGGCCATGGAGCCTCAGACTGTGTGGGTCAATAGGATGGGGGAGAGGTTTGCAGATGAAACGATAGCTTTTCAATGGCCAGAGGCGGCCAATGCCTTAAATAGACAACCTGAGAAGGTTTCTTATACCCTTTTAGATGAGAGATTAAAAAAGTGTTTTATGGAGGAGGGGATTATTAAGGGTTACTCCCGTTTTTCAGCAGGTTTGAAAATAACAGGGTTGGAGAAGAGGCTTCAGTTAGAATCAGAAAGGGGAGGGGTCATGATCTCCAATTCTTGGGATGAGATCGGGAAGTGGATCGGAGCTTCTCCAAATGTTTTAAACTCTACCCTCGTTGAATACAACCATTTTTGCGATCAAGGATATGATGAAACCTTTTTTAAAGATAGAAAATTCCTTTTTCCTTTACGTCACCCTCCCTATTATGCCATTCGATGTGTTCAAGGGTTTTTGGGAACCATTGGCGGAATTAAGATCAACCCTCATATGGAGGTACTGAACTCTCAGGGGGAGCCGATCCCTGGACTTTATGCCGCAGGCAATGATACTGGAGGATGGGAGACTGAGACCTATTGTTTGACCCTTTCTGGAACTGCCCTGGGATTTGCCATCAATTCTGGAAGGATCGCTGGAGAAAATTCGGCAAAATTTGTTCTAAAGAATAGAAAGAAAGGAATGCGTTCCTGAAGTCAGGAAAATATAGAAATTGGGTAAAGGAAGCGTTTGATGACCATCAAATTGAAAAGTAGGAGGCAATTCTATGGCTAAGAAGCGAATCGGTTTTATTGGATTGGGAAAGATGGGAGAACCAATGGCAAAGAATATTCTTAAAGGAGGGTTTTCTTTGACGGTTTATGATCTTGTGCCTGAGGCTGTAAAGGCATTGACGACATTGGGGGCTTTGGGTGCAAGCTCCCCCAAAGAAGTGGGCCAAAATTCAGAAATCGTCATCTTAATGGTCCCTGACTCGATTCATGTAGATGAAGCTGTCTTTGGTGAGAAGGGTGCAATCGAAGGGATGAGGGAAGGAAGCATCCTTGTGGTCATGAGTACAGTTGAGCCTCTTTATATTCAAGAGCTTGCGAATCGATGTCATCCGAAGGGGGTGAAGGTCATCGACTGTCCCGTTTCAGGGAATCGATTGAAAGGAGCTGTGGAGGGAACACTCACAATCATGGCGGGGGGGCCCAAGGAGGTCCTTGATGAATGTCGAGAGGTCCTAAGCACCATGGGAAACAATATCATTCACTGTGGAGATCTTCTTGGATCAGGAGAGATGGTCAAGGTGGCCAACAATCTGGTTACTATCTCCACAGTACTTTTACTTAATGAGGCAATGGTATTAGGAGTAAAATTTGGCATTAAAGCGGATACCCTATTTGAGGTTTTTAAAAATTCTTCATCCAATAGCTGGACCCTCAACTATATTTGGGCCCCCAAGGTGCTAAAAGGAGATTTCACTCCTGTCTTCGATCTTGATTTGGCCATCAAAGATACCGGTCTGGCCTTGGCTTCAGGGAAATCACTGAAGGTTCCCCTGATGCTTGGCGCGTTGGTCAATCAATTGTATCAGAGAGAGAGTGCAGCGGGGAAAGGAAAATTAGATCCTGTGGCCGCCATTACTTCCTTAGAAGAACTCGCTGGAGTCCAAGTGAGGAGTGAAAAAAAGTAAGGAGGAGAAAAGACGATGAATGGTTATATGGGAAAGATATTAAGGGTGGATTTAACCCAAAGAGAGATCACAGAGGAGTTATTGTCAGAGTCGATATTGAGTCAATGGGTGGGAGGGATTGGCTTGGGGATCTATTATCTTTTTAAGGAAGTTCCTCCAGAAGTGAGCTGGGATCATCCAGAAAACCGAGTGATTATTGCAAGTGGTCCTTTAGGAGGAACACGAGTAGCTGGTTCAGGAACTTTTGCTATCTGTACCAAGGGGGCCATGACAGGAGGAGCAGCAAACAGTCAGGCGAATGGGTTCTTCGGTGCCTATCTTAAATTTTGTGGATATGATGGTTTAATCATTCAGGGCGTTTCTCCTGAATGGGTCTATCTTTATATTGACGAAAAAGGGGCTTCTCTCCAAAAGGCGAAGTCTCTTTTAGGCATTGATACCTGGTTCCTCCAAGAGAGGTTACGCAAAGAACTGGGGAATGAACGGGTAAGTATTTTTGGAATTGGACCGGCCGGAGAGAATAGGGTGAGGTTCGCTTCACTTATTGGAGATTATGGTCATGTGGCAGCTCACAATGGGGTTGGAGCCGTTTTAGGATCAAAAAGATTAAAAGCTATTGTGGCTTCGAGAGGAAGCCATGAAATCTCTGTCCATGATCTCCCACAATTGACTACCATTTCTAAGAGGATGGCGGAAGCTGCCAAAGAGGCAGGATTAGGTCCAAGCATTTTTGCATGGGGGACGAACGACGCCTTTCTGGCCCTCCCCAAAATGGGAGGTCTACCCGTTAAGAATCTAACCACAAGCCTTTTTCCTGAAAGTGAGAAGTTCAGTGGACAATATATCCGAAGCCATTTTGAAGTAAAACGAGAGACCTGCTGGGCCTGCAGTTGGGCCCACTGTCGACGGATCAAGATCAATGAAGGGCCATATGCCGGATTCGAAGGAGAAGAGCCTGAGTACGAAGGAACGGCGGCAATGGGACCTGTGATCGGGCAAACTGATCCAGCGGCCACCATCGTTTTGGCTAACCTCGTTGATCGATTGGGAATGGATGTAAACGAAAGTGGTTGGGTCACAGGTTGGGTGATGGAGTGTTATGAGAAGGGGTATTTGAAAAAGGAAGATTTGGATGGACTTGAGATGAACTGGGGCAATGTATCAGCCACCCAGAGCTTGCTTGAAAAGATTGCCCATCGCCAGGGAGTAGGAAATCTATTGGCAGAGGGAGTAAAGAGGGCGTCTGAAAAGGTGGGAGGCCCAGCCTCTTCTTGTGCAGTTTATACGCTCAAAGGAAACACTCCAAGAGGACATGACCATCGAGCGATATGGACAGAACTTTTTGATACCTGTTTTTCAAATACAGGAACGATCGAAGCCACAGGAGGTGCCCTGAGGGCCCAACAACATGGACTGGAGCCCATTTCAAATCCATTTGATTGGGAACAGGTGATTCGTCAAAATGCTATGACCAATGGTCGGAGGATCTTTGAAGACTCTCTGGTGATCTGTCGGTTTCCTAACGAGGATATTCAAATGATGATCAGTTGTGTGAATGCAGCAACAGGTTGGAAGCTTACCTTGGAGGAGGTGATGGTCTATGGAAAGCGGGTCGTGAATTTGATGCATATCTTTAATCATCGTTGTGGGATTACAAAAGAGTTAGATGCTCCTTCAGCCCGATATGGGTCTTCTCCAGTGGATGGTCCTGCCCAAGGAAAATCGAGTCGGGAGATTTGGGAGAGAGCCAGAAGGCGTTACTATGAGTTGATGGGATGGGATCCAGAAACCGGTTATCCCTTGCTGGCAACCATAAAGGGACTCGGATTGGATGAGTTGGTCAACCGAGGATAGAAAAGCCTAATCTAAGAGATTTGGGGTCGTTTGATGGAGGACAAAAATCCCTCAAAGTCTTTTAGAATGCGATATATATTAGGTAAGATCAATACCATTTCGATTCAACGAATGGAGGAATGGGTTATCAGCACTTAGAAGTTCTTCGGCATGAAAAGGTAATTGCTCTAAAAGCCTTTTCGGCATCCCTGACCTCCATAGTCATGATAAGAATCGCACAATTTAGGAAAAGTTAAAAGATTAAAAAATAAAAAATATTATACGAGGAGGAGATGTCATGAGAAGAAAAGAAAGGCTTTTACGGAACATGTTTGTATTTCTGGTTATTTCATTTCTATTCATAGGGGAAATTGATCAAGTCCGATCCCAAGAGAGATATCCAAGCAGGGCTATCGATCTCATATGCCCCTTTGCTCCTGGTGGAACCACGGATCTCTGGGCTCGGATTACAGCCGATTTCTTGAAAAAGAAATGGGGGGTCCCTGTCAATGTGATTAATAAGACAGGTGGCGGTGGAGTCCCAGCAAATCTTGAAGTCCATCAAGCCACTCCTGATGGCTATACAATGCTCACGGAAAACCAATCCAGTTGTAGCTTTCATGAAGTCTCCATTAAGAATTTACCCTATAAAACTCTTGATCGGACTTTCATTGCCCTTGTGGCTGTTACCCCTAGCGTCATCATTTGTAGCCCCAATTTACCATGGAAAAATCTGAAAGACCTGGAAGAGGATGCCAAGAGAGACCCAGGAAATTTTACCTGGGCCACCACAGGCGCTGGTGCCTCTGATGTTTTACAGAGACAGCTCTTTAAAGCCATTGGGGTCGATATTACAAAAACAAAACCTGTCACTGTTCGAGGAATGGGTGAAGCGAATCCCATGGTGGCAGGCGGGCATGTGAAGATGTGTTCGGATGCCGCTCCAAGCGCTCATCCTCATGTAAAGGGAGGACTGGTCAAAGCCCTTGCGATTACAGGCTTTCGGATGCCAGAGCTCTACCCGGATTTACCCACCACGGCAGAACAAGGGTATCCAACGGTTAAGAATGTTTGGTGGTGGGGGATTTCAGGGCCACCCAAACTTCCACCGGATATTATTAAGAAGTGGGAAGAGGTCATCCAGGAGTTATTAAAGG
>JBBIRT010000171.1:4713-6120 GCA_037441725.1 Deltaproteobacteria bacterium | reverse complement strand
AGAAGAAGATGATTTAAATATGGCAACATTTTGTACAAAAATTACTGATCTTGATGAATTAGATGATCCCAATATAGTAAAAGTAGTAATAGATACAAGAGGTAATGCAATTTATTTCTCTCGCAATGCAATACCTTATCCTATGTTAGATGGTCAAATGCAAAATATGAGTGTAAAAGAGTTAGTTAGTTATAAAAATGATTTAATTCATTATTATAAAAAGCACATAGGAATTTATGCTTACAAAAGGGAATTTTTATTGCAATATGCTCAAATGAAATCAACAAGATTAGAACAAATAGAAAGATTAGAACAACTTAGAGCATTAGAACACAGAGTAAGGATAAAAGTTTTAGAGACTGATTATCCATCAATTGGTATAGATACTGAAAATGATTTAAAACGAGTTAAATCATTAATACTAGCTAAACCTGATTTGTTAGATATTTAATAAATATTATGCAAATAATTAATAGGAAAATTTATGAAAACTAAATTTATAATAGTAACAGGTGGAGTTTTATCTTCATTAGGAAAAGGAATAGCATCTTCATCAATAGGATTTTTATTAGAACGATGTGGGTATAAAATTAAGTTATTAAAGTTTGATCCTTATATAAATGTTGATCCAGGCACAATGAATCCTTATCAGCATGGAGAAGTATATGTAACGGAGGATGGTGCAGAAACTGATTTAGATTTAGGGCATTATGAACGCTATACGAATGTGAAGACAACAAAAAAGAATAATTTCACTACGGGACAGATCTACGATTCGGTCATCTCAAAGGAACGAAGGGGAGACTATTTAGGCAATACCGTTCAAGTCATTCCTCATATCACCGATGAGATAAAGTCGAAAGTCTTTGACCTGGCCCAGGATGTGGACATTGTAATTGTTGAGGTGGGGGGGACTGTAGGGGATATTGAGAGTCTTCCCTTCTTAGAGGCGATCCGACAGATCCGAGGAGATATAGGTCGAGAAAATACACTCTATATCCATCTCACCTTAGTCCCTTTCATTCAGACCGCTGGGGAGCTGAAGACGAAGCCTACCCAGCATAGTGTAAAAGAACTGAGAGAAATAGGGATCCAGCCTGATATCCTTCTTTGTCGAACGGATCGATTGCTCTCGCCTGAGATCAAATCGAAGATTGCCCTCTTTTGCAATGTCGATAAGGATGCGGTGATCACTGCTAAAAATGTTGAGACCGTTTACGAGGTCCCCATTGTGTTTCACCAGGAGGGCCTGGATGAAAAGATTGTCGAAAAATTAAATATCTGGACAGGTCAACCCAACTTGAAGGGTTGGGAACGGGTGGTGAAGAAGTTTAAACATCACCACTTCGAGACGACTATTGCTATGGTGGGGAAATATGTGAGTTTAGCTGAATCCTATAAAAGTTT
>JBBIRT010000171.1:0-4703 GCA_037441725.1 Deltaproteobacteria bacterium | reverse complement strand
ATGGGGGGATTGCCAATGATGCCAAGGTCCATTTGAAATATGTGGATTCAGAACAGGTTGAGAAGGAGGGACCAGATCATTTCTTAAAAGAGGTGAATGGGATTCTTGTTCCAGGTGGGTTTGGGACAAGAGGGATTGAGGGTAAGATCAAAGCCATCCAATATGCCCGGGAAAAAAAGATCCCATTCTTTGGCATCTGTTTAGGGATGCAGTGCTGTGTCATTGAGGTGGCTAGGCATTGTGCAGGTCTTAAAGGAGCCAATAGCACTGAATTCGATCGCCAGACCCCTCATCCTGTCATCTCCCTATTGGAGGAATGGGTAGATCGAAATCAGGTGATCCAAACCCGTACCTCTGATACCCCGAAGGGAGGGACGATGAGGTTAGGAGCCTATCCCTGCCGGCTTGAAGAGGGGAGCTTGGCCTATGAGGCGTATAATAAAAGATTGATCTATGAGAGACATCGCCATCGATATGAATTTAATAATGCCTATCTGGATATTCTGGGGAAAGCAGGGATGATCTTTAGTGGGATTTCTCCAGATAAGGGGTTGGTGGAAATTGTTGAATTGAAAGATCACCCATGGTTTCTCGGATGTCAATTTCACCCTGAATTTAAGTCGAAGCCGATGGATCCCCATCCCCTATTTAGAGAGTTTATCAGGGCTTCCCTTCAGCGGGTAAAGGGATCGAGGGCCAGGCGGAAGAAGAGAGCTTCAAGATCGAGCTCCAATCAAAAAAACCGAAGTGCGTAGGAGTTGAATCGATTATAAAACTCGTGAATGGATGAGGGGGAGAGAAGATTGGATATTATTGAAGAGGCGAAGAGGGTTTTAAGAGTAGAAGCCCAGTCCATAATCGATTTAGCAGAAAGGATTGATGATCATCTCTTACGAGCTGTTGAATTGCTCTATCATTGTAAAGGGAAGGTCGTGGTCATGGGGATGGGAAAATCAGGGTTGATTGGCCGTAAGATCGCCTCCACCTTTGCAAGCACAGGGACTCCTGCCTTCTTTCTCCATCCTGCTGAGGGATTGAATGGGGACTTTGGGATGTTGGCCAAGGATGACGTGGTCATTGCAATCTCCAATAGTGGAGAGGCACGAGAGATTTTAGAAGCTCTTCCTTTAATTAAGCGATATGGGAATCCTCTGATTGCGCTGACAGGAAATCTTAATTCCACCTTGGCAAAGGCAGGAGATGTCTGTCTCAATATCCATGTAAAGGAGGAGGCCTGTCCCCTTGGTCTGGCTCCAACCGCTAGTACCACAGCCACGCTTGCCTTAGGAGATGCGCTGGCCATCGCCCTCATGCAGATGAAAGGATTTAGGGAAAAGGATTTTGCCATGCTCCATCCTGGCGGGACATTAGGGAAGAGGTTACTCCTTAAGGTAGAGGATCTAATGCATGTTGGGAAAGCCCTGCCGATGGTCTTAGAGAATACGTTGATGAGAGATGCCATTTTTGAGATCACCTCAAAACGGTTGGGGGTAACAGGGGTCTGTAATCCTGATGGACAACTGGTAGGGGTGATCACCGATGGAGATTTGAGACGTGCCCTTGAAAGGTATCGTGATCTCTTTGATCGAAAAGCTTCTGAGGTCATGACTCGAAATCCAAAATGGATTGAGAAGGATGCACTGGCAGCCAAGGCGGTTCAGAGGATGGAGGAATATTCGATCACCTCTCTCTTTGTCTTCAACCAAGCTGGTGACAGAGTTCCAGTTGGAATCATCCATCTCCATGATCTGCTGAAAGCAGGGGTGGTCTGATTTCATCTTGGGATTCGGAATGGAGAGTGAGGAGAGGGAAGGTATCGATTGGATCGTGGATAGGTAAAATGAAACGGATAAGAATGGGTATTTTAGTGACCATGATCATCGTAGGCGGGATTGTCTCTGTCAGCCTTTGGATAAATCTGAAAGAGAGAAATGGTTCAGATGAGAAAGAGAGCCCCTCAACGATCTCTGTGGGAGGGGCGGATATGAGGATGGAGAAAATTCATTTCATAGAGGATAAGCATGGGCATAAAACCTGGGAGTTGGAGGCCAATTCCGTTCAACAATATCAAAATCAGGATCTGATTCTTTTAGAAGATGTGAAGGTCATTTTTTACTCAAAGGGAGAGGGAACCTTTTCTCTTACCGGAAAGAAGGGAAAGGTCTATCAGAGTTCAAAAAATATGGAATTGGAGGGGGAGGTGATCCTCACCTCCAGTGAGGGGTACAGACTCAAAACCCATTCCATCTCCTATAATCATCTTGAACGATCGGTGAGGTCTTCCGATCCGGTTGAGATTGAAGGAGAACAGATTCAAATGGCAGGAATTGGGATGTTGGTGAATATGGAAGAAAAAACGTTTAAAATCCTCAGACAGGTTAGGACCCATTTAAAAGGGAGAAAAGAGGCATGAGCCGTCAGAAAAGAAATTTCCTCCTGATCGTTTTAATTTTTCTTTTTTCATATCTCTCTACGGGGATGGCCCAAGAGAAGGGAGGCTCAAAAGGTGAGGGGAAGACCGTTAAGACAGAGAAGGCCTTTGGATTTACTACCAGCCGAGCCCCTATCGACATCCTCTCAGATACGGTTGAGGCAGATCAGAAGAAGAATACAGTGACCTTTAAAGGGAATGTCATTGCAAAGCAAGAAGATACCACCCTTTATGCCAATACCCTCATCGTTACCTATGATCAAAATAATAAACGGTTAAAAGAGATTATTGCAATGGGAAACGTGAGGGTCCTCCAGTTGGATCGTCGAGCCACTGGGCAGATGGCCACTTTTGATCCTAATAAGAATAGGGTGGTTTTAGATGGAGAGGCTGTCATCCGAGAAGGAGCCAATGTGATCAGGGGGGAAAGGATCATCTTTTTTATTGATGAGGAAAGGAGCATTGTGGAGGGGGGGAAAGGAGGTCGGGTGATGACCAGTATCACTCCACCCCCTAAAGAGGATGAAGAAAAAAGAAAATAGTTCAGAATGGTGTGTTCAGAGCGGTATGGTTAAAAAGTTAACCGGAAAAGGTCTAAGAGCCATTAAACACTGAGCAATGGATAAAAGGAATGATGTCAAGTCTGATCTGTGAGGGTTTAACAAAGTCCTTTCACCGCAAGAAGGTTGTGGATTCTGTCAGCATGGAGGTCAGAGGAGGAGAAGTATTGGGATTGTTGGGACCGAATGGAGCTGGCAAGACCACCATCTTTTATATGATTGTAGGGCTTTATCAGCCCAATGGGGGAAGAATATATCTCAATCATGAGGAGATTACCTGTCTTCCGATGTATCGGAGGGCGAGGAAAGGGATTGGATATCTTCCCCAAGAACCATCGGTTTTTAGAAAAATGACGACCGAAGAAAATCTGATGGCGATATTGGAAACCCTCCCTATCTCAAAAGAGGAGAGGAGAGATCGTTTAGAAAAACTTTTAGAGGAGTTGGATCTTACCTCCATTCGAAAGCAGAAGGCCTATAGCCTTTCTGGGGGGGAACGAAGGCGAGTGGAGATCACTCGAGCCCTCATCCTTTCCCCTTCTTTTATCCTTTTAGACGAACCCTTTGCAGGAATTGATCCGATTGCTGTATTAGAAATCCAAGGGATTGTTCAACGATTGAAATCAAGGGGAATTGGAATTATAATTACAGATCATAATGTTAGAGAAACGTTAGGAGTTTGTGATCGGGCTTATATTCTCCACGAGGGAAGAATCTTGGAGGAAGGACCTCCTGAGAAGATCGTTCAAAGCGAGAAGGCGAAAACGGTCTATTTGGGGAACGATTTTGAGTTAGGGAGAAAAGAGAGAAACCTTTCTGGATAATGGAAAGGATGAGGGGGGAATGGTCTTAGAGATCAAACAGACACCAAAACTTGTCCAACAATTAGTGATCACTCCCCAACTTCAGCAGGCGATCAAACTTCTCCAATTGACGCGTCTTGAGTTGGTTGAGATGATCAGTCAAGAGATGAAGGAGAACCCACTCTTAGAGGAAGAGGAAGGAGTGGACTCTTCCGAAGATGGGAACTTTTCCACTGAACAGGAGGCCGTCGAGAATTCATTAGAACCGGAACGTACCTCTGAGGTCAAAGGGGATGGGGAAGGAGCAGATGAGTTTGATTGGGAGAGCTACTTAGAGAATTACAATCTTACTCCCTTTCAAAGGACTTCAACCGATAATGAAGAAAGGCCTGCATTTGAAAATTTCCTAACCAAAAGGACAACCCTCGTAGACCACCTACAATGGCAACTTCAACTCTCCCACTTGACCGATCAGCAACAGGAAGTAGGGAGATGGATAATCGGGAATCTGGATGAAGATGGATATCTCCAAATCTCATTGGAGGAGATCTGCTCAGAGACAGGGCTTCCGATGGAGTTCGTTGAAGAAGTTCTTAAAAAGATTCAACAGTTTGATCCTGTTGGAGTTGCCTCAAGGGATTTAAGGGAGTGTCTTCTTCTCCAATTATCCCAACTCTCTCCTCGGGATCCTATCGCCGAGAAGATTGTTGCCGAACACCTTTCATTATTAAAGAATCGAAATTATCCAGCCATTGCCAAACGGTTAGGGGTTACACTGGAACGGGTGAATCGGGCAGCCACCCTTATCTCGAAGCTGGATCCAAAACCTGGAAAGGCTTATGGAGATGAGGTCATTCAGGAGATTATTCCAGATGTTTATGTTTATAAAGTGGAAGGGGACTATGTCAT
>JBBIRT010000170.1:0-6207 GCA_037441725.1 Deltaproteobacteria bacterium | reverse complement strand
TCTCCCCCTCCCAAGGTGATGAAGAGCCGGAGCAGGGAGAGGTTGGAATTGGCTTTGGCAGAATAACAAACCAAATGGGGTATCCCATCAAAGGCCTGATCAAATACGGTAAAATGTCTGACCAGTGTGTGATAACTATAAAGATAAAAAGGAGTCCCCACTTTTTCAGCAATCGCCTCAACCGGAATCCCTTCACAATAGAGTTGGTCGTTCTTATATTCGAAGTAGTGCATCTCCCTCTCCAAATTTCGGTTTGAAAAACATCTCCATCCATCATCCAGATTTAAGATTTGAAATTAATAGATATATTTGACTCTAACCTCCTCTGAGAAAGGACTTTCATTCCTCCGAGCGGAATGGTCGACTGCTGTCACTGCATATTCATATTCGTGCTCCAAAATGACATCACGATCAAGATAAATCTCTTTGGAAAGGGGAACTTCGATTAACCGCCTAAACTCTGTCTCTCCTGCTCCTCTTCGGTAGAGATAATACCCTAAGAGATCAGGTTCTTGACTCTTTCTCCAGTTCAACTCAATCCCATCTTTAAGAGGAATGGCCACAAGTCCGATAGGAGCTCCTGGGGGAATGAGGTCAGTTGGAGTGGCTTCAATTTCCAGAGATCCCTTTCCCTCTACATCGGTCTCCACCACCCTTTTTAAAGCCCTTACCGAGTAAAAATATCTCTTTTCATTCTCCACATTTAAATCTGAGTATTGACGGGTTGTCAAGGGTGTTCGGTTTACTGGCTTAAGAGGAAAATCTTCGTTTTCCATTCTCCGATACACATTATATCCTGTTGCTCCTTCAACAGATTCCCATTGGAGATCAACCCTTTTATCCCCGCTTTCCACATTTACCTTTCTTGGAGGAGGCGGCCATTGATCCCAATAAACGGTTACAGGATTTGAGGGAGAGCTTAGGTATCCTCTCTTATTGACTGAGACCACCTGATAGACATAAACCTTTCTCGGTTCATGATCTTCAAATAAGACGGCCATTCTCTTCCTCTTGGTCTCTTTAGAAAGGGCTACCTTCATTTCATAGATCATCTTGGGCTTATCCCCACACCCTCTACATTCATCTCCTATCAGAATGCCTTCTGATCTAAGAATCTGAAAGCTCGAAAGATCGGTAAGGGGTGACTTATCTGTATTCTCCTTAGGAACAGTCCATTCCAAAAGGAGACGACCATCAACAGGGGTGGCCATAAGATCAACAATCCTTTTGGGAACAACGGACTCCCATGGAACAGGAGGACCCTTCTTGGCACAACCAACGATCAGAATAAGTATCATCCATAATACCCACGAGATCTTAACTTTCAATATTGGCTCCTACTCCTACATGGGGGGGAATAAAAAAAAGAATCCTCCTCGGATTACTTGCTTCAGATTTTATTTCTATGTTCTTGGCCCAAAGATCGCAGTTCCGATTCGAACATAGGTAGCCCCTTCTTCCACAGCAATCTCAAAGTCATTGGACATCCCCATCGAGAGCTCTTTCAATGGCATGCCCTCTCTGTCCAATTTTTCTTTTAACTCCCGAAGTTTCCTATAATAAGGACGTGCCATTTCGGGCAAATCAAAATAAGGTGGCATGGTCATCAATCCTTCTAAGGAAAGGTTTCTCAATTGAAAAACTCGATGAACGAGATCCAATATTTTCCCCTCTTGGGTTCCAAATTTCGTCATCTCTCCTGAAAGATTGACTTCTATTAAAACGCGTAGCCTTTGATTGGCCTGTTCGGCTCTGTGATTTAATTCTTCTGCCAGGTGAACATTGTCTAAAGAATGTAACATATCGAAGAGCTTAACAACATATTTTGCCTTATTGGATTGAAGATGGCCAATAAAGTGCCATGAAACGGACTTCCCAATCTCCTCAATCTTTTTCCTTGCCTCTTGAACATAATTCTCTCCAAGGATGGAGACCCCTGACTCAATGGCTTCTTTGATTCTGGCCACATCAACAGTCTTAGAGACAGCCACCAACTTAATTTTTTCGGGATCTCTTCCAGCCCTAAGGGCTGCTTTTTCTATCCTCTCTTTCACCCTTAAGAGATTCTCTCTGATGTTTGACATCTCTTTAATCTAAAATTTGAATTCCACGATCTGAAATGGTAATGGCTCCCAAGCGTTGGAGCATCTGAATCAATTCGCACAGGGGAAGACCCACCACATTCGTATATGATCCTTGGATTGATTCAATCATGAAGGCCCCTATTCCCTGAATGGCATACCCTCCTGCTTTATCGAAAGGCTCTCCAGTATGCACATACCACTCCATCTCAGAGAGAGTCAGACTCTTTACCTTCACCTTGGTCTGGAGAACTTCTTTGTCTCCCTTCCCCTTCTCTAAATGGTAGACAGAAAAACCAGTCAAAACCATATGTTCTTTACCACTGAGCCGATGGAGCATCTCCATGGCTTCTTCTCGATTTTTCGGTTTTCCTAAGATCCTTTCATGGATATACACAATCGTATCCGCTGCAATGACCCATCGATTTGGATAATGAATGGCCACATCCCTTACTTTTCTTTCGGCCAAACGAAGCACATGTTCTTGAGGGGTTTCTAAAGAAATTTCAATCTCTTCCACTCTACTTGGAATGACATCAAATTCAAGACCCATCTGCCTTAGCAATTCATATCGACGTGGTGATGTGGAGGCAAGGATTAATCGATTTACCATTTTTTCATAACCTAATGGAATTCATTCAGTTTGTCAACCCTATGGGATTTGAAGCAATGAGGATAGGAATTTTATGAGAATAACAATTGACAGAAGCTTGAATCATCAATTATGATGGATCAAAATCTGAAAGGAGGAATGACCATGCCTTACTTTGTAATGTTGACTACCTTGACAGAGGAAGGGAGAAAAACATTGATCAAAAACCCTGGTCGGATCTGGGATGTTAACAAAGAGGTCGAAGAGATGGGGGCAAAAATTGTTGCCCAGTATGCCTTACTCGGCCCATACGATTTCGTCAATATCCTTGAGGCGGCCAATAATCAGGTCATTGCCCGTGTAGCCGCTCAGTTAGGCTCCCGGGGGACCCTTACCCCCCTAACCATGGCGGCCATCACCATTGAAGACTTGGTCAAGGAAATGGGTATGGCTAAGGCCATAAAGAAAGATTAAAGGGTCCATTTAAGGAAGGTAAGAAAAATCGATGTGGAAATTTTTTGAAAAATTAAAACAGGGGCTTTCAAAAACCCATCAGGGATTTGTTGAAAAGATGGACCGGCTCTTTCTTGGAAAGAAAGAGATCGATCAGGATCTCCTGGATGAATTAGAGGCCCTCCTCTTTGAAGCCGATCTCGGGGTAAAGACCTCCAGTCAATTGATTGAGGGAGTCCGCCAGGGCTTGAAAAGAGGGGAGCTGAAAGAACCTGAAAAGGTAAAAGGATTTATTAAATCCGAAATCTTAAGAATATTAAAATCTGGAGAAAACCCCCTCGTAATTGACTTCTCTAAAACAAAACCCTTTGTCTTTATGGTGGTTGGAGTCAATGGTGGCGGAAAAACCACAACCATAGGTAAGATCGCCTATCAATATTCATCTCAGGGGAAAAAGGTTTTAGTCGGAGCTGCGGACACCTTCCGGGCTGCTGCAATAGAGCAACTTGAAATCTGGGCCCATCGAGTGGGAGCGGATCTCATTAAACAATCCAAAGGATCAGATCCTTCAGCGGTCGCCTTTGATGCTATCCATGCTGCAAGAGCGAGGGATGCCGATCTTGTCTTCATCGATACAGCAGGTAGGCTCCACACCAAGGTCAACTTGATGGAAGAGTTAAAAAAGGTGAAGCGGATCATTGGGAGAGAAAATCCTGGGGCTCCTCATGAGATTCTCCTCGTCCTCGACGCAACCACCGGCCAGAATGCCATCACACAAGCAAAACTCTTCCATGAGGCGGTTGGGGTGACAGGGATTGCCTTGACCAAATTGGACGGAACGGCCAAGGGGGGAATCATTGTAGGTATCACAGAGGAGTTGAAAATTCCTATTCGATATGTGGGAGTGGGTGAAGGAATGGATGACCTGAAGGAATTTAATGCCACAGAATTTGTCCAGGCCTTGTTTTAACTTTGGAATATATCCCATTATGGGAAAACCATTTTCTCCAGGGCTTTGATTCGCGCCTCCAATCGCTTCTCAAGGTCAGCATAAGAAAATTTCATCATCGAACCCAACTCTTCTCTGGTTTCAACAAATCCTTCTTTCATCTTCTCTCTGAGAAGGGCCATCTCATCCAACAAGGGTTTGATTCCTTCTTTAAAGTTCTCCATCCCCTCCTTGAGGTGAAGGGAAGCTCCCATCTCCTTTATGGAGTGATCCATCATAGACTTTATATCTTCCTTCAATAGGTTAAATTTCTCAATAAAATTCTGTATTTCCTTACTGATCCTTTCAAAATCCTGATTGATCATCTCCTGAATCGGTCCAACTCCATTCTTGTTCTTTTTCTCAAACCTTTCGAACTCCTTCTTAAACTCTTCTCTCCACGCATTTAAATTCGTTTTTTCCTCTTCTCTTAATTGTTTAAAATTCACCTTCAACTCCTGTCTTAATTTCTCAACATCATCCCTAAAGGCTAAGCCTAATAATCTTTTCTCCAAATAATCCTTCGTCTCCTGATCCATTGATTTGCTCACCTCCTCTTTAAAATAATTTTTGAATACCATAGTCCCATTAGAATATCAATCCTTTTTTAAATCATTCTCAGGAATAATTTTTAAAAAAGTTCTGAAAAAATATTTAAACAAGACTTTTTAGACCGAGGAAGTGGGGTGGAAAAGCCTTCTCCTGTCCGGGGCAGGCAAGAGCAAATACCTTTAATCGTTTGGTACCATTGATGAATACCCTATCTTCCTAATCTTTCAAGAACTTGATTTTTTTCAGAATCTTATATTAATAACATTACCTTTAGAAAATATTAGAAATTTACCTCACTTGTGTAAAAATAAATCTCAAGAAAGAAAGGGGGGGTGTATTAAATATACTCAAGTTTCTTAATTAAAATACGATATTGAGGATTTCTATCATACCCCAAGGAGGTTATTTATGAAGGAAGGTGAAAAATTAAAAAAAGATCTCCTGAGTTTTATTGAATCCCATGGGGTAAGTCGAAGAGATTTCCTAAAATATTCTGCATCAATGGCTGCCTTGTTTGGGATTTCACAGTTTGAATTTACCACTAAGATCGCCCAGGCAATGGAAAGGGCTTCTAAGAAACCTCCAGTCCTCTGGCTGGAAGGACAGGACTGTGCTGGATGTTCAATCTCCTTTACCCAAATCCTTAATCCCCCTTCGACGACCATCCTATTGGATAAAATTTCATTAAGATACCATGAGACAGCCATGGCCGCAGCAGGACACCTGGCTGAAAAGGTTTATCACGATACGGTAAAAGATGGAGGTTATGTGCTTGTGGTTGAAGGTTCTGTCCCCTCTGCAGATGACCGCTTCTGTATGGTAGGAGGCCGCTCTTTCAAAGCGATTTTAGTAGAAGCTGCTCAAAAGGCTGGAGCGATTATTGCCGTTGGGGCCTGTGCAACCTATGGCGGAATTCCTGCTGCTACCCCTTCCAAAGGAACCGGACTGAATAAAGCACTTTCCGGAAAGACCATCATTAACCTTCCAACCTGTCCCGTCCATCCAGATCACCTGGCTGGAACCATCCTTTACTTCTTAACGACAGGAAAAGTTCCACCTCTTGACAATCTTGGCCGCCCATTAATCTACTTTGCTGAATCGATTCATGATAACTGCAGATGGCGAGCACATTTTGATGCCAACCGTTTTCTCGAAGATTGGAATGATCCCAGTCAGAAAGAATGGTGCCTTGCTCAAAAGGGTTGTAAAGGCCCTCTGACTAATTCAGACTGTTCCATTCGAAGATGGAATGATGGAATTAATTTTTGCATTGATTGTGGAGCTGTCTGTATGGGATGTTCTCAGCCTGAATTTTACATGGATATGTCTCCCCTTTATACTGCTGAAAGTGAATTTTCAGAAAGAATCTTTGCCATGAAAGAGGCTGGTTTCTTCAATCAAGAGAATAGCAAGAAGGAGGTGGAACTATAAATGGCTAAACGAATTACCATAGACCCTGTAACCCGAATTGAAGGGCATTTAAAAATTTGGCTTTGTTCGAAAAGTACGTGATTCACGTGTTCCGAAGAGTTATCCATAGG
>JBBIRT010000169.1:0-6228 GCA_037441725.1 Deltaproteobacteria bacterium | reverse complement strand
AGGGCTACGGTTAGGAAGCCCGTTTCGGTTAGGGTTGGGCGGTTACATAGACTTTTTAAGACGAGGACCGTAACCGAATGTCGATAAGACCCGACAACGGGACGATACGGGCATCGTTACCCTGACCATTAGATGATACTTTCATTTTCTATACAAGAGGCAATTGAATTTCTACTTTTGTTCCTTCACCTCTTCCACTCTTGATCGAAATGGTTCCTCCATGCCGTTCAATCACTCCTTGACTGATCCAGAGACCAAGCCCAGAACCACCCTCCTTCCCTTTGGTCGTAAAAAAAGGATCAAACACTTTTGGGAGGTCTTTTTCAGGGATTCCCTTCCCTGTGTCAGAAATGGATAAGATCATCTGATCCTCAATGGTTTTAATCGCGATCCTCAGGAGGCCTCCCTCTTCCATTGCTTGAATGGCATTCAGAATAATATTGACAAGAACTTGACCCATTTGATCTTGATCTATTTTAACTAAGGGGACGGCTTCAGAGAACTCATATTCAATTTGAATATGACTCTTTTGAATCTGGTAGTCGAGCAGGTCAAGAGTCTTTTTGATTAAAGTCCTGAGATCGATTTCAGATCTATCCAGACCAGGATTCCTGGCATACTCGAGGAGATTCGTGACTGTTTTTTGAATCCGTTTGATTCCCTCCTCCATAAGATCAAGATATTGCTTCTGCTTCTCTATGGATTGTCCCCCCTTCTTGAAATGATAGATGCAATTCAGCATTCCTCCTAAGGGATTGTTAATCTCATGAGCCACCCCCGAGGTCAATTTTCCAATGGCCACCATTTTTTCAGTCAGAAGAAGTTTCCTCTGGGTTCGTTCCTTCTCCCTCTCATCCTCTTTTACCCGTTTCAATAGACGGTAGAAACTTTTTTGAAGTGTTCCAATCTCATCCTCTCGAGTGAAGAGAAGTGGAGGAGGATCATCCCCGGGTTGGGTCTCATCCATCTCTTTGGATAACAATCTTAGAGGCCTGATGATAATCCTGGAAAGGAGCATCACCAGACCAATCGTAACCACAATGAAGCCAATCGTATAGAGAAGATATTTGGTTACCAATCCAGAAATCTCCTCTTGCATGGGCTTTAAAGAGACACCCACCCTCAAAGTCCCCCAACGCTTGGTTGAGATAGCAAGAGGGGTGGAAAGGTCAAGAACCTCTTCAGAGGGATATTGGAGAATCGTACTCCAAGAAGTTAAGCATCGTTTTGTGATCTCATCCTGATAAAAATTTCCAACCTCGCTCATGGTGTTATGGGCGATGACCTTTCCCTCTGGATTAAGAATCATGGCATAGACAATAATCATATCTCTTCTTTGCATGAGATCGGAGATATAATTATCCAGGAATCCTCCTTCATCAACGAGACCAATCTCTTCATAGAGCATCGTATTTGTGCAAGAGATTGCTAAAGATTCTACCAGTGCTTTTCCCTCCCTGACAATCCCTTCTTTAAGGAGTTTCTTTTCTCTCGAAATGTTCCAATAGGTCAGGACAGACATAATGACGATGATAAGGAGGGAGAGATAAAGGGTAAACTTCCCTTGAAGACTGTGGAAGGGATTTTTAATTTTCATTCCGAATCAACCCCTCCATCCCATACTCTCTTTCTACGATTCGAAGTATCTTTCGGATGGAGTCGTAATCAGAATCATGAGCCTCTGTAAACCCATATTTAAATTCTTCATCCCATGAAGCCATCATTCGGTGATGATCCGGATCAGCAGGGTTAAGGCTGAGAAGAGCCTCTTTCAAAGATTTTTCCATTCCCTGAGGCGCATCCACACGGATAACAATCGGGACGGTCGGGATAGGTTCCGTTTTAAAAATAAACTTCAATCCATCTTTTTGATATTTGAAAGCAATGACATCCTTTACCGCGCCAGCATCAAATTGGCCCTTAAGAACTGCGTTTACAACGGAATCATGATGCCTGAGAAACTCATAATGTTTTAGGTCCTTCAATCTGATTTTATTCCTCGAAAGGTAATACTCAGGGAGGAGGTGGCCTGCAGTAGACCAGACCTGGCCAAAGGCAAAACTTTTTCCCCTGAGATCACTAAGGGTCTGAATGTGACTATCCTTTCGGACAATGATGATTCCCCGATAATAAGGTTTCCCTTCTTTACTGAGGGTTCGAACGATTGGAACCACTTTATATTTCTGCCTTGCCTTAATATAGGAAAGAGGGCCACAGGAGGCAATCATAATCTCCCCTTTTCCCAATTGGTCAATCGTGTCTTGTTAAACTCGTGACAATTTCATCTCAAACTGGTATGGAGTGTTTTCATTCAGGTAATTGAGAAAAGGTTGATAAAGCTGATACATGATTCGAGGGTTATATTTTGGGCAGAACCCAAAAAAGATAACAGGTTTAGAGAAAACAGAAGGCGAAAGGGAAAAAAGGAAAATGAATAGAAGAGGAAGTAGTTTAAAAAGGTACCTGTTTCCGATCCTGGTCATTCTTCCCAAACCTTATCCTAAGGGTATCCAATAATAATCTACTATATTAAAAATTTCATTAAAAAGAGCCTCTCGGTAGTAATGCCTCCGCAAGTTTTTTCACACCTTCTAATTAAAATATTGACTTTTGCATATATGTGTTATAATCATAAATATGAAATAAATTAAGCGTTGAAGGTCTTGATCTTTAGATTGAGAGATTAGCAATGTGTCATCCAATTCATGGTTCCTGCCAAGAGAAAAACTCCCCTTCTCACCCCTGTGGGTGTTCAGAACAAAAAGCTCCAAGATTCCTCCAGCCTTTTATCCTTTTGGTATTAAAGGATAAAGACTCCTACGGCTATGAGCTGATCGAAAAGATCTCGGAGTTTCAATTTCACCATAGTCCTCCAGATGTTGGGGCTATCTATCGAAATTTAAGAAGTATGGAGAAAGAGGGATGGGTGAAATCAAAATGGGATACAAAGGGATCCGGTCCAGCCAAAAGGATTTATCGGATCACTGCCCAAGGAGAAGAGATGCTCCATGGATGGGCTATTACGGTGAAAAAAAGGAAAGAGGCCCTTGATCAGTTTTTAAGACTCTATCAGAGCTATTATAAAAAAAGGGAGAAGACCGAAAGGAGGTGAATTCTATGTGTTGCGAACCGAAATGGGGACATCGTCCATTCATGGGGCCCATGGGTCATCCATTTCAGGGTGGGTGTTGTATGCCTCATGGGCACCATCCTCTTACACCTAAAGAAGAGAAGGAGATGCTGGAGAGTTACAAAAGAGATCTTGAGGATGAGATTTCTCGAGTTGAAGCCAGGATCAAGAAAATCAAAGAATAGTTTTATGGGGTGAAGAGGGGAATCCTTTCTTCATCCCATACAGGAGTGTGGGGGAGATCAGTTCCTCTATTCATGTTAAAGGACAATAGAAAGCTGGAGGTTCTCGAAGCCCAGACACTCCCAACCTCTTCATATCCCAGGTAATCAGATTAAGAGGTAAAAATGGATATTGTAAAGGTTGATCAACTGACCAAAAAATATGGTGAGTTGGTGGCCATCGATCGGATCTCCTTCTCCATTCCTGAAGGGGAGGTCTTTGGCTTTCTTGGACCAAATGGGGCAGGCAAGACAACAACCATCAATGTGTTGACAGGATTAGCCCGAGCAACCTCAGGCTCAGTTAGAATTTCAGGATTTGATTGTGCGAGGGAAATTAAAAAAGCCCAGGAGGTCACGGGTATTGTTCCAGATGAAAGCAATCTCTATGAGGAGTTCGATGGGTTTGAGAACCTATGCTTCTGCGCCGCCCTTTACGGAATGAAAAAGGATGCACGGGAAAAGAGGGCAAAAGAACTCTTAGAGCAATTTGGATTGGGAGAGGCCAAAAGGAGGCTATTCAAGGCATATTCTCGGGGGATGAAAAGGAAGCTAACCATCGCTGCTGGAATCATTCACAACCCAAAGATTCTTTTTTTAGATGAGCCGACGACTGGTATTGATGTAGCCAGTGCAAGACAGATACGCCAGTTGATTCAGAACTTGAACCGAAAGGGAACAACGATCTTTCTGACCACTCACTATATTGAGGAAGCAGAACGGCTCTGCCATCGGATTGCTTTTATTGTGAGCGGGAAGATTGTCCGAATCGGTCATTTGGACGAACTAATGAATGAGGTGCAGCAAGAAAATGTGGTCCAACTTTCTTTCGGAAATGGCATTTCAGATCTAATAACTTCTCTCCAGAACGACTTTCCTGATATTGCTATAGAGATACTGGGTAACCAAGTCGTTCGTCTTCGGTCTCCCCGACCATTGAATCTAACGCCATTAATGAGATTTTTTGAGCAGAAAAACCTTCCTGTTTTCGAAGCCCGGCTCATGCGTCCTTCCCTGGAAGAGGTCTTTGTTAAAATCACTGGTATTGAGATAGAAAAGATGAAACAGGAAAAGGAGGGAAAGGGGAAACCATGAAATCCTGGATTGCCTTCTGGAACATTCTCATGAAGGATATGAGGAATTACTACCTGAAGCCTCCAAACATCAGTTGGGGGTTGGTCTTTCCCATTGCGTGGACACTCATGTTCTTTTTAAAATCTCAGACCGCCGTGAATGTTCGAGAGCTTCTCCCCGGAGTGATGGGTCTGTCGATTCTTTTTGGAACGACCTCAGTGCTGGCGGTTACCATTACTTTCGAGAGGAGAAGTCGTTCTTTTGAAAGGCTTCTATTGGCTCCCCTCGATCTAAATTTCTTGATGCTGGCCAAAACGAGTGGAGCCATTCTCTTTGGCCTATTCAATGCGTTTGTTCCAGTCTTATTTGCATCTTTTTTGACCCATCTATCCAATATCAGCTGGCTCCCCGTCATCGGAGCTGTCTTCTTGATTTCCGTTACTTCAACTCTCTTGGGTCTTTTTATTGCGGTATCGGTGAAAGAGGTTTTTGAGGCACAGACCTTCTCCAATTTTTTCCGTTTTCCCATGATTTTTCTTTGCGGTCTTTTTATCCCTATCCAGGGACTACCACTTTTTTTACGGCCGCTCTCTTATATTCTCCCCCTCACTTATGGGACGGACATATTGAGGTCCTCCATTAACCAGAATGGTCATCTGGGTCTACCAACCAATTTTATGATCCTCCTTGGATTTGCAATCGTCTTGTTTGCTTTAACAATTCGAAATGTGAAGCGTAAGTGGATCTATTGATGTCCTCTCTAAAAAGATTGAATAGGGTATGAGGGTATGGCAGCCGATATCAGGAACAGCCCCAAAAGCAGTTTTAGTGATCTTTTCGGCTGGATAGACTGCGACATTAAAGGAACAAAGCAATTAATGCAATCATAACCAAACTTAGAATGATAAAAATCCTTTGGGACTTTATTTTTCTAATCCCTGTCTCTCTGTAAATGTCTTATCATGATCACCATCATCAATGGAATTAAAACTCCAACAAGGGCGACTGCTCCTCCAACAATGTAAATTTTAGGACCAATATCTTCTACGGTTCTTATCACTTGCATGACCGCAATGGAGACCATTGCTGCAAGAATACATGTGAGGATAAATAGACCGAAGTATGTTGTAGTACTGAGATTCTTCATGTTAATCCCCCCTTTACATTATTTTTTCACTTTTTTATTAAAACAGGCTCAACCAATGGAATGACCCTTTCCACTTCAAATTTCTTCTCTTTCTTGAAGACCATCGTGGTAGCGGTTCCAATGATGTTGCAGAAGAGAATGGCTGCTGGGATCAATTGAAGAAGAACGATAATGGCTCCAATGACGAAAACCCAGAGAACCGTGCCAGCTTCCTTAAGATTAATTGATCTTGCAAATGCCAGAGAAACAGTGAAAGTCATTAAACCCACCATCAACCCAACCGTTAATCCCTTCATCTTCTTTTCCATTTTTAGTCCCTCCTTCCTTTTGTATTCAAACAAAATAATTGCAATTGATAGGCCAATAAAATATTTATGCTTTAATATATTGAAATTATTAATTATTTAAAATATTACGGGATTTAAGAGGCAGGTTTTAAGGGCTGATCAGATATTTAAACTATACAGATTACTTAAAATACTTGAGGTTCTGTAAATCTAATTTATTAAAATTATTATATTAATAAAATAATATATAAAAATTTTGGCAAAAAATAAAAAAAATATACACTCTCAATTCCTATTTTGGAAACGCAAAATAAAAGGGGTCAGGTCTCAACGGGCTGTTGCTCAAATCGTTCTTTTGAAGAGTCTTAG
>JBBIRT010000168.1:0-6236 GCA_037441725.1 Deltaproteobacteria bacterium | reverse complement strand
GCATTAATCCAACCCGGTCCCTTCAAAGGGTCTTTTTCTGAAAAATGGATGACACGCCCATTTGAATCCAAATCCACTTGACCGTAATGTTGGGTATCTGACATCTCGGTCAATAGGATGGTTGCCTTGGCCTTCCGATCCAGATGCCAGGCCCAAAAAGCCTCCAGTGAAGTTTTGCAGAAAGAATCTCCATTCATGACCAGAAGAGGATTTGAATCAAATAGAGGAAAAGCCAATCGAATAGCACCTGCAGTTCCGAAAGGCTCCTTCTCCTGGGAATAGGCCAAGGAAATCCCCTTCCCATAGGTCTCTCCCAATACAGATCGAACTTGGTCTCCCAAATAACCTATACAGAGAATCGTTTTCTTTATTCCTGATCTCCAAAGCTGATCCAAGAGATAGGTGATAAATGGCCTTCCTTGGACCTCAGCCAGGACCTTAGGGCGATCAGAGACCTTTGAACGGAGTCGAGTCCCTAGACCTCCAGCAAGAATGACAGCAGTAATCTCTGAAAGATTTCTCACTCTCTTCATACATTCTTTAAGGGAGTTCGGCCCAGCATTCGATAACCCTTCATTAATTCCTTAATCCCCTCATCCAGAGAACGATGGGCTTCAAAACCTGCTCGTTTTAACCTTTCATTTGAAACGATATAATTTCTCTGATCTGGATCATACCCAACCTCAGAAAAATGGATGCAAAAATCAGGAAGATATTCTTTCACCTTCATGGCCAATTCGGCCTTCGAAAGGTTTGCAGAATCTAGCCCTACATTATAAGGTCTTCCAACCATCTTCTCGGAGTTCTTAATACAATGAATCATGCAATCGGCCACATCTCGGATGTGGATATAGTTCCTTTTAAAATCCTTCTCAAAAAGGATAAGGTATCCCTCCGTGACTGCGGCGTAAACAAAATGGTTCACCAATAAATCTAATCGCATCCGAGGAGACATCCCGAACACGGTTGCCAGACGTAGACTGATCACATTAGGGGAATCCAGGAGTTCTGCCTCAGCCTGAACCTTGGTCTGCCCATAGAGGGAGATGGGATTTAATGGGGTCTCCTCAGTACAAAAGACCTCACCAGACTGGGTTCCATAACCACTGTTGGTGGTGGGAAAGATAATCAATTGCTCTCTGCTTCGTAGGCGATTGAGGGAGCGGATCGCTTCTAAGTTGACCGATTGGGCAAGCCATGGATCTCGATTACAAGCAGGAGCTCCTACCACAGCCGCAAGAGGGATCAAGACCTCTGCCCCCTTTAATTGCTTTCTGATCAATCCTTCGTCACGGACATCCCCAAAAATGAAATCAAATCCAGGCTGGCCACAAAGATGAAACAGGCTATGCTGTCCATACATCAGATTATCAATGACCGAAACCTGATATCCTTCATCAAGCAGATGCTCACAGAGGATTGAACCGATATATCCTGCTCCTCCAGTGACCAATACATGAACTTTCATCTCTCCCCCGGACCAGTCCCAAAAAATTGATAGACTTCTGCCTTCACCACATCCGCCACCCTCTTCGCCAGTTGGTCAATGGGATTCGATTCTGAAAAATGATTGGAATGAAAGCTTCGGAGCTCATGCTTAATCTCTACTAAACTCATCCCTTTCTCTCTCATCCTCTTGATCTCAGTGATTAAAGCCATATTTTCAGCATTAAACCGCCTCTGACCGCCACGGGTTCGTGAAGGAACAAGGAACCCTTCAAACACCTTCTCCCAGTATCGTAAGGTGTGTTTGGGAATCTTAAGTGAAGCACTGGCTTCCTCAATGGTTAAAAGTCTCTCCTGAAGGTCCATCTCCATTTCTTAAGGTGATTTCTTTTATATTAATGATCGAAATGAATTCTATAAACTTTAACTTTCACTTAAAGTTCAGCAAATAACATGCCAGAGGATAAAATGAAAATATCCCTTGTGATTTCAATCAATTGGGGTGAGGACATCTAAAGGGTAGGCAAAATCATCCTATTCATTAAAGATTAAAGTTGAAAGATTTGCCGAGGAGAAAAAAGATTTAAAGTTTTTTTATGATTCTGTCGATAAGATAGTTGAAAGAAAAATATCTATGATCATCACCAACTACTACGTCCAACACATTCTGAAGAGCTATAGCCAACAGCTCTCAGTGAAGTCCCGTGGCTCTAAGGATAAGATCAACAGGGCTATGGCTCAAAAGGATGAAGTCACCCTATCTGAGGAGAGTAAGAAGAGGATGATTGTCGATAAGATTACGCATGAGATCGTTGGGCAATTGGTCAACAGCTCTGAACGGAATGCAACTATCCTTGAGATCATGAGGCGATTAAGTCAGGAGTATGGACATCCCTTAGAGATCTCAAATGAAAACGGTGAAGGAATTGTCTTCAAGGTCCTAAATGAGGCCAGTGGTGAGGTCATTCAATATCTCCCCCCGTCAGAAAATGAACAATTGCGTAGGAGATTATTTGACATCACCCGCTCGGTCGTATATGATCATCTAATCTGAAAGGGGAAAGATCAATGAAAATCTCTGACCTCCACCAGAAATCCAATCTCATGCCACAGATCGAACAGACAAAATCTTCTCAACAATCTGAGAGAATTCAAAATTCTTATAGAAAGGAAGAGAAGCCATCCTTCCCAGACAAAGTTGAGATCTCCGGCCAATCCCGAGAGCGGCAGAGGATCCATGAGCTGATTCAGATGGCCCCAGAGGTAAGGGCCGAAAAGGTCTCTGCTATTAAAAAATTGGTTCAGGAAGGTAAATACCAGATAGAGAATGAAGCCATAGCTGAAAAAATGTTAAGGGAATCGATCTTAGATCTAATAAAATAGTTAAAAATGGGTTGACCATAAAAGGGTTAGCCCTTCCCATTATGTGAGAATCTCTTTAAGCGCTCCCATCAAGTTCTGAATATTTTGAATACGGCAGGTCTCTCCCATCAATCCAATCCTCCAGATTCTTCCCTTTAATTTTCCTAATCCCCCTCCCACTTCAATAGAATATTCATTCAAGAGTCTTTTTCGAATGGATATATCGTCAACCTGATCAGGCAGGATCACCGAGGTCAACATCGGCAATCGATACCCCTCCTGGGCAAAGAGTTTAAATCCAAACCCTTCTAACTCCAATTTTAACCTCTCCCCAAGGGTCTGATGACGTTGAAACCTTGCCTCCAGTCCTTCTTCGAAGATGATCCTCAATCCTTCTCTTAATGCATAGACCATCGAAATCGGAGCGGTATGGTGATAGAACCTTTCTTCTCCCCAATACCGCTCAATCATTGTAAGATCCAGATACCAACTCTGAACCTTTTTCCTTCTTGAATGTAATCTATCCAACCCCTTTTGACTGACCGTAATGGGTGAAAGTCCAGGAGGCACACTCAGGCATTTTTGGGTTCCACTATAGCAGATATCGATCCCCCAATCATCCACCTTCACTTCACATCCCCCTAAGGAAGTCACTGTATCCACTAAGAATAGAATCTCCTTCGATTTACAGAAATGTCCAATCTCTTCCAAAGGCTGTTGGGCTCCAGTAGAGGTCTCCGCATGGACGAGGGCGAGGATCTTCGCTTCAGGATTCTTTTTTACGATCTGGATTATTTTTTCGGGCTCAATGATCCTACCCCATTCCTCTTCGACTCTGATGACTTTTGCCCCTGACCGCTCGGCCACATCTACCATCCTTTCTCCAAAGAGTCCATTGACTCCGATGATCACCGTATCCCCTGGCTCTATAAAATTAACAAAGGCCGTCTCCATTCCAGCGCTCCCTGTTCCTGAAATTGGAATGGTGAGTCGATTTCTTGTCTGGAAAAGATCTCTTAGAAGGTTACAGGTTTCATCCATGGTTGAAAGAAATTGGGGATCCAAATGGCCTACCAAGGGGGTGCTCATTGCCCTTAATACGCGATAATGAACGTTGCTTGGACCTGGTCCCATTAAAATGCGCGGAATTGGCCTGAGTTCTTGCATGATCAAACCTCCTCTAAATCTATTTTCATTCCATCCCTGGCAGCGATAATTTTTAATCCTAATTCTTTCCCTAAGGCTTCGGCAACAACCCAAGGTTTTGCTTTGATGAGGGTCATTCCGAAGTGGGTCAAAACCGTTAATTTGGGTTTGGCTTTCTGGAGGATTACCTTTACATCCTCCATCGAAAGATGGTCAATGGGTTCATCCCCTATGGCCTTCAATCTCACCACATGGATAATGAGCACCTCCCCTCGATATAAATTGGGAAGCTCTGGAAAATATTTTGTATCAGTGATCAATGATACCTTATGATCATTAATCTTGAAATTAAGGCCATATGTTTCTACAGGGTGAAGATGCCTTTGCTCTGTTGAAAATTGTATTGCACCAATCCGGTAGGTTGAATTTTCCTTTAATATTTCAATTTGTCGAACATAACCCTTCACATATCTTAAAACAACAGGATCTTCCTCCAAAGCATCCCGGGGAGCAAATAAGATCCCTTTCTTCTTAAATCCTCCATCGGTCATGGCTTCGATCATCACATTCACATCCCCCGAATGATCTAAGTGCTTATGGGTAAGGAGGATCCCATCCAAACGAGAAGGCTCCAACTTTGGTCTACTATTCAAACATCGGACCAGGGCCCCAGGTCCAGGATCGATATAAAGATTCGTCTTTCCGTCAGAAAGCCAAACCCCTCCAGAGGCTCTAAGTTGTTTTATCACCACAAATCTTGCACCAGCAGTGCCAATAAATTTGATGAATGACATCCCCTCTTCCCAATTTCTGTAGTCTAAAAGAGACCTCTGAAAAAATATTAAAAGGCTTTTGATACTGACTCTTTATTATTTGACCTCCAACTCTCATTCATCTTCGAGTTCTTGTAACCTTTCTTCATCAAGTCCGAAATAGTGACCGATCTCATGAATGACAACCTCTTTTATTTTCTCTTCAATCTCTTTCTTCGTTTTACATATCGATTCAATAGGAATCTGAAAGAGGGTGATTTTGTCGGGGAGAACATTTCCATAAAAAAAACCCCTCCGATCTAAAGGAACCCCTTGATAAAGCCCCAACAATTCAAATGGAGATCTCATTCCCATTTCCGAGAGAACTTCTGTTGAGGCTTGATCCTCAACCACCACATCCACATTTTCCATCTTCTCTCTAAAATATTTTGGGATCCCTTTCAGGGATGAAACACTAACTCCTCAAATTCTTTTCGAGCCAACTTCATTTTTAAGGATTCGTGGGGACAAAAATTCAAGGGATCAAGGTGTTCATTAGAATCTTTAATCCCTTTTTTATTTTTGGAGTTCTGGAACGATCTTTTCAAAGTAGTCCAAAACCTCTGGGTTCATCAAGGCATCTCGATTCAGAACAGGCCTTCCATGGATGATGTTGGTCACAGCACTCTCCACCTTCTTCATATTCATCGTATAGGGTGCATCAGGCATTTCCATAATGATAGCTGGGACATGCCTTGGGGAAGCCTTCTCCCGTAATGTCTTTTTGATCCGATCCTTTAATTCCTCGGTCAACCCCATCCCTGGAGACAACTTCACAAAAAGGATGATCCGTTGATCACCCTCCCAGTTTTGGCCAATGGCCAGACTGTCAGCCACTCCTTCAATCTTTTCAACCACATTATAAATCTCAGCCGTCCCAATCCTAACCCCTGAGGGCTTCAGGATGGCATCAGAACGTCCATAAAAAGTGATTCCCTTGGTATCCCTGTGCATCATCACATAATCCCCATGACGCCAAACATGAGGGTAATATTCAAAATAGGCGCTCCGATACTTCTCTCCATTAGGATCATTCCAGAAATAGAGGGGCATGGGAGGTGCAGGGGCCTCACAAACCAGTTCACCTTCCTTATCCCAAACAAGCTTTCCATTCTCATCATAAGCCTTTATTTTCATCCCTAAGCCAGGCCCCTGGAGTTCACCTGCATAGACAGGCTGGATAGGACTCCCAATGGCGAAACAACCATTGATATCAGTCCCTCCAGAGATGGAATTGAAATGGAGATCCTGTTTGACCTCACGATAAACCCATTCAAATCCCTCTGCTGAGAGAACAGAACCTGTCTGAGAAATCTCCCTGAGGGAGGAAAGGTCATACTTCTTCCTGGGCTGAACCCCTTCACTTCTGAGGTAGTTGATATAGGTGGCGCTCAGGCCAAAGAAGGTGATCTTCTCGTCCTGAACCATCCTCCACATCGCCTCTGCATCAGGATAATTCGGATTCCCATC
>JBBIRT010000167.1:2399-6298 GCA_037441725.1 Deltaproteobacteria bacterium | reverse complement strand
TCATTCGACATTTTAGGGGTTGATCGCCCTGACGAGAAGCTGAGCAATAACCACAACCTGCACAGGGGGCGATCTCTTCCAATTTTCCAGCCAGGACCTTATGAGGGAGCTCAGGATCAGCAACCAGACGCCTGGCCATCCCAATAAAATCCAATTTCCCCTGTTTTAAAAGTTCCTCTCCAAACTCTGGGTCGAGTCGTCCTGCCGTACAAACAGGAATAGAGACCTGTTGCTTAACAGCCGTTGCAAGAGGAACGAGGATGCCTCTTCCTTTATGGCTCAAATCCAAACCCTTTAAATCGAGGTTCTTTGGAATTTCTGGATATAAGAGATGTTCAGGAAGAAGAAGGCTACCATATTCCCCATAGCCTGAGACTCTCACCTGAATCATATCTGCCCCCGCCCTTTCTAAGAGAGGGGCAATCCCCTTAGCTTCTTCAAGGGTCATCCCATTCTGAAGCCCAAATTCGATCGCATTGATATTGGTGGCCACTGGATAGTCCTTTCCGCATCGCCTTTTCACCTCTCGGATGACCTCACAATAAAATCTTGATCGATCTTCAAAACTTTTACATCCATATCGATCCTGACGCCTGTTCCAGAAGCGAGAGAGAAACCCATTGATGAGATGATAATAGGATCCATTGATCTCTACACCATCATACCCTGCTTTTTGAGCCCTAACCGCTGCTTGGGCAAAGAGATCGATGAGCTCTTCAATCTCCGCGATAGAAAGTTCCTTAGAGGGGACCCAGGCATCAGAGGGTAGCTCTTCCTGGGTTAAGGCTGAAACTGCAACTCTTTCCTGAGGTCCAATCCCTTCTTGCTTTGCCAGCCAGGGGCCAGCATGCATAAATTGGATAAATACAGGACAATGATACTGGTGAATGGCCTCCGTTAATTGATGGTGGTAAGGGATACACTGATCATTGTGAAAGCGAAGACCCGTTTTGATAAAATGGGTCCCCCTAGGCCATTCGACACTACAATTTTCTACAATGATTAGCCCCACTCCTCCCTTAGCCAGAGAGGCATAAAAATCGTTCATCCTTCCGCAAGGAAGCCCATTTTCAGCATAACCTGTCCCGGAAGCAGTTTTGATAATACGATTTTTTATCCTCAACTGACCGATATATCCAGGTTCCATCAACTTTTCAAATTTTTTACTCCCAGCCATCGATCTAACCCTTCTTTGATAGGAATTTATAAGGTTAAATACTTCAAAACATTCTCAGCAGCCATACGACCAGAGTTAATGGCAAATCCAAATGCCGTTGCCGGAAGCCATAGGTCATAGGTATCCCCATATAGGCCAACCGAATCATTTCCAATGGCATAAAGTCCTGGGATAACTTGATCTTCACTATTTAAGACCTCGGTCTTTTCATTAATCTTAATCCCGCCTACCGTAGCTAAGAAAAATGGAACGATTCGAAAAGCATAGAATTTAGGCTCTTTTACTGGCTGAAGGAATCTTGGATTCTTAGCGAAAAGATCGTCATGGCCCTTATCACAAAATTGATTATATTGGATGATCGTCTCCTCCAAGGTCTTTAAATGAACCCCAATTTGTTCAGCCAATTCCTTTATAGAATCAGCTATAAATACGTTTTTATTCCCTAAATCAAGGGCTTTCTTAACAGTGGCATCAAAATTGACAAGTCGGGTTGAAGGCAAAAAGGTGGTCACGGTCCCATGATCCAACCCCTCTTCCTCCATATATTTTTTAGTTTTTCCATCAAAAATGAGAAAAACTGTCCTATCCTTCTGTTTGGCAATGGCATTGCCTCCATAAGGCCAATTGGTCACGACTGTTTCGTCACAGAAACGCCTTCCATGACAATTAACTAAAAGGTAGGGTTGTCGTTTGATAATCTCTAATGGGGTCCCTGAAATTCCTGGACCAGGGATCGTAAAATTTAGGATTAAAACTCCCAACCCTTCTTGCGCTGCTCCTACTTCCCATGCCATTCGAAGACCATCTCCTGTTAATCCCACCTCTCTGGCAACAAATAAATCTTTTCCAAGATCGAACCCTGTATACTGCTTTATCATCTCTTTATTATTCGCATACCCTCCAGTGGCAATAATCACAGCCTTAGCTTTAACCTTTAGGGTCTTCCCTGATTTGTCCTCTACCATGACCCCTCCCACTCGATTCCCTTCAATCAAAATCCTTTTAACCGAGGTTTCAAGAAAGAGCTTGGCTCCATTCTCCTTTATTTTTTCAATTAGGATTTTGAGAAGGGCTGCTCCTCCACCCTTGACAAAATGCTGAGTATAATGGCTTCCGGTAAACATTCCCATGGGAGAGTAATCTGTGAATTCAACTCCATGTTGTTCTAACCAGTCAATCGTATTGGCTGATTTATTCACAAAAGCTCTTGCTAAGGGAGCATTGGCCTTCCAGTGGCTATACTCCATGATGGTCTTAAATGCCTCATCTTTGGTCAGAGGCAAATACCTCCTTCGTTGCATTCTACTCTCAACGGCAAACAACCCGGCTGATCCACCTGGAACATTTAATGGTCCACCAGGTTTATCCGCTTTATCAAACAGGATAGTCTTTGTTCCACCCTCTGAGGCAGCGACTCCTGCAACCAGCCCAGAAACTCCGGCTCCGATGATGACCAAGTCAGACTGAAGTGAATTGGCTTGGACTAAGCTTTCTGATCCGTTTTCTCTTCCCATCTCTACCTCCCAATCCTCTTGAAATGGAATCCTTAAAAAATTTCTTCAATCGTGCTTAGAGGAGACATAACGGACTGCATTTTCTCCTGCAATTCGGCCTGAATTGAGGGCAAAACCAAAGGCACTCCCTGAAAGAGTGAGGCAATAGGTATCCGATTCCCAACCCCCTGTATCAATCCCTCCTGCATAAAGGCCTGGAACGGGATGACCCTCTCGATGGAGCACCTCCATCTGATGATTGATCTTTATCCCTCCAATGGTTCCATGGAATGATTGTACACATTTAAACCCATAGAAGGGAGGGGTCTGTAAAGGGATGAGGTATCTCCGATCCTTTCCAAACCTTTCGTCCCATCCCTGATGACAAAAATAATTATATTCCTCGATACTTTTCTTAATCATCTCAGGAGTGATATTCATCCACTTAGCCATCTCTTCCCCCGATTTTGATATCTTGATCTCATTCCTATCCAATCGGGATTGAATCTCATGATCCAACTCCGTCATTTTGGTCCCTGATGGAAAATGGGCAGTTCCTTTAATGACCCCCTCTTCAAGGAAAGTCATTTTAATCTTTTCATCAAAGAGGGTATAAGAGATCTTATCAGGCTGTCGATTTAGGGCATTCCCAGCTTCAGGCCAGTAGAAAGAAAGGGCTTCGTTGACAAATCTTTCTCCCCTCTTGTTCAACCAAATCGTGTTCGGTTCCTCGATCACAACAGAGAGATAGGATGACCCTGGAAAACGGGGGCCTCTTAACTGAAGGATTCCCAATCCCTCTGTGGCCGCCCCAATCTCCATAGCCATTAGCAAACCATCCCCCATATTGGGCATTCCATGTAAACAGAGGTCCTCTGTATAGTCAGCATAATATTTTTTCAATAACACTCTGTTCCCGGCATATCCTCCTGTGCCAAGGATTACACTTTTCCCCCTGATTCTAAGCTCCTGATCTTTCGTGACTGCAAGAATTCCGCTCACCTCTTTTCTCTCGTTGAGTAAAATCTTCTTGGCTGGGGTTTCATAAAGGATTTTTACTCCCATTTTTTCACATTGCTTGACCAGAAACTTGACCAATCCAGCCCCCCGTCCCTCAGGAACATGAAAAACTCTTGGAACTTGGTTTGGATAGTAGTGGAGGATATCCTCAAACTTTAAACCCTTTTCTTCAAGCCATTGAATGGTATCCCCTGATTTATTGATAAAGA
>JBBIRT010000167.1:0-2387 GCA_037441725.1 Deltaproteobacteria bacterium | reverse complement strand
TCCAGTGGGCATATGCCATGGCCTTCTTAAAAAGATCATCCTTTCGTGCATCAATCTTCATCCTTTTCTGGACAGGACTTTCGGCCGCAAAGATCCCCCTTGCCATCGCTGTATTCCCACCAGCAACCTGATGTTTTTCAAGCAAGATGACCCTTACCCCTCTTTCTGCCGCTGTAAGGGCAGCAGCCAACCCAGTTCCTCCTCCTCCAACGACAATGATTTCAGATTCCATAGAACTCCACCCTTAAATAGAAATGTTTTGAGATAAATTTTTATCCTCTATCCATCTGATTTCCCTTTGAGTACCTCTTGGGGAAGACGCCTGAAGAATTTCAATGAGAGGAAGACTAAGATCACGGCAGAAAGAAGAAAAACAATCGTCATAGGACGATTGAAAAAGATTAAAGGCCCTCCCATGGAAAGGGATTGCCTTAAGGAGATCTCCACCATATCTCCAAGAATAAATCCTACCAGAAAGGGGGCTTGGGGCCATTCATATTTTCTCATGATATAGCCTAAAAAACCTGCTCCAAGAGCAATCCAAACATCAAACAGAGTGTTACGAGAGGAATAGGCTCCAACCATACAAATGGCCAAGATGGTTGGAGCCAGGTATTTGTAAGGGATGGTACTGACCCTCGCCCAAAATCCAACCAGAGGTAAGTTGAGGATTAACAGCATGACATTCCCAATATACATGCTTCCAATCACGGTCCAGACAAATTCTTTATTCTGAATGAAAAAAACCGGCCCCGGTTTCAACCCATACAACATCAAGGCAGCGAGGATAATCGCATTAACCGGGTTGGTAGGGATGCCAAGGCACATGAGGGGAACAAAACCAGCTTGAGCTGTAGCATTGTTGGCTGCCTCAGGGGCGGCCACTCCCTCAATCACCCCTGTCCCAAACTTCTCTGGATGCTTCGAAACCCTTTTCTCCATATCATAGGCCAAAAAAGAAGAGACAATGGGGCTTAATCCTGGTAACAATCCAAGTGGAAAACCCAGCCCAGTTGCTCGAAGGCTGGCTAATAATCCCTTCTTCAGCTCCTTACCCTGAGGCATCATCTTGCCCAGCTTTCCTTCATAAATCTTGGCAAGGCCGGCCTCTGCACTGACCAAGATTTCAGCAATTCCATAAATCCCAATCGTTAACGAGACTAGATCCAATCCCCTCATCAATCCAATCACACCAAAGCCAAGACGGGTAATCCCTGTGACAGGATCCAATCCAATGCCAGTGAGAAGAATCCCTATCAGGCCAGCTCCTAATCCCTTCATAAGAGACGTCCCTGAAAGACTTACAATCAGAGTTAGGCTTAATACTAAAAGTCCGAAATATTCTGGAGGTCCAAATTTCAAGGCATATTTCGCAATGCCAGGGCCAATGAAGGAAAGGCCTAAGGTTGAAATTGTCCCGGCAACGAAGGACCCCACAGCAGCTATCCATAAGGCCTTACCCCCTCGACCTCGCCTTGTCATCGCAAAACCATCCCAGCTGGTGGCTACAGAGGCCGCCTCTCCAGGAATATTAACCAAGATGCTCGTGGTCGATCCTCCATACATCGCCCCATAAGCTAATCCGGCCAGCATGATAATCGATCCGATGGGATCAAGATACATGGTCATGGGCAACAGGATAGAGAGGGTCGCAGCTGGTCCCAAACCAGGTAGGACACCAACCAATGTGCCTAACGAACAACCCAAAAAACAGTAAAGCAAATTATAGGGGGTAAGTGAATGAATAATCCCATGAATTAAATCCATTTATCTTGTCCTTCCGAACTGAGCCTTTATCAAAAAAGGATCCCCCTTGGGAAAACCATGTGGCAATAATGTACAAAGATTAAATAATAAAAAGCAGAAAAAATTAAAGAAAGCAGAACAATAAAAGACCACGATTTTACTCCATGGATTTTAAACCCCAAAATGAAGAAGAAGAGGGTAGCCAGTGGATAACCGAGGATCCTGATGAGAAAAAGATAGAGGATATATGAAAGAACCGTGAAAGCCATCTTGATCTTCATCTTCCTATCCACTGGTGACCATTCCATGGAGAGGCTCGATGTAGAGTGCCAGAAGAGATGGGCCCCCCCAATGGTCATCAGACCAAGGCTGATGGCGATGAGATAGAAACCTGGACCCAAAGGATCATAGAGGGTATAGGGATCTTTAAGGATGACCAGGCGGAGTCCTTCTCCCATGCCCACTAAGCTCACCCCTACAAGTAAAAGGCCTTCGATGAGGACGACCTTCTTCACAGCTTCTCCCTTTTTTTCACATCTACTTCATCCCCCACAATTCAGCAGCTTCTTCCATCTCCCTCTTTACACGCTCTCTAAACCTTTGTGAATGATGATAATCGATAATTCCTCCAGAACTTTTTA